>PNBO01000254.1:0-19011 GCA_003136095.1 Myxococcales bacterium
GCCGCGGTACCAGCTCTCGCCCATGCGCAGCTGCGCGGGAACAATAGTCACGAAGTCGGCGTGCGTGCGTCTAGTACCCCTCACGTGTTGGATGTGCTCGTCCAGCGACTGGGCCTTGTACTGCGTGAGCACGTACATGGCGCGGATGCCGGAGTTGTGCATGTTGGACAGCACGAAGTCGATGATGCGGTAGCGACCACCGAAGGGGACGGCGGGCTTGGCGCGATCACGGGTAAGCGGGAAAAGACGCTCTCCCTTGCCGCCCGCCATGATGAAGGCAAGTAGACGTGGTTCATCCATGATTCATGGTCCGCTAGCATTATATCCCTGAATTGCCGTTCCGTCTGTGCAACACTCATGCACGCATGACGCCCGCGGAAAAACTGGCGCATCAGCTCTACGAGCTCTCCATGAACATGTGGTGGGCGTGGAACCCGGCCGTCATCAAGCTGTTTCGCGATATCGACAGCGACGGTTTTCGCGCGTCGAAGCACAACCCGCTGATGGTGGTCAGGCGCCTGACCGGCGAACGCTTGCACGATCTCGCCGGCGACGCCGCCATGCGTGCGCGCGTGGACCGCGCCTACCGGGAATTCCGTGCCTATATTTCCCCGACCACGCCGACCTGGGCCGAGACCCACGCCGCCCCGCTGCGCGTGCGGCCCGTGGCCTACTTTTCCGCGGAGTTCGGCATCCACGAGTCGCTGCCCATCTACAGTGGCGGTCTCGGGGTGCTGGCCGGCGATCATCTCAAGACCGCCTCCGACATGGGGCTGGCCTTGGTCGCGGTCGGCCTCTACTACCGCGAATCCTATTTCCGCCAGCACATCGACCGCGAAGGGCAGCAACACGCGGAGTACGTCAGCGCTCCCACCGACTACCTATGCACCACCCTCAAGACCGGGGCCGACGGCAAGCCGCTCATCATCGAGGTGCCGCTCGCCCACGAACGCCTCCTCGCGCAGGTGTGGCAGGTCAACGTCGGCCGCAACCAGCTCCTGCTCCTCGACACCGATCTGGACGGCAACTCGGACGAGAACCGCCGCCTGGCCGCGCGCCTGTACTTCGGCGACCAGCGCATGCGCATTCGGCAGGAGTTGCTGCTCGGCGTGGGCGGCATTCGCGCCCTGCGCGCCTGCGGGATCGACTGGAGCGGCCTGCACTTGAACGAAGGGCACAGCGCCTTCGCCACGTTGGAATACGCGCGCCTGCGCATGATCGAAACTGGCGCTTCGTTCGCCGAGGTCGCGCAGGACGTGGCCCAGTCCACGGTGTTCACCACCCACACCCCGGTGGACGCCGGTCACGACCGCTTTCCACCCGCGCTCGCCGACGAGCACCTGGAGTTCCTGCGGCAGTCCCTGCGGCTCTCACGTGAGGACTTCCTGGGCCTCGGCCGTGTACGGCCTGACGACCCGCGCGAAGCATTGTGCATGACCGTGCTCGCCTTCAAGATGTCCCGCTACGCGAACGCGGTTTCCTGTCTGCACGGCCGAGTCACGCGCCGTGCCTGGCAGGTGCTGTGGCCGCACCATCGCGAGGACGAGGTGCCGGTCGGCCACATCACCAACGGCGTGCACGCGCGCACCTGGCTCGCGCCCGCGATGCAGGAGCTCTACAGCCGGCGGATCGGCCCGGACTGGGCCGACAATCTGACCGAACCCAAGATGTGGGCGCGCATCGAGGGCGTGCTCGACGCCGAGCTGTGGGAAACCCACCGCACCTTGCGCGCCAACCTGGTGAGCTTCGTCCGGCGCGAGGTCGCGGCGCAGCGGCGGCGCAACGGGCACACTGAGGAGATGATCCAGGCGGCCACCACGGCCCTCGATCCCGATGCGCTGACGATCGGGTTCGCGCGGCGGTTCGCCACCTACAAACGCGCGAATCTGCTCTTCACCGACGTCGAACGTCTCAAGCGCATCGTGTGCAACTCCGACCGGCCGGTGCAGATCGTCTTCGCGGGCAAGGCGCACCCCGCGGATCAGCCAGGACAAGAGGTGCTCAAGACCGTGGTTCAGGCCAGCATGTCGCTCGAGCTGCGCACGCGCATCGTCTTCGTCGAGGACTACGACATCAACGTCGCCCGGCATCTCGTGCAGGGCGTGGACGTGTGGCTCAATACCCCGCGCCGGCCGCAAGAGGCGAGCGGCACGAGCGGCGAGAAGGTTCTGCTCAACGGCGGTCTCAATCTGTCGGTGCTCGACGGCTGGTGGGCCGAGGCGTACGATGGGCTCAACGGCTTCGCCATCGGCAACGGCGTCTGCCACGTCGACGTGGCCGAACAGGATCGCCGCGATGCCGAGTCGCTCTACCGCGTGCTGGAGAGCGAGGTTGTGCCGCTCTACTACAACCAGGACGAGCAGGGGGTTCCGCACGGATGGGTGGCGTACATCAAGCGCGCCATCCGCACGCTGGGCTGGCGTTTCAACACCGACCGCATGCTGCGCGACTACGTCGTCGAGTGCTATTTGCCCTCGGCGGGCGTGCATAGCTGTGCCATGCGCAAATAGCTCCGCGTGTGCTGACACGCACGCCGTCGGTGGGTCGGGCCTTGCCCCGCGTCCGGGCCCATCGTGCGGCGTGGTATCATCGGGCCGATGGCATTCCTGGTAGGACGCGCGTGCCGCTTCGCTCTTCTCGCCTGCGCGGCGCTGGCCGCCGCGGCTGGGACTGCAAGGGCGCAGAGTGCGTCGCCGCCGGTTTATCCTGGGTATGGGGTTCCGGCCGCGCCGGCGCCGGTGGATGCGCAGGTCACCTATACGCCAATGCGGCGCCCGGGGTATGAGTCGGCGCCATCGTCCCCACCGGTCGCCCCGGCGGCAGCCCCCGTCTACGCTCCCCCGCCGCCAGCACCCGTCTACGTTCCGCCGGTGGCGGCGCCCGTCTACGCGCCGGCGCCGCCAGCGCCGCCCCCGCCGCCAGCCGTTCCGGGCTTCGCGGGCGTGCCCATGCTCCCGGCGATCGGGGCGGAGCCCGCACCAGTCGGGTCGGCTACCGGTGGCACGGTCGCCGCCGCGAAGGCCCCCGGGACAAAAGGCGGCCATCGTGCGTTCGGCCTGGGCTTCGACGCCGGCATGCCCGATGGGCTCAACCTGGGACTGGTCCTTTCCCCGTCGGACTGGTTACGGCTGGGCGCCTCCTTCGGGACCAACACGGCCAGCCTCGAATATCGCGGCGGCGTCTCGCTCGTTCCCGTGGGCTGGGGCCCCTCGTTCAGCTTCGAGGCCGGCCACTGCAACCTGGCCGCAACCAACAGCGTGATTCGCACTTTCTTCAGCACGCCCGGATGGGTTTCGTCCTACGTGCAGCAGTTCGGCTACACCTACTTCAACGCCCACCTGGGATTCGATCTGGTCATCGGCAATGCCACCTTTTTCCTGCATGGCGGCTACAGCTACCTCATGGGCACCGTGCGCGCGCCGAAATCGGTCGTCGTCGACAGCAACACCAACACCACGGTCAGCATCCCCCAGGACGGCAAGGTGTACGTGAGCACGCTGTCCGCCAAGCTCGGGGTGGTCTTCATGTTCGGAGGCTCGTGAGCATGGGACGCCGGCTGCTCCTCGGGTTGGCCGCGCTGCTCGCCGGCTGTTCGCCCATCGTCGACGGGGAGTTCTCCGACATCGAAGTGACTCGCCCGGACATCACCATCCCTGCGGTGACCACGGCCACGCAGCCCGCGGTGACCTTCTCCTTCAGCATCGACAGCACCCCGCTCGGCGCGAACGCGAACCCGGAGGCGCAGGACGGAATCGTCTCGGTGAAACTCCACCGGCTGGCTCTGACTGCGAAGAGCGGGGTTACCGATCTGTCCTTCATCGAAACCTTGCACGCCCTGGCCTGCGTGCCCATCAGCAAGACATCGACCTTGTCGTCGCGGCAGGTGGAGATCGCGGACTACGAGCGCGAATTCGATCTGCCGGCGGGCAAGACCTTCGAGGTGCCGATCCCGGAGCCGGTCGACCTGTTGCCGTTGCTGCGGCCGAGCTCGACGGAGCCGCGCCGGATTCTCGTCATCGTGAACCTTGGCGGCGCCTTGCCCACTACGCAGTGGCAGGCGGATGTCTCGATGTCACTGTCGATCGAAATACGGCAGTGACTACGCGGCGATGCGCGCAGGACGGCGGAATCCGTGCGCGGGCTCCGCTGCCTCAGGCTCGACCTCGTCGCAGCCGAGCCGCGCCCAAAGTTTCTTGAGCGCGCCAAGCTCGATCTGGCGTACGCGCTCGCGCGTGAGCGAAAGGCGCGAGGCGATCTCCTCCAGGGTCATGCCTCCGTTCTCTGCCGCCTCGAGGGCGCAGGTTTCGTGCACGACGGGGAGATGGAACTGCGTCGCCTTGGCGCCACGGTTATCTCGCCGTTCCGCGGTCAGGTTGAAGCGGCATACCGCGTGTGGACAGGGGCCAGCGAGCCTGCGGCAGGCGCCACGGGTGATCTTGTAGATGTTGATGCGCAGCTCTTCTGCCATGGTACACGTCCTTGTCTGTGGGGAAGGCTTGGTGCAAAAACGCGCCTATCCTCCCTTCGGCAGAATCACGCATTGCCTTTAGCAGGCTGGAGGCTAGAGGCGGAAGGTGGAGGACTTGGGCCTCCCGTCTCCGGCTGCTAGCCTCCAGACTGCTCCGGCAGGTCGACCCGGATCTTGGTCTGGCGTGCGAAGATGAGCAGGGCGGCGATGCCGACCAGAACCGCGAACCACAGGGTGCACAGGCGAGTGACGAAGGTGGCGGCCGCGGCCACGCTACGCCCGCAGCCGGTCGCCAGCTCGCCCAGCATGGCCAGCATGCCGGCCTCGGTGACGCCGAGCCCGCCGGGCAGAAAGGACAGGGCGCCAGCCACGGTCATGGAGGCGTAGATGAAGGTGGCGGCCTGGAGCTCGACCGAGGCGCCAGCGAAACCGTGGACCACGGCCCAGAAGGCCGTGCACTCGAAGAACCAACTCACCACGGAGAGCAGCACGCCCAGGCCGAGCGGGCGAGGGCGCAAGAGCGCCGCGGTGGTGCGGTAGGCCTCCTTGAGTGTTGGTGTAAGTCGGCGTACGAGCGGAACGTGGCCTGAAAGGCGCAGGCAGAAGGTGGCGATCGACTCGACCGAGACCACGACCAGGCCAAAGCCGATGAGGACGGCGCCGACCACCAGAAAGCGCGGGTCGGTCTTGAAGGTGAAGATGCCCACGCAAGCCAGGAGCAACAGTCCCATGAGGTCGGTGAACCGTTCGGCGATGACGATGGGCGCGGTGCGGGCGGCGGCGATGCCGTGCGATTCGCGCAGGAGTAGCGCCTTGACCACCTCGCCGAGCTTGCCCGGCGTCACGGTCAGCGAGAAGCCGCCGAGAAAGACCAGGAAGCTGTGCCCGGCCGGAATCGCGAGGCCGAGCACCTTGAGGTAGTAGTGCCAGCGCACGAAACGGACCAGGTAGTTGAGTGAGGCCAGGGCCAGCGCAAAGAGCGCGATCACCCAGTGGAAACCGGCCAGGGCGCGGCCCACGCTACGCGCGTCGGCCCAGATGGAAAAGCCGACGTAGATGGCCACGCCGACCGCCACGCCGAGGATGATCTTACCGAGCAGCCTTTTCACGAGCCCTCTTTATGTAGGCAGTTTCGTCAGCATAGGACAAGCAGTGAACGAGTGGCGATCGCGTGGGCGAAGGCGAGCTTTGCTCGCCCAAGCCCGTCGTGGGAGGGGCGGAACTTTTTGAGGGTTCCGCAGAAGAAGTCGGCCGAGAACCGTACCGGAATGTACTGATGTACTTGAGGACCGGAAGCGCAGGCCCGACGCCGCCATCGGGCCCAGCGCGAGGGCGCAGGCGAGCTTTGCTCGCCGGAGCGCGACCGCGGGAGGCGCGGAACCCTTCCAGGGTTCCGCAGTCGATCGGCTGCCGTCGTCACTTCCGTGAACGGAAACGACACTTCCTACGCCTCGGTGCCCTGATCGCGCAACTTTTCGACACGCTTGCGTTCGTTGTGGTCGAGAATGCGTTTGCGCAGGCGGATGGTTTTCGGTGTCACCTCGACCAACTCGTCCTCGTTGATGAGCTCGAGCGCGGCTTCCAGGGTCAGCTCGAGGGGCGGGGTGAGGAAGAGTTTCTCGTCGGCGGCCGTGGTGCGGATGTTGGTCAGCTTCTTGGCCTTCGAGGGATTGACGATGAGATCGTTGCCGCGCGCGTGCAGCCCGACGATTTGGCCGCCGTACACGGGCACGGTTGGCCCCAGGAAGAGGGCGCCGCGTTCTTGCAGGTAGAAGAGGCCGTAGGTGTTGGTGGTGCCCGGATCTTGCGCGATGAGCACGCCGTTGGCGCGTCCCTTGAAGAGGCCGGCGTAGGGGCCGTAGTGGCTGTAGTTGTGGTGCATGATCCCGGTCCCGCGCGTGTCGGTCAGGAACTGCGAACGGTAGCCGATGAGCCCGCGCGACGGCATGGCGTATTCCAGGCGCATGCGGCCCTCGCCCTCGGGGGCCATCTCCTGCATGCGCCCGCCCCGGCGGCCGAGCTCCTCAATGACCGGGCCGGTGTAGTTCTCATCGACGTCGATGACCACGTCCTCGTACGGCTCCAATTTCTCGCCGCTTTGCCCGTCCTTGAAGATGACCTGTGGTTGCGAAACCATCAGCTCGTAGCCCTCGCGGCGCATGGTTTCGATGAGCACGGAGAGGTGCAGCTCGCCGCGGCCGAGCACGTCGTAGGTATCGGGCGAGTCGGTTTCGACCACGCGCAAGGCGACGTTCGACTTCAGCTCCTTGAACAGGCGCTCGCGCAGGTTGCGCGAGGTCACGAACTTGCCTTCCCTGCCGGAGAACGGCCCATTGTTGGAGATGAATTGCATCTTCACCGTCGGCTCTTCGATCTCGAGCAGGGGCAGCACCACGGGACGCGCGATGTCGGTGATGGTTTCACCGACGGTCAGATCCTGCATGCCGGTGATGGCGCAGATGTCGCCCGCCACCGCTTCGAGCAGCTCGAAACGCTTGAGGGATTGGTAGCCGAGGATCTTGGCCACGCGGAATTCCTCCCGCTTGCCGTCGCGATGGATGCACAGCACGCGTTCGCCTTGGCGGACGCGGCCTGAAAGCATACGGCCGATGGCCACGTAGCCCAAGTAGTCGTCGTAGTCCAGGGTGGCCACGTGCATGGCCAGCGGGCCTTCGATGTCGGCGGCGGGCGGTGGCACGGCAGCGAGGATGAGGTCGAGCAGCGGTGACAGATCCTTCTTCTCGTCGGTCAAGTGGCGGATGGCATAGCCCTCGCGGCCCGAGGCATAAATGACCGGGAAGTCGAGCTGGTCCTCATTGGCGCCGAGGGCGCAGAAGAGATCGAAGGTGTCGTTGACCGCCCCGTCGGGATCACAGCCGACGCGGTCGATCTTGTTGACGACGAGAATCGGCCGCAGGCCGAGCGCCAGTGCCTTGCGGGTCACGAAGCGCGTCTGCGGCATCGGTCCCTCGAAGGCGTCGACCAGCAGCAGNNCCTTTCCAGGTGATGGCGGTGAACTTGGCCAGGATGGTGATGCCGCGCTCGCGCTCGAGGTCGTTCGAGTCCATGGCGCAATCGGCGATGACCTCGCCGGTGCGAAAGGTGCCAGCCTGGCGCAGGAACCCNNCGCACCTCGCCGCGGCGGGGGACGGATTCGGGATCTACATTGGGAAGGGCGACGGCACTACTCATACGGGCGGGACACATAGCACGAAGTTGCGTCAGGCGCCCTACTTCATATTGGGAGGAAGTCCCCCGGCGGACCACAAGGTCGTGGTCGTGGACGTGGTCGTGGCCGTGGTCGTGGCCGTGGCCGTGTGATCCGCCGCAGAATGCGCTACCCTGCGGCCATGGAGAGCGAGAGCAGCGCGGAGATCGTCGAAGGAGAGATGCGAGGGATCCTGCTCGCCGTGGAGCTTCTCGGCGCCGATGAGGCGGCGTTGCAGGCACTCGACGAGCAGCGGCGCGAGTCTTGCGCCCGAGCCTGGCGGACCCTGTGCGCACTGGACGAACCGGCGCGGGCGCGGACCATCGCGGCTTGGCGGGCGGAGGCGGCGAGTGCCTTGCCCGCAGGGCTGTCGCGCCTCCACCCGAGCTGGATCGAGGAGGCACTCGCCGGCGAACGAACCGAGGTGGTGGCCGCGATTCGACCGGCGCCGACCGCGGCTCGGGCCATTCGCGAGGAGACTGCCCGAGAGCTCGCGCGCCTGGCCTTTGGCCGGCTGGCGCCTCTGTGCGAGAGCACGGCGGGATCCCTCGGCCAGAGCCTGTGCGACCTGGAATTCGAGGAGCTGTTGTCGGAGGTCACGCGACGGGGGGCGCGCGTGGTGGGACGCTCCCTGGCCGGTGCCGCGCCGTCCTTGCGCGCGCGGGCCATGGCATCCGCGGGTGAGCCCTGGGCGCAAGACATCGCGGCGGCCTCGCTGGCAACAGTTTCGTCAGCGGAGCGAGCGGCCGCCACTGTTGATGCGAGCGCGCCCGCTGCTTCCGAGGGGCGCACGGCCCGCGAGCGCATGCTTGCCATCGGGTTGGCTTCGCTCAAGGCGGAGCTCAAGGCGGAAGGGGCGGGTTCGCCGTTTCGGGTGGCGGGCCGGCTACCGGCCCCGCTAGGTCGCTCGCTCGTCGGATGGTAGAAACGGGGCGATGGGCCGCATTGTGAAAGGCGCGATGGGATCGGAAAAGGTCGCGGCCCTCCCTGCGGGAGCTTCGGGACCTGCACCTCCCCTGCCACGCCTCCCTACGGGAGCTTCGGGACCTGCACCTCCCCTGCCACCCCCGCTCGCTCCGCTCGCGCCCTCGCCGCTCGCTGCGCTCGCGCCCTCGACGGCCACGGCCACGACCACGGCCACGAAGACGGCCATGGAGGAGGTGGCGGCCATGCTCGCGGCGGCGCGGGCGGTGGCGAACCAGGAGCGCGCGGCGGCCAGGGACGCCGCCGTCCTGCTGGCGCGCAAGATGGCGGAGAAGATCGTCGGCCACGCCGTCGCGGTGGATCCCAAGGTCATGCGCGAGATCGCGGCGCGAGCTCTGGACGCGGCCAAGCCGGGCAGAGAGTCCGTGTTGCTGCGGGTTCACCCCGACGATCTCGCTTCGCTCGCAGGCACGCAGGCCGAGTGGCTGGCCGAGGCGAGTGTGAAAGCGGACGTGAAGCTCATCGCCGACGCCACCGTGGGCCGGTACGGCTGCGTGGTTGAAACCGCGGTGGGGCGGCTGGATGCGCGGCTGCAAACCCAACTCGATGCTCTCGAACGCGCCCTGCGGGGGGCGGGGATCGTCCGCGCCTGAAAGGACTTCCGCATGGCCGAAGGTGAAGGCGAACCGGTTCTGGTCGAGATCGCGGAGGCCCTGCAAGTTCTCGATCAAGTGAACCCGTTGCGCGTCGCGGGCCGCGTGCAAGAGGTCACCGGCCTGGTCATGCGCGCCACGGTCCCTTCCGTTCGCGTCGGCGAGCTGGTCTACGTCGATGTCGAGCCTTTGCCCGGCGAGATCGCGGGGCAACGCCCGGCCCGCCTGCAGGCCGAAGTCGTGGGCTTTCGCGGCGACGAGATCGTGCTTCTGCCCCTGGGCCCGGTCGCGGGCATCGGCCCGGAGGCGGTGGTCAGCCCGACCGGGCGTGCCCTGTCGATTCGGGTAGGCGAGGGGCTGCTCGGCCGCGTGCTCGACGGGCTTGGTGAACCCATGGACGGGGCGGGGGCGATCGCCGGTCCGACGGAGGAATGGCCCGTCGAACGGCCGGGCCCGGATCCCTTGCGCCGCCAGCGTATCCGAACGCCGCTGGCGCTCGGCGTGCGGGCAATTGACGGCTTGCTCACGCTGGGCGAGGGACAGCGCGTGGGGCTCTTCGCCGGCACGGGCGTGGGCAAGTCGGTGTTGCTCGGCCAGATCGCGCGCAACACCGAGGCCGACGTAAACGTGATCTGTCTGGTCGGCGAGCGTGGCCGCGAGGTCGCCGAGTTCGTCGAGGACAACTTGGGTCCGCGGGGCCGTGCCCGTTCGGTCGTGGTGTGCGCCACCAGCGACGCGCCGGCCCTGGTGCGCCTCAAGTCGGCGTTCGTGGCCACCGCCATCGCCGAGTGGTTCCGCGATCGCGGCCAGCGCGTGCTCTTGCTGATGGATTCGCTGACCCGTTTCGCGCGCGCCCAGCGTGAGGTCGGCCTGGCCGCGGGCGAGCCGCCGGTGCGCCACGGTTTCCCACCCAGCGTGTTCGGCTTGCTCCCCCGCCTGCTCGAACGCGCGGGCAATGCCGAGCGCGGCTCGCTCACCGCGCTTTACACGGTGCTGGTGGCCGGTGACGACATGGAAGAGCCGGTCGCCGACGAAGCGCGCGGAATTCTCGACGGCCACATCGTGCTGTCGCGCGCCCTCTGCGAGCGCAACCATTGGCCGGCTATCGACGTGCTCGCCTCGCTCTCGCGCGTGATGGACTTCGTGGTCGATGACGAGCACCGCCGCGCCGCCGGTCGGGTGCGGGAGCTGGTCGCCGGGTACGAACAGAAGCGGGATCTGATCCTGCTCGGGGCGTACCGGCCGGGCAGCGACCCGCGCACCGACGCGGCCATCGCGAAGCACGAGGCCATTGCGACTTTCTTGCGCCAGGGGCGCGACGAGGTTTCGCCGCTCGCCGAGACGCGCCAGCGGCTGCTGGCCTTGTGCTAGAAGGAGCCATCATGAGCGACTGTCTGTTCTGCAAGATCTGCGAGGGCAAGATCCCCGCTGCCATCACCTACCGCGACGAGGAGGTGGTCGCGTTCAAGGACATCGGCCCAAAGGCGCCGTTTCACCAGCTGGTAATTCCCATCCGGCACATTGCCAGTCTGGTCGAAACCAAGCCCGAGGACGCGGCCTTGCTTGGCAAGCTCATGCTCGTGGCGAGCAAACTGGCGGCGGAAGCTGGCTTCGCGGCCAGCGGTTTTCGCGTGGTGGCGAATGCCGGACCCGATGCGGGGCAGAGCGTGCCCCACGTTCACTTGCACGCGCTGGCCGGCCGCTCCCTCGGTTGGCCGCCGGGGTAGCTACAAGTTCAGATCGAGCGTGAACTGGTTCGCGTCGTCGGTGAGGTACTGCTGCAGATACGGCGAATAGGTCTGTACCTGGATGGTCTTCTTGCCGTAGTCGAGCTGGACCACGCGCAGGTAGCCATCGCCGAAGCTATCCCCGCCGTACCATTGGTAGTCGGAAAGCATCTGGTCGACCACCGAGCCGTCCGGCCTGGTGCTGCGAAGTCGCGCCCAGCCGGTGTCATGGCCGCAGAAAACCAGACGCACGTTCGGGTTGGGCAAGACCAGCTTCTGCCACAGCATTTCGCCGTCGTTGATCCCTTGGCTTTCCGTGTAATGGTAATCCTGCGGAATGAAGGACTGGTGGGATGAAGCGTTGACGTCGTAGCGGTTACCGTCGTGGTAGAGGTAGGCGTGGGTGACGATCATGGCCGGCAGGGCCGGATAGGCCTTGAGCACGCTCTCGGCCCAGGTCACCACCACATCGCGCGGACCGAATTCCAGCCCTAGCACCAACCACTTCTGCGGGCCGATATCGAGGAGAGCGTAGTTGTTCTCGATCTGCCCGGCAATCATCGTGCCGGTGATCCAGGGCATGGAGGCCGGACCGAAGTAGGTGTCAATCATGGTGTTGCGGTCGCTGTCGGTGTCGTGATTGCCAGGAACCAGCACGTAGGGCACGAAGCCGTCGAGGGCGCGCATGGCGGTGCTGGCGACGGTCCACTGGTCCTGGGTGTCACCATCGACGATGTCGCCCACGTGGAGGACCGCGGCGATGTTGAGCGCGGCCTTCTGGCCAAGGATCCAGCTCGTCTGCCCCGCGAAAACGTCGGGGTAGGCGACGGAGTAGTATTGGGTGTCGGGCAGCACCACGATGGTCACGGGCGGGGCCGTTTCCGGCCCCACGCCGCTGTCCAAGGCACCGGTATCGGGCAAGCTCGCCGTGTCAGGGGGCGGTCGGGTATCTGGCTGCAAGGGCGTGGTGTCGCCACCCACGGCCGCGTCGTGCCGTGGTCCCTGCCATTCGTCGCCGATCCCACCGCAACCCGCCGCGAGCCCGGCCAGGAAGATGGCCGTCGTAGGGGAACATGGGCGGGTAGGACGGAGAATCATGGGTGGAGTATGCTGAATTTCGGCAGGCAGTGCCCGTCTTCCCTCACCTGCGGATTCGTGCCCAGCCCCCCGCTGGCCAGCGCCTCCGCGCAAATGCGCCGCAGGTCAGGGGCGGAGAGCCTCGGTGCGAGCGAACCGTGGCCGATCACGGGCGGCATGCGGCGAGGTTTCCTCGGCCCGCTTCAGGCCTTCCACTCGGTATGGAAGGTGCCTTCCTTGTCGACGCGGCGATAGGTGTGCGCGCCGAAGAAATCGCGCTGCGCCTGCAGCAGGTTGGCGGGCAATCTGGCCGAGCGGTAGCCGTCGTAGTAGGCTAGGGCGCTCATGAAGGCCGGCACGGGCACGCCATTTTCGGCCGCGACCGCGACTACGTGGCGCCAGGCCTGCTGGTAGGACGCCGTCACGGAGGCGAAGTAGCCGTCGAGCAGGAGGTTGGCCAGGGACGGCGTGTGAGCGTACGCCTCCTTGATCTTGCCGAGGAACTGCGCGCGGATGATGCAGCCGGCGCGCCATAGCGAGGAGATGGCGCCGAGCCGCAGGCCCCAGCCGTTGTCCTGATCGGCCGCGCGCAGCAGTTGGAATCCCTGCGCGTAGGCGCAGATCTTCGAGCAGTAGAGGGCCTTGCGGATCGACTCGACGAAGGCGGCCGGGTCGCCGGCAAAGGCGGGCGCGGGCCCCGCCAGCACGGCCGAGGCGGCCACGCGCTCGCGCTTGAGCGCGCTCAAGGTGCGGGCGTACACGGCGTCGGCCAGGGTGGGCACCGCGGCGCCGACGTCGAAGGAGACCTGGGCGGTCCACTTGCCCGTGCCCTTCTGCTCGGCGGTGTCAAGGATGAGGTCGACGAGCGGCTTTCCGGTTTCCGGATCTTGCTTCGCAAGAATGGTGGCCGTGATGCCCACGAGGTAGCTGCCGAGCTCGCCATCGTTCCAGGCGGCGAAGATGCGGCTTGCCTCGCCGGGCGCCAGGCCGAGCAGCCTTTGCATCAGCCAGAAGGCCTCGCTGATCATCTGCATGTCGGCGTACTCGATGCCGTTGTGGACCATCTTGACGAAATGGCCGGCGCCGCCGGGACCGATCCAGTCGCAGCAGGGCTCGCCGTCCTCGGCCTTGGCGGCCATGGCTTGTAGGATGGGGCGGGCCAGCGGCCAGGCCTCGGGGTTGCCACCCGGCATGATCGACGGGCCCAGCAACGCGCCTTCCTCGCCGCCGCTGATGCCAGTGCCGATGTAGAGGACGCCGCTGCCTTCCAGCTCGCCGATGCGGCGGACGGTGTCGCGGAACCAGGTATTGCCACCATCGATGAGCAGGTCCCCGCGGTTGAGCCGCGGCCGCAGGGTGGCGATGACCGCGTCGACGGGCGGGCCGGCCGGAACCATGATAAGCATGCGTCGCGGTTGCTCGAGCTGGTCGAGGAATTCCACCTGCGTGCGGCAGGTCGTGATCTTCTTGCCCGCGGTCTTGGCCGCGAAGATCTCGGCCTGCTTTTGCTCCAGGTCGAAGCCGGCCACGGAGAAGCCCCGGCTGGCGAGATTGAGCGCGAGGTTTTGCCCCATGACCCCCAGCCCGACGATGCCGAATTGCTGCTTTGCCATGACGTTCCCCTTGTGCTTGTCCATGCCTGTCCGGTCGAAATCACACGCCGCTGTACGCAGAAAAACCGCCGTCGATTGGCACCACGACGCCCGTGACGAAGCTCGCGGCTGGCGACAGCAGCCACAGCATGGCGCCCACCAGATCCGCGGGCGAGCCGAAGCGCGCCATCGGCGTGTGTGCCAGGATGGATTTCCCGCGCGCGGTGAGCTCGCCGGTTTCCTTCTCGGTGAGCAGGAAGCGATTCTGTTCGGTCAGGAAAAAGCCCGGCGCGAGGGCGTTGACGCGAATGTGCGGCGAGTATTCCTGGGCCAGGTGGACCGCCAGCCACTGTGTGAAGTTGCTCACCGCCGCCTTCGCCGCCGAGTAGGCCGGGATGCGCGTGAGGGGACGGAAGGCGTTCATCGACGAGATGTTGAGGATGACGCCTTCTCCTTGCCGGGCCATGGCGCGGCCGAACGCTTGACTCGGCAGGATGGTGCCGAGCAGGTTCAGGTTGGCGACGAATTGCAGGGCGTCCGCCGGCAGGTCGAAGAACGAGCGCTCGGCGTTGGTAGTCGCCTCAGGATGGTTGCCGCCCGCGCCGTTGATCAGCCCGTCGACCTTGCCGAAGTCCTTGCCCACCACATCGGCGGCGGCGGCCAGGGCGGCGCGGTCGAGGACGTCGGCGCGCACGGCCCGGTGCCCTGTGCCGGGCAGGGTGCCGAGCGCCTTCTCGGCGAGGGCCAGGTCGCGGTCGAGGAGAACGACGTTCGCGCGGCACGCGGCCACGGCTCGCGCCAACTCGCCGCAGAGCACGCCGCCGCCCCCGGTGACGACCACGGTCTTGCCCGTGAAGTCGTAGTTCGCTAGGATGCCTGTGGATTCCATGGCTACAGCCTGATGTCGACGAGGATCTTCTTGCGCAGATCGCCAAGATAGATTTTGGTCTGGCGCTCCATCTCGCGCTGGCGCAATCGAGACCGGATCTCGTCCTGGACCTCGGCGAAGGGCTTGGCATCCTTGGTGCGTTTGTCGACCAGCTTGATGACATGGAAGCCGCGATCGGCGCGCACCGGGCCGCGCACGTCGCCCACGCGCATGGAGAACACCAGCTCCTCGAGCGGTTTGGGCAGGATGTCGCGGCCGATGAAGCCGAGATCGCCGCCCTCGTTGCGCGTGCCGCTATCCTCGGAGTATTCGCGCGCGAGCTTGGCGAACTCCTCGCCTTTCTGCGCGCGGGCGAGCAGGGACTTGGCCAGCTTTTCGCGATCGAGCACCGTGGCGTTGTCGGCATCCTCGGGGATGGCGATGAAGATGTGGCTGGCGCGCACCTGTACGTTCGCCGACTTCATGTGGCGATCGTAGTAGCTTTGCACCTCGCTGTCGCCGACGTTGATCTTCGAGCCCACGGCGATGTTGAGCACCCGGTACTTGAGAATTTCCTTCTTGGTGTTCTGCCGGTAGGTGGCCATGGTCAGCCCCTGCTTGCGCAGCTCGTCCTTGAGCTGGGTGTCGTCGAGGCCGTAGTCGCGCTTGATTTGCTCGATGGCGCGGTCGATCTCGTCGCTGCTCACCGTCAGTTTGAGCTCCGTCGCCTGCTGGGCCAAGAGCTGGTCCTGCACCAGGCGCTCTAGAACCTCGCGGCGGATGGCGTTGCCACGCGCTTCGCGCTCGGTCGGATTGGCGATGGCGGCGATCTCCGCCAGCATGGGCGCGGCGCGATCCTCGACTTCGCTGTGCAGGATGATGTCGTCGCCGACCAGGGCGGCGATCTTTTCCACCACGCGGGCGGAGGCCGCGGCTGGCCAGGCCAGGGTGATGAGGACGGCGGCAAGGGTTGGGCAAAGGCGGGTCACGGCCGGTTTCCTACCATGGTGCCCGCGTCGAGGCCCGGTCGTTGCGTGGACAGGGGCGCCAAGGCGGGCACGCCCAGCGTCGCCGCGAGATCCAGCTTGGCGAGCTCGTCCTCGTAGATCTCGACCTTGACGGTCTTGCGCGCCTCCTCGACATATTCCTTCTTCTTCTGGGTGCGGATCTCCTCGAGCAGGCGCTTTTGGATTTCTACCTTCGCCTCCTCGAGACTGCGCGACACGGCCGGGCGGTGGTCGGTCAGCTTGAGAATGACGAAGCCCTTGTCGGTGCTCACGAGATCCGAGAGGTCGCCGATGTCCTTGAGCGTGAAGGCCGCGGTCACCACCGCCTTCGGATGCAGGGTCGACGTGCGGTCGAACTGGGTCAGGTCGCCCCCGCGCTGGTTCGAATCCGCGTCCTCGGACTCCTTGGTCACGAAATCGCGGAAGGCCTTGAGGTCGGATTTCGGCAGCGCCTTGGCCGCGGCCAGCACTTTTGCCGCCTTGGCGCGTTCCTTGACCAGGATCTGGCTGACGCGCACCGTCTCCGGCCGCACATATTCGGCCGCGTGATCGTTGTAGAACTTCTGCACGTCCGCGTCGGCAACGTCGGCCAGCTTCACCTTGTCGTTGATCTCCTGCTGGGTGAAGAGCTTGACCATCTTGTCCTTGGCCACCCGCTGTACCTCGGGATCGCGCTCGTAGCCACGCTTGCGCGCCTCGATGGCCAGCACGTCGTAGCGAATGAGGCTATCGAGCAGCTCCTTCTTCTTCTCGATGGACGAGTAGCGGGCAAGCACGAACGGCTGGTTGGCGTAGCGGGCGAGCAGATCCTTCAGGTCCGCGGTGGTGATGGTGATGTCGTCCACCTGGGCGAGCACGGTCTGCGGCCCGACCGCTCCCTTGGGGTTGGAGTCGGACTTCCCTTTGCAGCCGACGGCCAGTAAGGCCGCGGCCAGAACCATCCAGCGACGCATGAGGTTTGCATCGCACACCCTGAAGGCGGCCGCAACTGCCGTCGTGGGTGCTCCCTCACGTGAGCTTCCAGCGGCTGTCCTTCCGCTGGACCAGGCGCATGACCTTGGCCGGCTCCAGCCGGGGCTCGGGTCCGAGGGAAAGTACGAGGCGGGCGGGGCCGAGCTCGTAACCGCGGGCACCCATGCGGCGCACCAGCGTCTTGTCGACCATGACTTCGCAGAGAAGCAGGGCTTCGTCGGGCGGGCGGCTTGGCTACATGATATCTCGGCCCGCCTTGCCGTTCACGAGACTGCGGAGCTTCGATAGCTCGCCCTGCGGCTTCGAATGCCGAATGCTGCGTCTTGCTAGCAACAAGCATTGCCTCGTTGCCGAGAGCATCTGCTGGTGATTTCCATGCCACCAGCAGCAAGCCGTCACACCCACGGAACCGCAGGCGCGTACGCGCGCCATTGTCCCGAAACGACTTTGCTCTATCGAACGATACAGGAACATTGGACGACTTTTCTGGCGGATCTGGAATCAGGAGGCGGCGAACTGCCCGCCTTTGTACTTGTCGAGTTCGAGGCCTACCTTCGTTGTGGCATTCCGCTTCACGGCTTTCTTCGCGTCCGATGCAAAGACTGTGGGCACAGCAGAGTCGTGGCGTTTTCGTGCAAGCGACGTGGATTTTGCCCGAGCTGCCTTGGGCGCCGCATGGCCGACACGGCCGCCTTCTGCGTGGATCACCTTTTTCCCCAAGTGCCTGCCCGGCAATATGTCCTCTCGCTACCCTATGCCTGGCGATTCAAGATGGCCTATTCGGCCGACGCCACGAGCGTCGTGCTTGGCGCATTCATCAGCGCCATCAACTCCGACCTCCGCCGCCGCGCACGGAAGCGAAAGTTTTGTGGCCGGCTGCAGACCGGAAGCCTGACCGTCGTGCAGCGATTTGGATCGTCGCTGAATTTGAATGTTCATTTTCACGTCATCGTGATGGATGGCGTGTACGCGGAGCAGCCGGACGGATGCATGCTGTTCCACCCGCTGCCCGCACCCAGCGACGAGGACATTGCGCGCCTGGCGCGTGCCGTGTGCCGGAAGGTCACGCGCTACCTGGGGCAGCTCACGCGGGAAGACAAGGAGCAGCAGCTGACCCTCGACCATCTGGCCAATGCCTCCGTGCAAGGCCTGGTCGCGACGGGTCCGCGCCGAGGCTGCCGCGTATAGCGTCTGGGAGGTGCCGGCGAGGATGCCGCGGCCGCGATCATGGGCAAGCGATGCGCGGAGGTCGCCGGTTTCAATGTGCATGCCAACGTGCGCGTGCGTGCCAATGACCGCGACGGTCTCGAACATCTGTGCCGCTATCTGGCCAGGCCGCCGATTGCCAACGATCGTCTACGGGAACTGCCCGACGGTCGACTTGCTTTGCGCTTCAAGCAAGCCTGGCGAGATGACACGACCCATATCCTGTTCACGCCGCATGAGCTGATAGAGAAGTTGATCCCGTTGATTCCCCGTCCTCGCTGCCACCTCGTCCGATACCACGGCATCCTCGGCCCCGCAGCCAAGGATCGCGACAAGGTGGTGCCGACACACCCAGCGCCGCCCGCGCTAGATACTGCGGATGCCGATGCGGCGGGCGCCGACCAGGCGGGCACCGGCGAATCTTGCGACATCGATATCACCAAGCTACCAAGAGTCAGCCGACTGCCTTGGGCCATCCTTCTGAAACGCGTGTTCATGACAGACGCGCTGACATGCCCGAAGTGCCATGGCCGCATGAAGATCCTGGCCGCGATCACGAAGCCAGAAGCGATACGCAAGATTCTGGACCACCTCGGAATCCCCAGCGAGGCCCTGCCCCGCACCGCCGCGCGCCCACCGCCACAGGCCGAGCTTTCGGGCACGTCCGACCTCGCCGAGGTCGACTACGCTGACCCGCCCAGCCCCGAGTGGTGACCGCGTAGCGCCCCCATAAATGGGGCCAGGCACAGGCTATGTCCGTGGTGGCATTCCCCGCAAAAATGGGCTTGTTTTCCCCTGGGTACATGGATAGTTTGGGGGAGATTGACATGTGGGTCTCTGTGGTTGGCGTAATGTTTCTTGTCGGACATTTTACTGCGGATGCGTTTCGGCCAAGGCAAAGCGGCGCTTGAAACGACTATCCGCACGCGACCCCTTCTTCCTATTGCAGGTTGAACGATTCGTCGGTCTCCTCGAAGACGGTTGTTCCGTTCTTCTGGGCTCGGAGGACCAGGTAGCATTTCGTTCCCGAGGCCGGAGCCGTAATGTTGATCGACTTGGTCACCATGGTGGCGAACGGAACATCGACGGTCAGCGTTCCCGTAGCGCCGAGTGTCCCGGTCGCACTGTCCGCATGAACCTCCCAGGTGATGTCGATGGANNAAGGTGTCGTTGAAGATGAGGAGAGTCGTCGCGCGAGCCGCGCCTTTCGCGAGGCTCGGCACCGTCGCCGGCCAATCCCCGTTGGCGTTGGACATCTTGTTGGACTCCCAGTAGTCCTTGTCCGCGACGAGCACGGCACTGAAGCCGT
>PNBO01000254.1:19034-19567 GCA_003136095.1 Myxococcales bacterium
GAGGCATCCTGCCTTCGCATCGCCATTGCCGACGTTCCAAACCACGTCAATCCTTGGCGAGAATTGTCCTTCGACCAGATGTACTCGCCCTGGCCGTAGGGATTGTTGTTGTTGGCGTTCACGTCTTCGGTATACACGCCGAGGCCGCCGATATAGTGGCCGACGACTGCGAAGTCCGGGCTTGGCAATCCATAGTTCGTGCCGGTTCCGAAGGGATCCGTGCTGATTGGCCGCGTACCGTCCAGTTTGGTGATGGCATTGAAGAGGTCGGTCTCGAATTGAGCCGAATCCGTGCTGGCACTGCCCGCCTCGTTGCTTTGGCTCCAGCGGACAATCGACGGGTGGTTGCGATCGCGAAGCACCATCGCCTGGGCATGGCCGACCATGTTGTCGTGTCCCGCAACGAAGTCTTGGGTGTTGTTGCTACCCCGAATGGCCGTTTCGCCCATGAGCATGAGGCCGAGCTCGTCCGCCGTGTCGAGCATGTAGGGTGCGGCGAGCTCTTGATGGATGCGAATGAAGTTGTAGTTCAG
>PNBO01000210.1 GCA_003136095.1 Myxococcales bacterium
GCGGCCGGCGGCGACCAGGGCGCCGCCCACACCTTGCCGCCAAACTTGACGACCTCCGGGGCATCGACAAACGCCGCATCGCCCATGATCTTGGCGGTTTCGTCGATGCCGACACGCAATAGCGTCATCCCGATCCCTTGATCCGGGTCCCAGAAGAGCGTCCGTTGTGCTGCCGACGAAGTCGACTTGGCCTGCCAAACGTCGGCAATGCCGAAGCCATCCATCGTTTGATAGGTCTTCGCCGGATCGATCGTGATGTCGCCTGATTGGGCCGTCCCCGGCGTCTTCGTTCCAGCGCACGTTCCGGTGCTTCCGCCTGCCCCTGTCCCGCCCGTGCCCGGCCCGGATCCGCCTGCAGACGAAGTCGTGCTGCTGCCGCCCAACCCGCTGCGACCACCGGTACCGGTCGCGCCAGTCGTTCCCGACTGGCCGCCTGAGCTGGTCGCTCCGCCTGCAGACGAAGTCGTGCTGGCGCCACCCGCACCGCTGCGGCCACCGGTACCGCTCGCACCACCTCTGCCTTGGATGCCACCAGTGCCGGCCCCGCCGGTTCCACCCTCGGTGGTTCCTCCGGTGCTACCCGAATTGCCACCACTGGCCTGCGTCGAGCTGCCGCCGGTACTAGTCACGCCGCCAGCGCCCGAGCTGCCACCTTGCCCCGATGTGGTGCTACCACCACTGCCAGTATTGCCGCCCTTGGCGGAGGCGCCCCCAGAACCCGAGATTGTTCCGGTGCCACTGGGTGAGCACGCCAAGCCACCAACAAGCAGGGTGGAGAGCAACAACCGAGATAGACCTGCGTACTGCATGTGACTCCTTTTTCCGCCGCAGCGACTGCGGCACCTCTTGAAAATCGGTGGACGAAGCGGTGACAGGGCTTCTACATTCCCCGAAGTTGACAATATGATCACGATTCATACAGTCATTGCCGGAAGGCCGAGGGATTTGTCACGGTTGACGAAATGAGCCGGGTGGAGGGGGCTGTGGTTGACATGGTGGACACTATCGGACATTCGAAGATGCGATGACGCATGGTGAAGATTGGGTCATTCTGTCCTAGTCTCTCCTTCCGTCGACACCCTTCCCTATCAAGTCGCCCTTGGCCTCGTCGATCCTGGGTCTTCGCCTCGCTGTCATCGGGGACCGCCGGACGTCAGATCCCGCGTGCAAGGCGAAGTCTAAGTCAGGCTCGCCCATGAACACGTCCCGCCCGCAGGGCCGGGCACGCTCGCTCCCCTCGTCACCGTCGGGGAACACGGCTCGCGGATGACCCGCTGGCGGACCACAACAGGCGACTGCTGCTTGGTGTAGCCGAAATCCCTACCTAGACCGACCCAATAGTGGTCTGATCTGCAAGCGGGAACCTTGATTGCAAAGACGCCGGTATCAATGGCTTCTTGCGGCATTGTTGCGGACCCAATGCAAGGGGTGCTAGAAAGCTCGAAGGTAGTTATCGAAGCGTCCACGGGCTGGATTGTCGTTGGTAGAGTTTCAACCGAGGGAGCGTGACCCATGCTCCCTGGAAGGAGATTCGTCGTGCGCACTATCTCGTTCCCGGGTTCGATTCTGTTCCTTGCTTTCGGCGCCGTTGCCATCGGTTGCAATGGCAAAAGCGGAAGCACTATCGTCCAGCCCGATGCGGCCGCAGGAGGAGCTACGGCCAGCGGCGGTGCTGCCGGTTCAGGGCCCGTCGGGGGCGGCGGCGGCACGAATTCGGGCGGTGGCGTGGCCGGCGGCGGCGGAAGCACGGCCACGGGGGGAATGATCCCGACTGGTGGGACCGTAGGCTCGGGCGGTACGTCGGATTCGGCCGGAGGCACAGCCACTGGCGGCACGGGGGCCAACGGTGGCAGGACAGGGAACGGTGGAACGACCACGATATCGACGGGGGGAACGACAGCGACGGGAGGGACCCCACCGACCGGCGGCACCACGGCAAACGGCGGCGCCACGGGCCGCGGCGGAGCGACGGGAAGCGGCGGAGCGACGGGAAATGGCGGCGCAACGAGCCGAGGCGGCTCGGGAACGGGTGGCAGCACGATCACCGGGTCCGGTGGTAGCACGAGCAGCGGCGGGTCCAGCGGTGGCCCGATCGATGGCGGCGGCACTTCTACGACAACGATTCCCGGAAATGGGTGCACGCCACCCGCGGCGTACGCCAATCTCTTCGTCAGCCTCTCGGGGCACACGCAGGCGGAAAGCGACGCCAAGGTTGCCGCCGCCTGGTCCAAGCTCTTTAACCCCTCGGGTTCGGGCAACATCTACTTCAACGGGCCGGGCTCGGACGAGTCCTATGTCAAGGACACCTACAACAACGACGTGCGCACCGAAGGCATGGGATACGGCATGATGACCGCCGTCCAGCTCGACCACCAGACGGAGTTCGACCGTCTGTGGACATGGGTGAAGACGCACATGGCGAATGGGACCGGCGAGATCTCGTGGTCGTGCTCGACCTCGGGCTCGAAGAATTCCTCCGGTGGAGCGCCGGACGGCGAAGAGTACATGGCGACCGCCCTCATCTTTGCCCACACTCGCTGGGGTGATACGTCCGGGAAGTACAACTACGCAACCGAGGCCCAGTGGGTGCTCGACGTGATCCGGACCAAGTACTTCAACTCCACCTACCACATCGTCAAGTTCGTCTCAGGCTCGGGAAACACCGATGCCTCGTACATCTTGCCGGCCTTCTATCAGGTGTGGGCCTGCTTCGACACCGCCAACAAGGCGTTTTGGGATAGCTCGGTGACGGCGGGGCGCGACTTCTTTCACAGCGCAATCGACGGAAACGGCGTAATTCCCGACCAGTCTTCCTTCACTGGTGGAACGGTGAAGGGCGCCACTGTCGACTGGATACGCTGCGTCGTGAACATCATGATGGACTGCAATTTCTTCAACGCCGACCCCTGGCAGATCGACACGTACGCGACCAAGTTTGGCGCCCACGAGAAGAATGTCGGCGCCGGTGCCCAGGGCTTCTGCGATTCTCTCTTGGGCTTCGGCTTACCAGCGTCGTCCGGCAAGGCCTTCGTGGACAAGCTCTGGTCGGCGGCCATCCCGACCAGCTACTGGGACGGCACGCTCTATACGCTCGCTTTGCTCCACGTGAGCGGCACGTTCCATCTCTGGTACTGACCGCGGGCGCACACGCGACGCGTGCTTCCGAAGATTCGCGCTGCTGCGACTCCGAGCGCCATGAGCAAGGGTACGCACAAGAGCATCTGGATGAATCGACTGGTCTTCATGCTGTTGCTAGCCAAGAACATCAATGATTTTGGGCATGTCGCTCGTGCGTACCAGTGAGTATGGAGTGTCTGCGCACGGGGCAGTTAGGAAGCACCTCGTCGCGACGAATGACCATAGAGCCCAAGAGTAGGGTGCCTGTTGCTCACCCCTCGGTGGTATGTTGAGCTACTGCCACCGTGAGGCCGCATGAGCCGCCCCGATGATATCAAGGACACTACGGGACATGAATCGATACCAGAATCAAGCTCTCGCGATCGCATCGCTCACTCTCGGACTGCTCGTGGCTGCGCCAGCGCGTGCGGCTTCGCTGACCGAGGTTACTCGCTCCACCTGGGCAGGCAGCGTCACACTGCCCAGCTATGTCCAGATGTATATCTACGTTCCGGACAAGCTGGCGAGCAAGCCTCCCGTCGTGGTGTCCGGCCACTCTTGCGGGTCGACTGCGACGGGGCAAATGGGCAACATCCCCAAGATCACGGCGGCGGCTGACCAAAACGGCTTCATCCTCATCCTCCCGGACAACCCGGGGCAAAACTGCTGGGACGTGGGGTCGAGCCAATCCCTCAAGCACGATGGCGGAGGCGACACGCAGGCCGTCGCCACGATGGTGAAATACGCGCTCTCGAAGTACAGCGGCGACGCATCCCGCGTCTACATCTTTGGTGGCTCATCGGGGGGCATGCTGACGCAAGCCATGCTCGCTGTGTACCCTGACGTGTTTCGGGCTGGGTCCGCGAGAGCGGGGGTCCCGGCGGGATGCTGGGCCGATGGCTACGCCAGCAGCAATCAGTGGAGCAACAACTGCGCCGGCGGCAACACGACCAAGACGGCGCAGCAGTGGGGCGACCTGGTTCGTGCCATGTATCCGGGCTACACCGGACACCGCCCACGCGTTCAGACCATGCAGGGCGAGGCGGATACGACGATCAGCTACAAGAATACGGCCGAGGCCATCAAGGAGTGGACGAACGTCCTTGCTTTGAGCACCACCCCGACCTCGACCGACACGGGGTACAAGGCCGCGAACGCCACCTACGATCGTCAATTCTGGAAGAACGCTTGCGGCTACACGGTTCTCGAGGCCTGGTCATCACCGGGCGGTACGCACTCCATGGCCTACGAGGAAGCCGACATCCTGAAGTTCTTCGGTCTCGACACGGCCGGGGCCGCCGATCCAGAGCCAGATTGTTCGGGTGACGCTGGCGTCGCCGGCACGGGCGGCGTGAGCGGCTCGGGCGGAACGACCGGGGCTGGCGGGAAGGATGGCGGAAGTGAGGTGGGCGCTCCGGGCAGCGGTGGCATGCAGGGCAGCGGTGGCGGCTCGGGCAGCGGTGGTGTGCAGGGCAGCGGTGGCGCAGTCGGGACAGGTGGCAACTCTGGCAGCGGTGGCACCAGCGCCAAGGGGGGGACCAGCGGCAGCGGTGGCGTGCAGGGCAGCGGTGGCAGCTCGGGCAGCGGTGGCGCAGTCGGGACTGGCGGCAGATCGGCCAGCGGTGGCACCACCAGCGGCAGCGGCGGTGCGACTGGAACCGGTGGTAGCATGGGCAGCGGCGGAAGCTCAGCCAAGGGCGGCAACGGCGGCCAGGGCTCGGGCGGAACGCAGGGCAGCGGTGGGTCCGCCACGCAAGGCGGAAGCTCCGGCGCTTCCACGCCAGCCACGGGCGGCACCTCTGCCCATGGGTGTAGCTGTGCCGTCGGCAGCCATGCTGAGCACTCGGTTTCCCAGATGGCGGTGCTTCTGCTAGCCGCCCTCGGGCTCGTCTTCCGTCGGCAGCGACGAACACGCCGCTGACAGCCGTTCCGTGGCCTCGGCTTGCAGGTCCTCTCGCGCCCCATTCCTCTGGAGAACCAGAGCAGCACGGAGTCCATGATGGTCATCGATCCGATATCGCTCACGGCATCGGGCGCCATCGGCACGGGTGGCACGCCCGCCTTCGGCGGGGCTATCGGCACGGGTGGCGCAACGGGCAGCGGCGGTGCGGCGGGCACCGGCGGGAGAACGGCCGCCGCCAGTTGGGTGGGAACCTGGTCCGCAGCGCCGCAATTGACCGAATTGGCGAACCTGCCGCCCGCATCGCTTTCAAACAGCACCCTGCGCCAGATCGTTCACGTAACGCTCGGGGGAAGTCAACTGCGGGTGCGATTCTCGAACGAGTTTGGCAACGGCCCCTTGACCATCCATTCTGCCCATGTCGCCGTGTGCAGGGCCATTCCCGTAGACAGCAGCATCGACACGGCAACCGACAAGGCCCTCGCATTCTCGGGAAACGCGTCCGTCACGATCGCGCAGGGCGCGGCCATCTGGTCCGACCCCGTCGCTCTCGCACTGGCGCCACTTGGCAACCTGTCAGTGACCGTCGCTTTCGGCAGCACGCCGAGCGACGTCACCGGTCACCCGGCATCGCAAACCACCTCCTACCAGCAAACCGCTGATATGGAAACCCTGATAGGGTTTCCAAGCCTTCCCGCGCTGGTACCCGCCGAGCAAAGCTCGGCGGCTCCCCACGCGACTGACAGCAACGTCAGCGCGGCCGACATGGCTTCCGCGCAGAAGACCGACCATTGGTACATCCTCTCGGGTGTCGACGTCATGGCCGATGGCAAGGCCATCGTCGTGCTGGGTGACTCGATTGCCGATGGCCTCGGCTCGACCACGAATGGGAACGATCGTTGGCCGGATGCCCTGGCCAAACGACTGCACGGAAGCGGCGCCACCACGAGGGTCGCAATCTTGAACCAGGGTATCGGTGGCAACGCGATCACGACCGGCGGTTTGGGCCCGACCGCCTTGAACCGCTTCAGCCGTGACGTGCTCGGGGGAAGCGGGGTCCGCTGGGTCATCCTCCTCGAGGGCGTCAACGACATCGGCGCCGGCGTCTCGGCCGCGTCGCTGACATCTGCCTTCGACACCATGATCGCCCAGGCCCACGCGCACAACCTGCTGGTCTACGGCGCCACCATCACGCCGTTCGGCAGCAATCCGTACTACAGCTCGGCGCACGAGAGCGTTCGTCAGACCCTCAATAGGTACATCAGGAGCGGCAAGTTCGACGGCACCATCGATTTCGATGCCGCCGTCCGCGACACGTCGAATCCGCCCAAGCTGCAATCGGCGTACGACAGCGGTGACGGGCTTCACTTGAACCCCGCCGGCTATCAGAAGATGGCCGATGTGGTGGATTTGGCGCTGTTCACTCCATAGTTCAGGATGTCACCGATGCGTCGGCGGCAAGCGATGTGGCCCTTGGTCCCGTTGTCCTTCGTCGTCCGCTTACCGGAGCGTGAGCAGACCGAGCTGCCAGGGGATTGCGTTGTAGTCGCTGGTATTCGTTGACGGTGCGAACCCTTGATAGAGGTATTGAAGCCTCGACTTGTCTATTGCCATCGTCTCGTCGTAGCCGGCGCGAATCATTTCTCCGTGACTGATGTCATCGCTCCATGCCGTGCCGTCGAAGATGACATTCTGCTTGCCGGCAAAGGGAGACGTTCCACTATCCTGCAGGGGTGTCCAGGGGCCTTCGAGACCATCCGACGTCCAGGAGCGGAAGTAGCGTCGCCAATTCGAGGTTCCGTCGAAAGCCTCGATGAGGGCTAGATACTTGTTCGTTCCGTTGAGCTTGTAGACGTTGCAGGCCTCGAACAGCCGCCCCGCTTCCACGTCCTCCATCACCACGACGGGATCGCTGAATC
>PNBO01000142.1 GCA_003136095.1 Myxococcales bacterium
GTCCGGGCGTCAGTGGTCCGGGCGTCCGTGGCGCCGTGACGAGCGGTTCCCGGCGAGCCGATCGCGAGCTGGTCATGCCCCTCCCCCTGTCGTGGCGGCGTTGCGAAGAATGACGGGCACGTCGAGAATCAGGGCGACGCGGCCGCTGCCCAGAATGGTCGAGCCGGAGATGCCGGCCACATCGCCCAGGTAGCGGCCGAGCGGCTTGACCACGGCCTGGGTTTCTCCCTCCAAGGCATCGACGATGATGCCTACCGTGGCCTCGCCGCTGCGCACGACGACGACGTTTTCGCGCTGAG
This sequence comes from Myxococcales bacterium, assembly GCA_003136095.1. Lineage (GTDB taxonomy): Bacteria > Myxococcota_A > Polyangia > Fen-1088 > Fen-1088 > Fen-1118. The sequence goes on from PNBO01000142.1 coordinate 300, forward strand.
CAGGCGCCGCCCGCACGTGGAAGAAGTTGCGCAACCTAACGCACGGCAGGGGGTGCCCGCGCAGCGGCAGCACGGCCAGCCCGTCCGCGCCCACGCGCAGGTCGGACGGCATGTCCACGCACTCGACCACCGATTCCATGGGCAGGATGTAGGTCTCGTCGCCCGCCTTGATGGAAAAACCGGGGATGATGGCCAAGGTCAGTGGGATGCGCAGGGTGACCGTGGTGCCGCGGCCCAGAGTGCTGTCGATGTCGACCGTTCCCCGCAATGCCTCCAGGTGGCGACGAACGATATCCATGCCGAAGCCGCGGCCCGAAAGATCACCCACTTCGGTCGCGGTGCTGAAACCCGGATCGAACACGAGACGCAGCAAGTCCTCGTCGGTCGGGGTCTCGCTCGCGGGCACGAGACCACGCGCCCGCGCCACCTCCAGCACGCGATTCCGATCGATCCCACGTCCGTCGTCGATGACCTGCAGCACGATGCTGCTCGAATCGCGCCGGGCACGGATGTTCACCAAGCCGCAGGGATCCTTGCCCATTGCGCGCCGCTCGGCGGGTGACTCGATCGCGTGCGAGATGGTGTTGCGCACGATGTGGGTCAGCGGGTCGCGCAGGTGCTCGATCACCGCGGTATCGACCTCGACCTCGCCGCCCTCGACCACCAGGCGCGCCTGCTTGCCGTGGCTGCCTGCCAGATCGCGCACGGTGCGCGCGTACTGCCGGCACGACGGCCCGAGTGGCACCATGCGAATCTTCAGCACCAGATCCTGCAGTTCGAGAAACAACCGATCCGACTCGCGATGGATCTCCAGCGCCTGGGCGCCGCCGGCTCGGGCCCCCTCTTCCAGCGCCCCCAGCAGGCGGCCACGCGCGATGGCGATCTCGCCCACCAGGTTCAGGATCTGGTCGAGCCGCTCGACCTCCACGCGCAGAGTGCGCACGCGGGCCGTTTCCGGCTCGCCGGCCGCGACCGGCGCGGGCGCTCCTTTGGCCGGGATCCCGAGGCCCGGCCCGGCCGCGGGCGCGGCCTTCTCAACTGGGGCCTCCGCCGGCGCGGCCGGCGCGGCGTCCTTGGCCACGGCGATGGCCGCGGTTTTCTCGACGGTGGTCGCGGGCGGGAGCGGCGGCGCCGACGCGCGCACCTTCCACTCGGTCAGTTGCGCGAGAATCTTGGGCGGCGCCTTGGCCATGCCCTCGAGGGTCACGGCGGTGGGCGCCATCTGGCGCATGACGTCCACCGCGCGCAGAAGCAGGGACACCAACTCGGGGCTGACGGCCAGGGTCTGCTTGCGCAGCCGATCGAGCACGTCCTCGACCCTATGCGCCAGCTCGGCCATCTCGCGGAATTCGATGGTCGAGGCGTTCCCTTTCATATTGTGCGCCCCGCGAAAGATCGTGCGCAGGACCTCGACATCGTCGGGCCGCGCCTCCAGGGCCATGAGCGACTCCTCCATGGCCGCGAAGTTCTCCTCGGAATCGGCGAGGAAGGCCTGCACGAGTGCGTCGCGATCGATGTTCATGAGCCGTTGAGCCTCCACACCCAGGCGGCGCCGTCCTCGACGTGGAACAACACGCGGCGCCCACGATCGCCGCCCACGTCGGAACCGATTACCGGCACGTTCTCGGCGGCCAGGAGCTCCCAGGCCACGGCGGCGTTGCTGTCGCCCAGGCTGGCGCCGCTCGCCGGGCCGAGCCCGGCCAGCACGCGGGCGCCCCCGAAGATCTTGGCCTTGAGCGAGCCGGGGCTGCCCCCAAGGGCGCATACCGCCCGAATGAGCGCGGGAATGGCCAGCGTGCCATAGCGGCCGGTCTCGCCGTGGCTGTGCCGACCGCGCGGCAAGAGGTAGTGGACCGCGCCACCCACGTGTGCCTCCGCGTCCCAGAGGCAGACCGCCACGCACGAGCCCAGCAGGGTCCTGATGGCGCAGGGGGCAGTGGCGACATGCATCTGCGCGGGGTGCAGGTAGACCGCGGCCAGGCCATTGGGATCGATCTGCGCCGAGGACCCGGTCGGATCGCCGTAGAGCGACAGCGCCGGAGTTTTCCCGTCTGGACTAGGCATCCCTGGCCCTCCTGGCCGCGCACCACGCCCCACCCGCGCAGCAGAGCGCGAACGCGGCCTGCCGAGAGACCAACCGGAACACGTCCTGATCCAGCGGACCGAATCCGCTGCGGTGGGGCAGCAGACGAAACACCGCCACGGCGCCCACCACCCGCCGGCCCAGCACGAGCGGAATGCACAGGGACGGCTGGCCGGCGCCGGCCGGCGTCGGCATGGCAATCTCGCCGCTCGACACCGTCTTCCCGACCACGCCTTCGCCCACCGCCACGGTCCGCCAGGGCCCCGCCTCGATGCCCTGACTTGCGCGCAACTCCAGACCACGACCGTCGGCGGCCATGCTCCAGATGGCAATCTGCTCGGTGCCGATCAGGTTGACCAGCACGTCTTGCAGGTTGCGCAGGCTCTCGGCCGGATCCTCGCTCTCGTGCAACTGCGCGCTGGCGATGCACAGCCGTCCCAGGTGCGCCCGGTACTCCTCGAGATCCTCGCAACGGTCCTGCAATGCCTTGATAGCGGTTTCCGCCACGGCGACAAGCTCGCGCAACCGCGCGACCTCCAGGTGCAGGTCCTCGCCGCCGACAGCGGGCGCGGGTTCGATGCCGCCGTTCCTGTCGCCGTTGGCCGTCACGTGCCTTCCCAATCGCCCAGGCAGTTGCGCACCTTGGCCAGCAGTTCCGCCGCGTCCACGGGTTTGGTCACGAACTCGTTGCAACCGTAGGCATAACTGGCCTCGGCAATCGCTTCCTCGCCGCGCGTCGTGACCATGATGATGGGAATGCTTGCCGTGGCCGGATCGTCGCGCAGGCGCTTGCAGGCCTCGATGCCGTCCATGCGCGGCATCATCACGTCGAGCAGAATCAGATCGGGATGCACCTGCTTCGCCTTCTCCAGGCCCTCCAGCCCGTCGCGCGCCGTGACCACGTCGTAGGACATGCCCTGCAGGACCATGCGAGACAGCAGCAGTGCGGTCGACGAATCGTCCACCAACAGAATCTTCTTCCGTGACGTCACCCCGATTCTCCTTTCATCGATCCCCATCCTCGGCAGATCGTCCGTCCGACTGGTGCCCATCGACTCCGCACCGGTCGGCCGGCCGCCTCTCCCCATGATGTTCGGTGCCTCGCGCCGAGGCCGAAGTCGGCAGGATCCCGATCCGCGGGTGGGCGGGCGCGTCCCGCCCTTGTCGGGCTGCGTCCTACGACTCAGCCCATTAAAGTATTGGCCCGATACTGGCGAGGACAACAGAGTGCCAGCAGGCGCGTGGCGCCTCGCTGGAAGGCAGGGGCGCGAGGGCCCGCGGGCATTGCCCGACGGTCCTCACTGCGAGAAATCGAAAGACCCCTCCCCGGGTTCTTTCTTGGGAAGAATACGATGGGTAAGATTTCGTGCTTCGGCGGATGAGTGTCGGCACACGTGTGAGCCTGACCCTGCTGGGCGGGCTGGGCCTGATGTGCGCGAGCGCCGGGGTGGACAACTGGATGCGCACCCGGCAGGCCGAGTCCTTGCAGCACCTCGTCCCGCTCGACGTTACGCGCGCCCACCGTGCCATGCAGGCCAGCGTCGCGGTGCAGGAGATGCGACGGCTCGAGAAGGAGGTTCTGCTCCGCGCGGGCGATCGCGACGGTGTAGGCGACAGCATCGACCGCTGGGAGAGCAGCCGGGAGCGGCTGGCCACCCTGCTTGCCGAGCTGGCCACCGACGGCGGTGATAGCGCCGCGGTTTCGCGGCGCGAGCTGGCCACCTACGGTCAGGCCGCCGCGCACGTGTTCGAAGGTGTGCGCTCGGGCGAGTACAAGAACGCGGCCACCGCCGACACGGCCCTGCGGGACGCCCAGTCGGGCCTTCGGCGCCTAGAGACGACCGTGGACCGGATCAACGAAGAGGCGATTCACGAGCTCGACCAGGTCGCGGCCGCTCTCTCCAACCGGCGCTCTCTCTTCAACGTCGGACAAGTGCTCATTGGGCTCTGCGTCTTCGCCCTCGTGATCGGTGGGAGTCTCTATGTCGCACGCAGCATCACGCGGCCTGTCGTGCAGGCCGCCCTAGCCGCCGAGGCAATCGCGGCCGGGAATCTGCGCGTCGAGGTAGACGCTCGCGGCGCGGGCGACGAGCCCGGCCGACTGCTCTTCGCCATGCAGCGGATGACCGAGCAACTGCGTAAGGTGATGGGCGAGATGCGTTCGGGCACCGACCTCCTCAAGACAGGCGCCGGCCGGGTCGCCGCGGCGGCGCAGGTCTTGTCGCAAGGCACGTCCGAGCAGGCCGCCTCGGTGGAAGCGACGACGTCCAGCCTCGAGGAGATGAACGCCTCGATCACGCAGAATGCGGAGAACAGCCGCGCCAGCGAACAGATCGCGGTCGGCCTGCGCGCCCAGGCCGAAGGCAGCGGCCGGGCCGCGGCCGAAACCGTCGAGGCCATGCGCTCCATCGCCGAGCGCATCTCGATCATCGAGGAAATCGCCTATCAGACCAACCTGCTCGCTCTCAATGCCGCCATCGAGGCCGCACGGGCCGGCGATCAGGGCAAGGGCTTTGCGGTGGTCGCTGCCGAGGTGCGCAAGCTGGCCGAGCGCAGCCAGATCGCGGCCCGGGAGATCCGTTCCGTGGCGAGCACGAGCGTGAGCACGGCCGAGCGCTCGGGCACGCTCATCGATGGCATGCTGTCCTCGGTGAAAAAGACCGCCGAATTGGTCCAGGAGGTGGCGGCCGCCTCGACGGAGCAGGCGGCCGGCGTGGCCCAGATGAACCGGGCCATGTCCAAGGTGGACGGGGTGACCCAGCGCAACGCCTCCTCTGCGGAGGCGTTGTCCGGCACGGCCGCCCAGATGGCGGAGCAGGTGAACGCCCTGCGTGAACAGTTGCGCTTCTTCCAGATCTCGGAGCGCGCGGCGGTCCTCCCCCAGGTCGAACGGCAAGCGCCGACACGCGTGCCGACCGCGCCGCTCCCCGTGCCAGCCGCCCCCGCGCCGCCGGCGCCCCGGCCGGCCTTGCGGCCAATCCCCCTGCCGGCTCCCGTGCCGATCCCACCGCCACCGCGATTATGGCCTCGTCGACCCGTTCCCCGCCCGCCCGCGCACCTCGCGCAGGTCGAGCCGACCCTGCCACCCTCCGCTCTCCCCCACCCGAACGACGACGACAGTTTCGAGCGCTTCAGGAGGTAGTCCATGCCGAACGTGACACCCGATCAGAGCTCCGCGCAGTACCTGTCGTTCCTTCTCGGCGGCGAGGCATATGCCATCGGTATCTTGCACGTGCGTGAGATCCTCGAATACCAGCCCGCCACGCGCGTGCCACAGACCCCACCGTCCATTCGCGGCGTGATCAACCTGCGCGGCAAGGTGATCCCCATCGTGGACCTGGCGCTGAAGTTCGGCCTGCCGCCCACGCGAACCACCCGATGGACGTGCATCATCGTGGTTGAAACCAGCATCGGCGGCGAAACCGCGGTCATGGGCGTGCTGGCCGATTCGGTCAGCGAGGTGATCGACCTCAATCCGGGCGACATCGAGGTACCGCCCACCTTCGGCACGCACGTGAAGGTGGACTACCTGCGCGGCATGGGACGAACCGGGCAGAAATTCGTGCTCCTGCTCGACATCGACCGCGTGCTCTCCGCCGAGGAAAACACGGTGGGAAACTCCGTGCCGGCATCCTCTGTGCCAGCCGCCGTGGCGCCCGAATCCCCGCAGGCACCGTCGCGCTAGACCGGCTGGCCTCGCGTCGAGGTGGGGGCCAGGCGGCGCTCGGAGGGCACCGCCGTCGGCCCATAGGCAGTGCCGACGCTGCTCCTGACGTGGAAGAATCCGATCATTTGTCGAAGAGACTCAGCCTGGCCGGCCAGCGAGTCGGCCGTGCTGGCCAGCTCCTCCGCCGCGGTGGCGTTGCGCTGGGTGACCTCGTCCACCTGACTGACCGCCCGATTGATCTGGGCGACACCCGCGGCCTGCTCGCGCGAGGCCACCGCCACCTCCTGCACCAGCTCCGCGGTAGTCTTGATGGCCGGCACCAACTCCCCCAAGGCGCGACCGGTGTGCTCGGCCAGGGAAACGCTGGACACGGTCAGGCTGCCGATCTCCTTGGCCGCGGTCTGACTGCGTTCCGCCAGCTTGCGAACCTCGCTGGCCACCACGGCGAAGCCACGACCGTGCTCGCCGGCCCGTGCGGCCTCGATGGCGGCGTTGAGCGCCAGCAGGTTGGTCTGATACGCGATCTCCTCGATGATCGAAACCTTCTCCGCGATGGCCTTCATCGCCTTCACCGTCTCGTTGACCGCCTTGCCGCTTTCCTCGGCATCATGCGCGCCCTTGAGCGCCATGGTTTCCATC
>PNBO01000389.1 GCA_003136095.1 Myxococcales bacterium
CATCGATGCCGGCGCGATCGGCGCGGTTCGCCTGATTCAGGGGAACTTCGCTTTTCCCGCTCCCCCGGGGAGTAACTCGCGCCTTTTCGACATCGAGATGGGCGGAGGAGTGTTGCTGGACCTCGGCGTCTATCTCATCTCACTTGTGCAGCACCTGCTGGGGGTGCCTCAATCGGTCCATGGGGCAACCCGCCTCGGTACGACCGGGGTGGATGAACAGTCGGCCTTTCAGCTTCTTTACCCCAACGGTGCCTTGGCAAGTCTGGCGGCAAGCTTGCAGGTCCGCGGCACGAATGATGTCGTCATCCTGGGAGAGCGCGGTGCGCTGCACTTGTGCGAACCGTTCTATTGCGCTCACCGTTTCATCTTGCGATCGTGTGCGCCTCCGCAGGCGGTTCAGCGTCAGGATCCTTCAAGCCCGACGGGCGTGCGAAAAATGATGGAAGCCATACGCAGAGCGCCCGCCATGAAGTCGCTGCGCCGGCGGCTCACCGCGCCGCTGACGATCCTGCAACGCGGCCGGGTCCAAAACCTTCCGTTTGCAGGGAATGGCTACCAATTCGAGCTCATGGAGGTGAATCGCTGCCTGCGGGAACAGCGAACGGAGAGTGCGATCATGCCACTTCACGAATCACTGGAAGTCATGCGAACCATGGATACACTCCGCGCCCAATGGGATCTGGTCTACCCACAGGAGAAGTCCGGACAGTAGATGACTCTGATGCAAGGGCGACGGAGCCGCCGGAGTCCCGCCTTCCAATTCAGTGTTGCAGACTCTCACCCGTGAGGACATCGCAAGTGTCAGCCTCGAACCAACTCGACAAACCTGCCGCGCAGTCCACCTCGGTGGGCTCGGTCCCGTCTCTCGCGTATCTGGTCAACCGCTATCCCATGATGTCAATGATTTTCATCCTGCGGGAAGTGATCCAGCTTCGCGAACTTGGCTTTGACATCCATGTGGCGTCCATCAACCCGCCGGATCGCCCGCCCGAGCGAATGACGGCCGAGGAGGCGGCAGAATCGGCCCGCACCTACTACGTCAAAAGCCACGGCATGGCGGGCGCGGCCATCGCGCACTTGCAGACCATCCTCAAGAATCCGACCGGCTATGGGCGCGGGCTTCTGTGGGTGGTACGCTTGGCGCGTCTGGACCTGAAACGCCTTTTCCTCAACTTCATGTACTTCACGGAAGCGTTGATGGTCGGCCAATGGATGCGGCGCCGCCGGCAGAAACACCTTCATGTCCACCTTGGATCGCAAGGAGCCACGGTTGGTCTCTTCGTGCGCCATGTCTTCGGATGTGGCTTTTCGGTGACGGTCCACGGCCCGGATGAATTCTACGATGAGCGTGGCCAGTACCTTGAACAGAAGGTTGCTGCGGCGGACTTCATTTGTTGCATCAGTTCCTATGCCCGCAGTCAACTGATGAAGTCTTCTTCCTATGTTCACTGGAACAAGCTCGTCGTTTCGCGCCTTGGCGTCGACCCACAGGTCTTTTCGCCCCAGCCTGGCCGGCATGCGTCGGCCGTCTTCGAAATCCTTTGCGTCGGCCGTCTCACCCCGGCCAAAGGGCAGCACATCTTGATCGACGCAATCGAACGGCTCGCGCAACAGAAGCGACGGGTGCGGCTTCGATTGGTCGGCCAAGGATTGGATGAATCATCGCTGCGGGAACGAGCCGCACAAATCGAACATCCAGAGTGCATTGTGTTTGAAGGCGCGGTGAATCCAGATCGCATTCGCGCCCTCTATGCCGAAGCGGACGCGTTCTGCATTCCGAGCTTTGCCGAGGGCATTCCGGTTGTCCTGATGGAAGCCATGGCCATGGGTGTCCCTTGCGTCACGACACACATTACCGGCATCCCGGAATTAATCCGCGATGGGATCGATGGTCTGCTTGTGGCGCCCTCTGACCTGGAGGCGCTGGTCGGAGCGCTGGCGAGGTTGATGGATGATGGGGCCCTGCGCGAACGCATCGCCAGGAACGGCCGCGCACGCATCTTGGAGCACTACGACCTGCGGCGCAACGTCGTGAAGCTGGCCGCCATCTTCGCGGAGCGCGTGCGGGCATAACGCCCTGGGTAGAGGGGATAGGCGGCGCTATCGCAGCATCGCCCTGGCCCTCTGGATATTCGCAAGCGCGCTCGCATTGTTGGGGTCGATCTCCAGGGCCCGCTGCCAGCTGTCGATCGCTTGCTTCCGATCGCCTCTCTCGGCGTACATCACTCCCAGCTGGTTATAGGCGTTGCTGGAGTCGTGCGGGGCCGTCCGTATGATCGCGCGGTACTGGGCCATGGCCTCCTCGACACGGCCGGTGTTCAGGTAGAGGAGAGCCAAATTGTACCGCGCCGGGGATTTCTTGGGATCGTAATAGAGGGCGCTCTTGGCCTCCGCTTCCATTAGGTCGTACTTACCTTGCTGCCCGTATAGGTAGGCAAGGTCGTTGTGTGCTCCCGCGTGTTCGGGGGCCAATTCGAGCACGCGGTTGAGCTGGGTCAATGCCTCGTCGAACTGGTTGTTGTTGAGGTAGAAGAGCCCGAGGTTATGCAGGCTGACCACGTCCCAGGGATTGATCTCGAGCGCCTTGCGAAACATTGTGACGGCCAGAGCGCTCTGCTTCTTCTTGTCGTAGAGCGTGCCCAGATAAGAATAGGCCGGTCCCGAATCCGGGTTAACCGTAATTGCCCGCTCGAAATTCATCCTGGCGGCCTCCAGGTTGTTGGAAATCATATAGACGTTGCCAAGTCTGGCGTAAATCTCCGATTCGGTCTTGCTGTCGCGCGGCTCGACCTTCTTGACGAGAGCGAGAGCCGTCGAGTACTCTTCCAGTGCCCAATCGTACTTCGTCTGCGTCTCGTAGATGAAGCCTAGATTGAAATGTGGGCGATAGTCGGGGTTCCTCACCACGCAACAATTCAAATTGGAAGCGATCGCGATGCAGATCGCGGCTGCGAGCGGCGCGATGCCGGACCGCCAGGCTCTAGCTCTCATCGCATTTGTCACGTGTGCCACGAAGGCGCCCGCAAATACCGCCCATACGGACATGGAAGGCATTCGATATCGGTCCGTGACGAAGAAGATGAGGCATGGCGATGCCTGGAGAGCGCAGAAGGCAACGAGCTCGAGGTTCTTCCTTCTATCCAGCGCCAGGTAGAGTCCGGCCAAGCCGGCGGCCAGTAGCAATGAGGCGGGAAGAAAAGGGATGTTCCTGTAGATCGAGTCGGCTTTGGCGTAATAGATGTCGGTGTTGCGGTATGTTTCGTAGTCCGCGAAATACAGGGCGACTTTCTTCAAAAGCAATAGGGATTCCTTGCCTGGGCGCTTCAGGATGAAGTCGAACGCTTTGATGTACCAGTATCGATCCCGGTCGGCGAACGAATCCACGCCTGCGACTCTTCTCGGCTCGTCGTAGAAGTTCTCGAAAGCGTATCCCGGCTGCAGGCGGACGGTCTCATCGTACTTTTCATTGTTGCCGATGTAGAGGTTCATTCCCCCATTGGCAGATATCAAGGTCAGATGGCCTCCGGCGACCAGGTTGCGCAGGGTGCAAGGGAAGACCATCGCGAGGACGAGTGTGGCAAAAAGTGCGGCGTTCCGGATTCCCTGCTTCACTGAGCCCTGCCGCTTGACCAGCATGAAGACATACAGCGGCAATACCAAGATGTTCGTGGGCAGAGCCAATAGGGAGAAACCGAAGACAACAGCGGAAAGGACCAAGGAGAGCGTCCTTGGGGTTGCGATCAGAAGGTAGAAAGAAAGCAGTGTCAGAAAGATAGCCACGGCGGGGATTTCCATTTCCGTACTGAAATAGACGGACGGGAAATAGAAGCCGTAGAGCATGGCGCCGATGAATCCGGCCGGAGCATTGAAGTATCGCTTGCCGATCAGGAAGAGCAAAAGGCAACTGAAGGCGGTCATGATGACCTGAAGGAACATCGGTACGAAGTTGCCCGTACCCGAAAGTAGATAGCTGAAGGCCAGGAAGTATGGGTAGAGCGGCGGCTTGTACAGAACCCCATGCATTTTGAGGCTGAAGATGTCTCCGTCCAAGATGCGCCTGGCCCACTCCTCGTGATAGAGGGCGTCCGCAATGTGCACCTGAAAGAACGGTGAGCGGGAATAGGCGAGTAGGTAGATGAATCTGACGAGAAAGGCGACAGAGAAGACGATGAGCGAAAGCCTATTCCTGTTGAGAAAGGCAAGCACCGGTCGGCGGTTCATGTGTGGCCGGAGCATAGCGGGTTCAAGCAGCGGTGGCGACGACTTCGCGTCCGTCTACGAAGTGCGGTCGCGCGGGCCGCGGCGCACGCGGAAATCCGCGGCGAACGATGATGCGTGCAGACGAGCAGGCCAGAGTGCTGGCCTGCGATCGCGCTGAAGGCGATCGCGGGTAGCGAGATCGGCTGGAGATTCCAAAGGGCTGAGCGGTTTCGGGGCCGCGCTTCTCTCGATCGTCGCGGCGCCGTTCGTGGGGGTCGTCTGCCAGCAGCCGGGTTGAACGCGCGCGACAAGCCGGAAAGTGCGTTACCATGCTCGCTATGAGCACGAAGCTGGCATGGACCTCGGGCCTAATGATGGGTTTGCTGATGTCGGAAGGATGCAGTAGCTCGATCAAGGGCGCGCGCGACGGGGCGGCAGGTGGAGATGGGCCAAGTCAGGATCGGGGTGCCGGCGGTGCCGGCGGCCAGACGGGTACAGGCGGTGGTGAGGGCGGCATCACTACCGGAGGCCGGGACGGCGGGCTCGGTGGCGTAGGCGGCAGTAGCACTGGCGGAGCCGACGCAAGTATCGCGGGCGCGGGTGGTCGCGACGCAAGCGGCGGGGCTGCTATCGACGTCGGCCTCGCTGGCATGGATGGTGGTTGCGCGGCCCAGGGTATGGCGCCCGCGGTCGCGCGAGGCGGGCAATACTTCGGATTCTCCGAGAAGCTCAACCGGCACTACACGGATTGCGCCTGGCAACCGTCGAGCACCGTGTACGTCAGCCCGAGCGGCACGGGCAACGGCAGCTCATCCTCGAATGCCGCAAGCGTGGCAACAACCCTGGCGGCCGTCGTGCCGGGGAGGATGGTTGTCTTCACCGCGGGCACCTACTCGGGGTGCTACGAGCTCGACTCGGAGCACGGCGGCAGCTACGACAGTCCCATCGTGCTTCTCGGCGAGCGCAAGGTCGACGGCTCGCCAGCCGTGACCATCAATTGTTGCGCCACTGGGCGCAAAACCTGCATCAACCTGGAAGCGTCCAACTACGTCGCGGTCGATGGGTTCGAGCTCGTCGGTGGAGACTATGGCGTGCGCGCGGTTGGCGCCGGTTATCCCGCAAACGAGCACCAACAAGGCGTCGCGGTTCTAGGCAACATCGGCCACGGGCAAAACAAAGATCCCTTCTTCACCGGGCAATCCGATTGGTTCGTGATCGAACGCTGCACCGGCTACGACTCGGGCAGCGGCGACGGNNGGCGTGGCCTACGACGATCCCGAGTGCGACGCGGTTGCGGGCAGCAGCACGACCGGGGGCCGCGGCGCTTCCGATTTCATGCTGATCGAGGCCAATTTCTTCCACCACAGCCTGGCGCAAGGGCCGAACTTCACCTCGGTCAGAAACAGCACCATCAAGAACAACATCTTCGCGTTGCCGGCGCGCCACGGGGCGAGCTTCTGGCAAGAGACGGACAATCCCAAGCTCGGCTCGTCGAACAACCTGGTCGCGCACAATCTCTTCATCACGCAGGTGGCGAACCGACAAGCCATCGGAGTCACCAACAGCTCGACCGGCAATCAGCTCAAGAACAACGTCGTCGTCGCGGTCAGCATCAGTGGCAGCACGGTCACGGCCAATGCCAACGGCCAACTTCTGGCCACCGACGCCACTACGGTGTCTGCCAACATTTTCGAGCACAACGCCTGGGTCTCGGGATTCTTCGGCTCGGACGACACCGCGCCGGCCTACGCCCCGACCGCCACCGAGCGAGTCATCCCCAGCGTCGACCCGACCTGGTTCGCAGCCTTTCCGACGTCGGTCGGCCACGACCCGGGGGCCTTCGCACCCACCGCCACCACGCCGTGGCTCGATTTCGGCAACCTTCTACCCGAGGTTCCCACCGACCGCGCCGGCGTGGTCCGCCACGCGCCCGTGGATCTTGGTCCCTTCGAGAGGTGAGATCGCCAGACCGACGTTGCCCAACGTGACGCCGGCACAAGCGACCTGATCGCGTCTGGCGGCGGGCGGCAGCGGCGTGAAGTTCCCTGCGCAAAGTCCCACACCCAATCAAAGGTCAGCGTGCGGCCGTGGCGCACGAGATAGGCGAGCAACAGGAGGGGCAAGGCCCCGCACCGCCGCTGCGATGGTGTTTGGGCCGGATCGGTGGTCAACGGACCCTAGTCCACAAGCACGGGCTCGTCGTCCGTCACGGGCCCCAGCAGGCGAACGGGGTTGCCGGCGGCCAGGGTCTTCGCCGGGATGTCGCGGGCAACCACCGAGCCAGCCGCGATGATCGATTCCCTGCCGATGATCACGGCGGGGAGGATGACGGTACCGCCACCGATGCGGGCACCCCACTGGATGGTCGCGCCTTTGAGGTGCGCACCTGCGCCCGCGCGACAGTGCAGCATGCGCAGGTCGTTGGTGGTCACGCACCCGGGGCCCATGAAGACGTAGTCTTCCACCGTCATGAAGGCCGTGAGGTGGGACTGCGTCTCGATGAGCACGTGGTCCCCGATGGTCGTGTTCATCTCGACCTTGACTCCGGTGCCGAGCACGGAACGGTATCCTATCCGCGTGTTTTCGCGAACCACGACGTGGTGTCCGGTCTGGCAATGGTCGCCGAACTCAACGCCGCTGTAGATGACGGATCCCGAACGGATGAAACAACCGCCTCCGAGAATGACCGGGGCAGTCTCCCCCGAGCGAGTTGGGTGGCAGATCTCCACGTTGTGTTCGATGGTCGTGTTGGGGCCGACGCGCAGCCAGTCCTTGGCGACACACGTGGCGACATCTTGGCTGTTCGTGATCAGCACTTTGTCCTCTCTACCTGCTCTTGCGTGGCAACCGCCGGCCCGCGCTCACCCGTCCCACGCATCTTCTTGAAGCGGGCGCTGAACTGGTCGCCGCTTACAAGCTCGATTTTGGCCGGGCTCTTGAATGGTTCGATTCGGCCGCGACAGAATTCGCGCACCCGTCGCTTGAATTCAGACAAAGGCTCGGCCTTGTCCAAGTTGAATCGCGCCACCACCATGTTCCCGGTGATGGCGTTCTTTTCTCCGCTCACGCTGACGTCGCGCACGCCGGGCAACTGCAAAAGCACGCTCTCCACCTCGGCCGGGTAGACCTTCTGCCCGCCAACGTTGATGATCTCCGACTGCCGGCCCAGGATGCGAATCCACTCGCCGTCAACCTCGACCATGTCGCCGGTATTGAACCAGCCATCGGCGTCGAAGGGAGAGGGGTGATTGAGGTACCCGAGCATAGCGGACTGGGCCCGGATCCAAAGAATGCCGTCCACGACCTTGGTCTCGAACCCCTCGCCGCCGACCTTGACCCACAGGGAGGATGAATCGCGCGACTTGGAACGCAGGATTCCGATCTCCGACAGGCCATAGGTTTGCAGTAGCTCCGCCGCCGGCAGGATCTCGTGCAAGCGTTTGAGGGTGCTCTCGGGCATGACCTCGGTGCCGTAGGTCACGCGCTTGAGCGACGAGAGATCGTGGCGTTTCCACGCCTCGGAAATCAGCAGCAGATTGAGGAACGTCGGTGACGTGGGAAGAAGCTCTACCCTGTATTCCGCGATGGCGGCGGCCACGGTATCGGGGTCGCGGCGATCGATGGACACGATGGTTCCGCCATTGGACAGAAGATAATAGAGCGTGTTCTGACCACCGATGTGGTCGAGCAGCAGAAAGGTCAACGAGCGCAGGGTGTGCCGGCGAACCTTGAACTTCTCCAGCAGGGCGGTGAGGTTGTGCAAGGCGGCCTTGCTTCTGCCGGTGGAGCCGGACGAGAAGAGCACTAGACCCGGGCAGCCCGACGCCACCAGTCCTTGCGTGATGGGATTGGCCGGCACCACCTGCCGCATCTCCACGCGCCAGCCATCCTCGGCGTCGACAGAGATGCGCGCCCGTACCTCCGCGATGTCCAGGAACTCGTCGCGCTGGTGGGGCGGAACCGCGTCGGTCAGCGGCACCACCACGGCGGCGTGATCGATGAGCGCGAGCAACATGGCCACCGCGCCTGGAGAAAAGTCTCCTTCCAGCGACGCGATCTCGCCACGCGGGATCCCCCACGTGTCCAAGGTAGCGCGCGCCCGTGCCACCAAGTCGATGAGGCGCGCGTAGGTCACGCTTTGCTGGCGCCAGATCATCGCCGCGCGCCCGGGGTTCTCGGCCATGCGATCGTGCAGCCACTGGATCGATGGCTCCAAGGGCATCAGACGCCTCCCAGGTAGATCACCTGCCCGGTGACCTGGTCGCTCTGTGGCCGCGCGAAGAAGTCCACCACGTTGGCCACGTCCTCGAACCGGCCGAAGCGCTTGATTGCCTGCCGCTCGACGATGCGCCCAATCTTGTCGGCTGGGACGCCGCGGACCATGTCCGTGTCGATGGGCCCGGGCCCGACCACGTTGACGGTGATGCCATAGGGGGCGAGCTCATGGGCCAGGACGCGACTGTAGGCGACCACGGCCGCCTTGGAGGCCAGGTAGGCGGCCTCGCCCTCGATGAGCATGGGCAGCGCGACGCTGCTGAAGTTGATGATGCGGCCAAACGTACGGCGCATCATCAATTTCGCGGCTTCCCGGCACACCAGCGCGGTGCCGCGGAAGTTGGTGGTCATCACGCGGTCGAGCTGCGCGGTGGGGGTGAGCAGCGCCGCGTTCATCGCGGCGACGCCCGCGTTGTTGATCGCCACGTCGAGCCTGCCGAAGTCCTTGCCGATGGTCGCCAGCAGGGACTTGATGTCTTCCTCGCGGGTGACGTCCGCGAGGTGGTGGGTGTAGCCGGGCAGGGTGAAGTCGACCGGCTCGCGGCTGCAGCCCACGACCCGCGCACCGGTGCGCACGAAGTGCTCGACCAGGAAGCGGCCGATTCCCTTGCGCGTGCCCGTCACGAGCACGACCGGGCTATCTCTTCTATCCGGGCTATCCGGGCTGTCCGGGATGCTCATGGACGAGCGTCAGCGTATAGTCGGCCAGGGTGCCGACGTTGCGAAAGGGGCTGTGCTGCTGAGACATGGCGCGGTCGTCCGCGAGGGTCACCGCTTTTCCCGTCAGTTCCGCGACAGCTTGTTCGACTTCGACGATGAGGGAAACGAGGCCGATGGAATCGAACACGCCTTGCTTTCCGAACAGACGCGTGTCCGCGGTGGGCTCGATGCCCGAAGCCGCCAGCGCGGGCGGATTGATTTCCTTGAGCGTGGCGATGATGAGATCGACGAGAACCTGGCGCTGGATCATGGCGAATCCGGACTAGTGTAACATCGCATCCGATGGATTCCGTGGGGAACTTGACAAGACCTGCGCATCGCCAGGGGGTCATCCGGAACACAATCACCTTCGCGAAGACGAATATCCCGACCCAGGACAGACCCGGTTCCACACGATGAGTGACCACAGCGGTGGATTGGGCAGGAGCGTCAAGACGTTCGGAACTAGGTTCCCTCCGGACAAGATCCCGTTCCGGCTCACGACCGACCTCACCGTCACGTCACTCACCGCGGATGGGGTTTTGGCCATGTACTGGGGTCACGTATCCTCCTTCACTCCCCGCGACGGTGCACGCCTCGACGCAGGAGAGTCAGTACACAAGCGGGGGTGATCCTCGGCGGACGCCGCGAAGGACTTGAACCGGCGCCAGGCGGGAGGGAGGTCAATTTGACGTCCTCCGCGCGGGGCGGGTAGTCTTGCGCTCATGGTCAGTCCAGAGGCTGCGCTCCTTCGCGTCCTGATCTCCGGCGAGGGCTATGGGCTCGAGCTCACGCGCCGGGTGCGGGAGTGGACCAACGGCAAGTTGATGCTCGACGATGAGGTCTTCTACCAGGCCATGCGGGTCCTCGAGGAACAGGGCCTGGTCGAAAGCACCATGAGCGAGCCTACCGGTCAGCGCGGGGGACAGCCCCGCCGTTACTACAAGCTCACCGTCGCCGGGCAGCGCGCGGCGCTGGAAGTCCTGACCGCCTCCCTGACCGGACAGATGTGAGACGATTTTGAACATGGGAACCCTCAAAGGGTTAGCTCTGCACTCGGCACCNNCCGCGACTCCGGAGGCGGCGGCGATGGCCACCGCGAGGAGGATGATTGCAATCCAGAGGCGCGAGCCGCCCGACGTGGAGCCGCCGCCCGCCACCGCCGAGCGAGTCGCGGTGCGCGCCGCCGAGCCGTGCGTGGCCGTGGGCCGCTTCTCGACCGGGGCCGCTCCAGGCGTAGGCCCGCCGGCCGTGGCGCGCGGGGCGACGGCACTGGGCCGCAGGGTCTGGAGGGGCGGGATCTCGAAACTGAAGCCAAACTGCTGGAAGAAAACTTTGAGCTTCCTCGACATCTCGTCGAACTGGCCGGGGCTGANNATCACGGTGGTGGGGCCGCCGCCCTCGGGGACGACGGATACATGCTGCACGGCCAGCCGGCCGCCGTCGGTGGATTCCTCGTTGGGCGACGAAAGCTCCAGCCGGCAAACCACGGGACCGACGAAGGGCTCCTTGCCCAGGGTGAACTTGAAAACCTCCGCCAGGGCAACCGACTTGCCCGCGTA
>PNBO01000194.1:0-991 GCA_003136095.1 Myxococcales bacterium
GCGAACGCGCCATCGTCGTCGACCACCAGCACGCGACCGCGCGAGGTACCCGCCTCGGGAGCTTTCAGACAGGTGGGATCGACCCCGAACCGACAGAAGCGCAGAGAATCGGGCTCGGCCGAGGCCGGCTCGGACAGAAGGAGTTGCGTCTCTTCGCCGTCCTCGATGACGTCCTGGTCGTTGCCGCCTGCAGGAACTTCGTCCAACCGGAAATCGCAACGTTCAGTCTGCATGGTGTCCCTCCTGGGATTCGATTGTCCCGGCCGGGCCTCTTCCCGTGACGCGTTCGTGGAAAGGAGAAACTCGGACGCGTCTCGGGAAGAGGCAGGCTCGGGAACCAGTCAACCTACGCCGGAACAAAGCAAGCCCAGGGCCATCGGCAAATCGGCGCCTGGCCGCCGGTTACCCGGCTGGACCGTCGGCCATCGGACGCCATCGGGACCGCCGTCGCGTCGGCACCCCGACAGGCGACATTTACCTACAGCGCCACGTCCATCTGCGGCTATCGTGGGATCGCGTTTCCCGGTCGCATCTGGCGCTGCCAGGCGCGGGCGTAGGCGCCGCCTTTGGCCAGCAGCTCCTCGTGTCCCCCTGACTCGATCACCCGTCCTTCGTCCATGACGTGAATGCGGTCGGCGTACATGGCGGTGGTAAACCGATGGGTGATGATGAGGGCGGTCCGACCCTGGGCGAGCGCGCGGAATCGCTCTAGCCAGTCGGCCTCGGCCCAGGGATCCATGGCGCTGGTCGGCTCGTCGAGGATGATGACGGGGGCGCGCCGCTGGAACGCGCGCGCGAGCGCGATACGCTGCCACTCGCCCACGCTCAGGTCGGTGCCCCCGGCGAACCATTTTCCGAGCAGGGTCCCCTGGCCCTCGGGCAGCCGGGTGACGATCTCGTCGGCCCCGGCCTCGCCGATCGCTTTCTCGATTGCGGCCTGCCCGGGGGACGCCTCGAGATCCCCGAGCGCGATGTTCTCGGCCACCGTGGC
>PNBO01000194.1:1004-19260 GCA_003136095.1 Myxococcales bacterium
TGGACGGAGCCCGCGTCGGGATCGTAGAGGCGGCAGAGGAGCTTGACCAGCGTGCTCTTGCCCGCGCCGTTGCGGCCCACCACGGCGGTGATGCGGCCGGCCGGAATGGCCAGGCTGAAGTCCTGCAGGGCCGCTCGATTGCTCCCCGGGTAGCGAAAGCTGACCTTTTCGAGGGCGATGCCCTGGCTCAGGGCCGAGGGCACGGGCAGGGCGCGATCCTGGTCCACCACCTTGCGCTCGAGGGACAGAAAAGCGAACAGGTCACCGAGAAACAGGCTGTTGCTGTAGGCTTCGCCCACGCTCGCGAGCAGGGAGCCCGCCAGCCCCTGTCCCTGGTTGAAGGCCTGGAAGAAAAGCGCGAGATCCCCGAGGCTGGTCTGCTGCTGCGTCGTCTTCCACAGCATCCACAGCGCCGCGCCGGCGGTGACCAGCAGGCCGCACGCGCTTGCCGTGGCCTCGGCCAGCCCCTGGTCCCGGGCCAGCTTGCGCCGCTCGCCGCGAAGCTTGCTTCGCACCGCTTCGTAGGTCGACTGAAAATGGGCGCCCAGATCCAGCAGACGCAGCTCGGCGGCCGTCTGGCGCGCGGTCAGCAGCCAACTGTAGTACCAGCTCCGGCGCTCCGGCTCGGTCGCCAGCAGGCGCCAGCGGTAAAGCCGCACGCGATGGTGGAGTACCACGAAGAACGCGGGCAGGGTGCTGATCACCAGCGCGGCGGGGAGCCAGACACCATAGCGCAGCAGCACGGCCACCATGGCGACCAGGGTGATGCCGTGCTGGAGCATGCTGCCCAGGTTCTCGATCAGCATCATCGGCCGGTAGCTGGCCTCGTTCTGCGCGCGATGGAGATGATCGAAGTAGTCGGGCAGATCGTAGTAGGCCAGGTCGACCTCGACGGACTTGCGGTGAATGAGGGCCCGGATGTGATCCTGGACCAGCTCTGACAAGCTGGCGCGCACCCAGCCGGCCGCGCTGCGCAGCGCCCCGCCGAGTAGCAGGACCGCGGCCATCAACCCGAGCGGCAGCAGGGTGGGCCACACGGCTTCCCAGGTGGCGCCCCGGCGCACGATCGGCACCAGGCTGTCCACGACGGATCGGGTGAGGGTCACGGTGGCGACCGGCAGCAGCCCCTGCACGGCCAGCAGCACGACCCATGCGACGGTCCACCCCGGCGCCGCGTTCCAGACCAGGCCGAGCGTGCGCGGCAAGTACGGGAGCAGCGAGAGCGCCCGCCGGAGCTTGGCGGCGATGAGATTCAGGCTACTCGGCATGAGAAGAGCCAGACTAGGCGACAAGCCGGAGCTTGGCCAGCCCACGAAGCATGGATCTCTCAGCTTGCGATCGAGTCGGCCCAGGCGGGCGACGTGGAGAGCGCATGGACGCCACCGCGATCATTTTCTGGACACGACGGGAGGTCAGACCGCATCTGGGCAGTCCTTGGCGTGCGTTCGACGCTTCGGCCCCAAAGAACGTCAGTAGATGGTTGTGGGGAAATAGGTCTGGCCCGGGCAGCCGAACAGAATCTGCACGTCGGCCTGGTCTCCACTGCTCATCTGCGTGCAGTAGTCGCCGGTGAGAACGATCTCCTGCGAGCTCGACCCGAAGGTCCAACCGTTGCTCGAGTCCTGGTCGATCTTCTGACCGTTGACGTAGACCGCAACGTTGTGTTGGTCTGGTGGCGGCTGATCGGAGTTGAAGTTGCAGGACCCGACCAGCTTGCTGATCGAGGAGAGTGCAGTGGCGAGGTCTTGTGGCGAGCTGACCTTGTAGAAATCCGAGGTGCCACCGTTCTGGGCCAGTTGGGTCAGGTTATCGAGGTTCGGTCCGATGCCAATGACGTAGACCTTGTAGCCGGCCGTATACGCCGCGGCTGCCGCGGTGGTCGCACCGGTTAGGTCGTCGGTGCCGGAATTGGGCGGATTGCCGCCGCAATTGGGCTCACCATCCGTGGCCAGGAGAATGAACTTCTGGTTGCCGTCGCCGAGCGTCTTCAAATAGGTGGTGGCAGCGTTGAGCGCGGCGGCGGTGGGCGTGCTGTACTCGTACACAACATTGTCCACCTGAGACTCGACATCGGTCGCCGAGGTCGGGGAGACCGGCACCTCCATCGTCGAATTCTCGGTGCAATTTTGGTTGGCGCCGGCGGAGGGGAAGAACTTGAGGCCCCAGTTGACGTAGCTGGAGCTCGACAAAGTGGTCCCCACCGCTGGCTTGACGGCATCCCACCGAGTCGTGCAGTTCGTGGTGTCGGCGCAGACTGAACCGTACTTGACCGCCGCGCTGGAGCAGTAGCAGTCTTGCGTGATGCTGTAGTCCATCGAGCCGGACCGATCGAGCACGAGCAGAACATCGACCGACTGGCGCGTGGTTCGCTTGCTGATGTTTCCGCAATTGGCATCGCCCGTGGGCGTAGCCGCCACATCGGGAGTTTGGGGCGCATCAGCCGTGCCCCACCATGATGGCAACACATCCAGGTTGATCATGACCGTGGAAGCATCATCGGTGCCCGTCGAACCTCCTGCGGCCCCTCCCATGCCGGCATCGCCGACGCCATTCGTGGTTCCGCCTTGACCGCCCAGGCCGCTCTCTCCGACCGCAGGCGGCTTCGTGCAAGCGAGAGACAACAACAGCAGCGCGCACGCGCAGGCAAACACTGCAACATTCACTGGTTGAACGGATTTGTTAAGGTCCATAGTCTTTTTCCCCGTTTGCACCTGCCAATGAGTGGCTCCACGCCCGGGTCATCCAAGCGGATCTAGCGGCCAACCTAGACCCGCCAGCCGGACGTCACTCTAGCAGAATGCGACGGGCGTGACCTCGAATTCATGCGCGTAGGTGGTTCATGTGCCCTTCCGCTCTCGCCGCATTGCGTCCCAGAATGTCCTATACCACCCACTAGGACGAACAAGCCCCGTCTCACTCCACCGAATGTCCGAGAACGGCTCTTGGCCACATGGCCTGCTTGGAGCCCCTTCATGCCCGGACCGTCACAAGCCCCAGCAGGGGGTCTGTGCGACCATCGCGGCAGCCAGGCTCTGGAGATCGTTGGCCAGCCGCTGGACGCCGGCGGGGATTGGCCAGCATGAATTCATGGTGGGCGACGCGCAGGGCGCGCCCACCATGACCGAGCCACCGGTGGCCAGCGCGATGGACCAGATGCTGCCGTCGACCGGCCGCTCATCCACGCCGTAGATAGGGGTGGTGCCCAGCGCAAAGGCAGCCTGCACATCCGCGTCGGCCAGATCCGAGACGATGGTCGAAAGCGAAACCACCGAGGACGCTCCGCAGTCGGGCAACGTGGGCGTGCAGGTGCGAACCGTGGCACCATCCACGGAGCTTGAACCGCGACCGTTATAGTTGCGCGTGATGGTCAGCCCCGCGGTGGGGTCCAGCTTGTACTGATCCTCGTACATGACCATGCCGCCGGTGGCGCCAAAGGTGACCGCCGTGGGCAGCGTGCAGAGATCGTTGCCTGCATCCACAATCGGGCAGCCAACAAAAGTGCACGACGCCTGACCGTCGTCCATGCACATGCAGAGATAGCAGTCGAACTCCCCCGGTCCGCCGTCGGGCAAGATACAGGTCGGCACCGTGTCCCTGCCGGCGTCGCCGGCGTCGGGAGAGGGCTTGCCATCCATGCCCGGCTTGGCGTCGCTCGCCGCATCGGCCGGCTGGTTGCCCTCGCTGGCCGTGTCGGGGGCAGGCTTGGTGTCCGCGAATGTGCCGCTGTCCGGCTTGACATCGTCGCCTGCTCTGGCCGTGTCGGAACCCGCCCAGTTGTCCGGCGCCGTGTCCACAACCGCGGCATCGTCAGCAGGCGGAGAGTAGCCAGCGTCGCGCAGGCAAGCCATCAACGTGCACGCCACTCCGCCCGAGCTAGTGCACGAGCAGGTGTTGCATCCGTCCGTCGAGGGAAAGGTCGTGTTGGAGTGATACGTCTTGCCGGCGTAGCTGCAAGTCATTTGCCCAGTGCTCAAGCCATGCTTCGAGCAGCCCGCGAAGAGCATCGCCAGGGCCGAAACCACAAGACCAAATCTTGCCTTCGAGCTCCCGGTCATGCGCGATTGCCCTCGCCAGCCGGAAGTCATCGCCACCCTCGGGAACCAGAGGGCGCAGATGGCGACTTGGCGAACTACATCCGTTTCCTGGACGTGACGAGGTTGCATACGATGGACCACCGAACCTTGCGGCGACATTCGAATCAGCTCATGAGCCAGCGCACGATGAAGACTGCAGCCGCCAGTCCCCCCGCAACCATCGAAGCCAGCCAAACCTTTCGGCTTTCGATGAGCGCGCCGATGGCCGAAAGTCCGATCGAAACCTGAAGCAAGGTCACCGTGCCGGCGAACCATTCGTGGCGGGTTAGCTCTTCCTTCGATTCCTTCTCGAGTCGCCGGGCTTCCTCGCGGATCTCTTCCTGCTTGCGGAGATCGCGGTCGGCGTCGTCACGAAGTTTGGCAAGGCGGGTTGGGTCGACGTGCAGCTCGGAGAGGATCTCCGCCTCGGCCGCAATCGTCGCCGCCTTGTTGCCCTTGGCTTGATAGTAGGCCCACGCGTCCGTCGCCTGCGATTGCATGAGCAATGCTTCGTTCGCGCTATGCCCCGACTTCAGCGAGGCCAAGGCGGCAATGACGGCGAAGCACGCCGACGAAACTGCCAAGCCTCGCAGCCAAGGCGCGCGATGCTTTTCCTCTTGCGCCTTTTCGTGCGCAGCCTCGGCCTGCTTGTCAACTCCGACTTCTCCAATTTCGGTTTCTTCCATGACTCTCCGTTTGTTCGATGGGGCGCCCAGAGGCTGGTCTGCCGTTCACCGGCGGACCGCCGCACGAACCGGCCCCTCGATGATACTACGATGTCCCTGCGGCGGGGCGCTCGGCCTCCTCGAACAGCTCCGCATGGCGGGTTGGCTTGAGGCGGGTGATGCTGTGCTAGCGCGGCAGTGCGGCCTGGTCTAGGAACCAGAGAAGGCGTGATCCCGCGGCGGGAATCACGCCAGCCACCGGCAGGGTGGGGTGGTCGCCCGCGGCCAGCCATCGCAGCGTTGCTCGCTTGCCTTCGCCGGTGACGAGGAGGGCGATGAAACGCGCGTGGTTGAGCAGCGGGAAGGTCATGGTCATGCGCGGCCGGGGTGGCGCGACCTGCTCGCCGTCGTTGAGCACGATCCACCGCTCGCGTTCATCCAGAGCCGGCGTTCCGGCAAAGAGACTCGCCGTATGCCCGTCCGCGCCCATGCCCAGAACCACGGCGTCCAGGCATCGCTCGTTGGCATCCTGCCGCTCGCCCAGGGCGTNNCAGGCCGAAATTCCGGCGCGGATCGCCATCGGCAACCGAGCGTTCGTCGACCAGCCACAGATGGACGCGCGCCCATTCTGCTGCGCGAAGCTCGTTCCCCTGGGCAAGCGCCGAGCAGAGCAGTTGGCCCGACGAGCCTCCCGACAGCGCGACGTGAACGGACGCGAAGAGCTCCAGTCGATGTCGCAAGTGCTCGACCAGTGCCGTGGCCAGGCGCGCGGCGCACCCCTCGGCGGTGGCGCAGACGATCTGCTCCCCGCGCAGGCCGGCAAGCTGCGCCGGCTTGACCATTACGCTTTTGCCTCGGGGTTGGCCGCTTCGCCGGACCGCGGGCCTGCCGCGCGCGAAGCCTCGCTCTCGGGATTGCGCCAGCGCCCACAGGGCCGGATGAGCGTGTCGGCCGCGGCCGGTCCCCAGGTTCCCGAGCCGTAGATCTCCAACCCCGCGCCGGGGTGGTCGCGCCAGTAGTCGAGCACGGGCATGACGATGCGCCAGGCCGCCTCGACCTCGTGGCGATCCTTGAAATGCGACTGGTCGCCCGCGATGGCCTCGAGGAGCAGCATGGCGTAGGCCTCGAAGGGAACCGATTGAAACTGCTCCTGGTAGTCGAAATCGAGCAGCGCGGATTTCAGGCGCAGGCCCTGGCCGGGCACCTTGCCCTCGAAGCGCAGGCTGATGCCCTCGTCGGGCTGCACGTTGACCACGAGCTGGTTGTGGCGGGGACGGAGATGGCCGCCGTCGACGTTGCGGAAGAGGTGCGGCGCGGGTTTGAAGTTGATCACGAACTGGGTCAGCTTGCGGCGCAGGCGCTTGCCCGTCCGCAGGAAGAACGGTACGCCGTCCCAGCGCCAGTTGTCGACGGCGAGCTTGAGCGCGGCGAAGGTTTCGCACGACGAACCCGCGGGCACCCCGGGCTCCTCGGCGTACGCGGATAGTTCCCCGCCGCGGCCGTACTGTCCGCGCACCGCAACCGCGGGCACCTCCTCGTAGGCAATGGGACGGATCGCCTCCAGGAGGTGGCGTTGTTCGCTGCGCAGGTCGGCGGCGCGGAAGGAATTGGGTGGTTCCATCGCGACCACGGCCATGAGTTGGAGCAGGTGGCTCTGGATCATGTCGCGCAGGGCGCCGCTCTTGTCGTAGTAGCCGGCGCGGCTTTCGAGGCCGACGGTCTCGGCGGCGGTGATCTGCACGTTGTCGACGTACTGGCGATTCCACAGCGGTTCGAAGAGCACGTTCGCGAAGCGGAAGACCAGCAGGTTCTGCACCGTCTCCTTGCCGAGGTAGTGGTCGATACGAAGCACGTCGTCGTCGTCGAACACCTTGCCGAGCGCGCGGTTGAGCCGCTCGGCCGACGGAAGATCCGCGCCGAAGGGTTTTTCCACGATGATGCGCTGGCGGGGCGTGCCCTGGCCCTCGGCCTGGCACCACGACTTGTCGCCTTTGACCAGCCCGGCGGTGCCGAGGTTCGCGATGATGGGCTCGTAGAGATCGGGCGCGACCGAAAGATAGAACAGCGTGTTTCCGCCTGTGCCATAGCGCTGGCACAGAACCTGGAGCTCTTCCACGATGGACGGCCAGTCCCCGGTTTGGCTGGCGTCCGCGGCGTGGTAGTGCAGCCGCTGGGCGAATTCGAGCCACTCGATTTCGGCGTAACCGCGGCGGGCGGCGCACCCGCGCTTGCAGCGTTCGCGAAAGCCGTCATCGCCCAGGGGGCTGCGGCTGATGCCGAGCACGGCGAGCCGCGCGGGCAGAAGCCCGGCGGTGAAGAGCTCGAAGAGCGCGGGCACCAGCTTGCGCTGGGTCAGATCGCCGGACGCGCCAAAGATGACGAGGAGACAGGCGAGGTTCGGGTCGGCCATGGCGGGAGCATAGCGCCGGGACCGGCCGGATGGCGGATCGAGATGGCTAGAAGGGTTGCGCGTCGGGGACGTCACCCGCGCCGGCGTCGGGACAGACCCACCGGGTGTTGCTGCAGGTGCAGTTGGCGGTCGCGCTGCCACTCGCGAAGCAACCACACTGGGTGTAGGGGATGGTGCCGGCCGGGCAGGTCCAGTTGCCATTCACGCAGGTGGCGTTCGGGCCGGTATCGCCGCAGATATTGTTGGGATAACCGCTCGCGTACCCCTGCACGCAGTAGAAGGGAGCGCCACCCCAGGTGCTGCCATCCACCGGTGCGCAGGTCGCGGGGCCGTCGGTGGTATCCGCGTTGCCGCCATCGGGGCCCGCATCGTGGCCAACCTCCGCGGCCCCGCACAGCGCGGTCGGCGCGTTGGCGATGACCAGGCCATCGACGTCGAAGCGCACCGATTGCACCGGGCTGGTCGTGCCCACGTCCGTCGAGAAGAGGGTCAGGTGCGCGTCGAGCACGCAATCCGTGCCGCTGGCCCGCATCTGGATCGTTCCATGCCCGCCGATGGCGTTGTTGGGGATGGCGCTCGTGCCCTTGGGCAAGTTGGCCGCGAATTCCACGCCCCAGGAGCCGAAGAGCGTCAGCGCGTAGCCCGGCAGGATCTTGCCCGGAGAGTTGACGAGGATGATATCGCCGTACTGCCCCTGCGCGCCGGTGCGCAGGATGGTGAGCTCGCCGCCGGAGGAAGCCCCGTAGCTCGCGGAGTACGTGGCCGCGCCCGCGGGATCGGCGGCCAGGTCCGCGCAGCACATGTACTCGACGCCGAGCGCGCACCCGACCAGGCTGCAGTTCGTGCTGCTCTTGCTGGCCAGATCGGCGGCCTCGACGGTGGCGGCGGATTCACCCGCGCTCGTGTAGTAGCAGCGCAACGGCGTGCCGCTCGTCACTCCACCACAGCACCCGCATCCGCACGCCAGGTAGTCGCTGCCGCACCCGGCGCCTGTCTCGACGGTCATGGGGCCATCGGGAACCGCCGCGTCGGCGTTGGGCTCCGGGCTCGGCGGCGCGACCAGCGACCAGGGTCGGATGCGGCCGATCTTGTCGATGCCTGCTTCCACGAACCAGAGGTTGCCATCCGGTCCGGTGGTGATGGCGCCCGGCTGGCTTCCGGCCGTCGGCAGGGAGCATTCGCTGATGGCCCCGGCGAGGCTGATCCGGCCGATGCGGTTCCCGAGCTGCTCCGTGAACCACAGGTTGCCGTCCTGACCTTGGGTGATCTCCCCGGGGGTGCTGTCGGCGTTGGGCAGGGGATACTCGGTGATGACGCCGGTGGTGGAGATCCGCCCAATCCGGTTGCCGTCGAGCTCGACAAACCAGAGATGGCCGTCGGTTCCGGCCACGATGGCGCTCGGCACGCTGGCTCCATCGGGAAGATCGAATTCGGTGAGCGTCTCCGAGGGCGACCAGCGGCCGATCTGGCTTTGGAACGGGGTGACCTTCGGCCCGGTATTGGCCTGCGAGAACCACAGCGCCCCATCCGGACCGAGGGCGATGCCTCGCGGCTCGGCGATCGACCCGGGGAGCGGATACTCCGTGATCACGCCCGTCGGGGCGATGAAGTCCGCCTTGTACGGACCGCCCGCGAGGATAATCCAGAGACCGGTGCCCGGCGCCACCACGATGCCGTTGGGAAGGTCCGCGGGCGTGGGCAGATCGAGCTCGGTGATGGCGCCGTCCGGTGTGATGCGTCCGATCTTCCCCACACCAGGGCGCTCGAACAGCCCTTCCATTCCTCGCTCCAGAAACCAAAGGTTGCCGTCCGGGCCCGCCACGATGTCGGTGGGGCGGCTGTCTGCCGTCGGAATCGACCATTCGGTCACGATGCCGTCCGGGGTGATGCGCCCAATCTTGTTGGCCATGTTCTCGGTGAACCACAGGTTGCCATCGGAACCGAGCGCAATGCCCGCTGGGTTGCTGTTCGCCGACGGGAGCGAGAACTCCGTGACATCGCAAAGGCTCGTGCCGGAACCACCCGTTCCGGTCGCGCCGCCAGTGCCAGCCGCCCCACCCGAGCCTGCGGTGCCACCCGCGCCAGCGGCACCACCCGCGCCTGCGGCGCCGCCCGCGCCCGCGGCGCCGCCTTGCCCGTCGGCCGGGCCCGCGTCCAGCTTCGCGTGCCTGTCGTCGATGCCGGCCTGGAAACTGTCCTTGCAGGCGCTGGCGGCAAGCAACCCCAAGAAGATCGTCGTGGCAAGTTGCGTGGTTGTCGTCTTCATGTCTCCCCCGTAGCGTCGGCAGGTTGAACCTTACAACTCGATCGTCACAACGCGGAGAACGCCACGCCCACTCCGAGTTGCAGCTCGGCGTGGGTCATGGCGTGCGAGGTTTGCAGATTGGTCGCCGAATCCGTGACGTAGATGCGTTGTGACTGCGGCCACCAGAGGCCGCGCAGCTCCAGCCAGGGCAGCGCGCGCCTCCATTTCCAGCCCACGCGCAATCCAGCCGTCGCGCCGGCCGACGCGCCCGAGGATTCCTGGTTCACCGTGAAACCCGAGCCCTCGATCAAGAGCAGGCTGGCCACCGCGCCCAAGTCGGCGCGCAAGTTGCCGCGAAAATACGCGGGACCCAGCTCAGCGCTCGCTCGTGTCCATTGGGCATGGCCCTGGCCAAGTGTCGCGCCGTGCGCGGCGGTGCCGCCGAGTGCTAGTCGCAGGCCGAAAGGCCGCGCTCCCGGCGACCACGCGATCTCCGCGCGCCCACCTGGCGCGATGCCGTCGGCTACCACGGACGTGTACCCGCCCGCCGACACCTCCAGTCGGTGTCTGGCAGTCGCTGGCGACGCGATGACGGGCGGGGCCGGCGCCGGTATGGCCGCGCCTCCGCCCACGGGCCACCAGGTGGCGATGACGACGGCCGCGGCTCGGGCTCGCTCCGCGCAGTCGTCGCCCACCGCGACCGAGCGCTGCGCGCCGAAGCCGGGCTCATTTGGCCGCAGCTCGACGAGTAGTCCCTGCCGTGCGGTGCTGACCCAGACCGTACCCGGCCGCGCCGCCTCGCCGGGCAAGAGAACCGCGAGATTACTTTCGATGTCACGCGCGGAAGGGCAGTCGGAGCTTGAACCCACGCTGGGGTTGGCCGACACGAGGAAAGCCATGACGAGGGCGGCGGTCATGGCTGGCTGTCGCGCGCGAGGCGCGCGGCGGGCTCGGCAAAGCGTCCCTTGGGGAATCGCCGCACATACTCGCCGGCGTCCGTCCGTGCCCCGGCCGGGTCACCGAGCCGGAGTCGGCTTCCGGCGCGGCCCCACAGCGCACGCTCGGCCACGCCGCCGTCGTGCGTCCGCGCGTGCGCCAGCACCCAATCGAAATCGGCCTGCGCTTCTTGCCACCGTCCGGCGGACGCGCGCAGCTCGCCTCGCTGTACCTGGCGGTCGAGCCCGCCCGGGGTTTGCGCGAGATCGAGACCGTCGAGCGCGCGCAGGGCCTCGTCCGTGCGGTGGAGCGCGGTGAGCGCGTCGGCGCGCACCACGCTGGCTTCCACCGACAGCCTTCCCTGCGGATAGCGAAGGCTGTACTCGTCGAGAGCCGCCAGCGCGGAACGGGCATCCCCCTGCGTGCGCAGCGAACGTAGCGCCGCGGCCAGCAGGCGCTCTTCGGTGAGGTCGTCGACGCTCGTCGACTTGGTCTGCGCGGACACCGCGGTGGGTGCCGCCGCCGCCGGCGGCGCGGACTTGTCGGTCGTCCCTGGGGAGAACCGGGTCGCCGGCTGCGAGGGCAACGGCAAGGCCGGCACGGGCGCGGGTTCGGGGCGCGCCGCGGGTGCGACGGCCGGAAGTGGCATGGGCGCTGGCCGCGGATCCACCGCGCCGGCCGGCGTCGGCAGCAAGGCCAGTCGCTTGCTCGGCGAGCGTTGCGCCGCTGGCGGCGTGGCCGTCGGGACCGCGGCGCCTTGCCGCTCCGGCTCCGCGATCTCGGGCACGTTCTCCTCCGCGCGAGCGGGGCTGGGCGCGATGGCTCGCGTCCGGCCGGGTCGCATGCGAGGTCCTGCCGTTGCCGTGGCCGCCCCATCCTCGGCCGTCGGGAGCTCTGGCCGCCTGATCACCCACCGATCGAGGGCGATGCCCGAAGCCACTCCGCAGAGCAACCAGACGCTGGCGATCACCGCCGGCTGCAACCAGCGGGGCCGCCGGGGCACTCGGCGGGCCAGGCTGGCCGCGAGCCGCCGCTTGACCCGCGCGTGCGCGGGCGGGGGCAAGGCGGGCAAGGCCCGGTTCTGGTCCAGCAAGGCATCCGTCAGCGCGAGCCCCCCGTCGCGCCCCTCGCTCACGGCATCCGGCCGGTCGACGCTCATGACGTCCTCTCCTTTTCCTCGACCAGCAGATCGGCCAGCCGAGCGCGAGCGCGATGCAACCTGACCCAGACCGTGCCCACGTCGGTTCCCGTCAACGCGGCGATCTCTTCACCGGGCAGTCCCTCGAGGGCGAACAGCACCAGCGTGGTTCGGTACTTCTCCGGCAGGCGATCGAGCGCGGCGTAGAGGCGCGCGCTCTGCTCGCGCCGCTCGATCTCCTCGACCGGGGTGGGCACGCTAGTTCGCGCCTCGGCCAGCTCGCCGCCGTGGCGTCCCCACAACCAGCGGCGGAGGGCGTCGTTGCGGCGCCGCCACCTGACGACCTGGGCCGTGATGCGAAAGAGCCAGGTCGAGATCTTTGCCTCGCCGCGAAACTCATGCCGCCGGCGCAACACGATGAGGAAGATGTCGTGCAAGAGATCCTCCGGGTCGAGGCGCGGCCCGGCCAGCCGGCGCGCCCAGCGCTCGACTTGTGGCGCGTGGCGATCGTAGATCTCCGCGATGGTCTCCGCAGGCTCGCTGGGGGTGGCGGCAAGGCCATCGTTCGGTTCGGACATGGGGCGCGTGATCTCTCGCACGTTCGTTGCCTGTGCCGCTTGGTAGCGCCAGGTCAGCCAACCTTACAGCCGTTTCTATGCCTGCGTGATGTGGTCACGCTCACCATCGACTGCTTCACGGACTGTTTTCACCTTGGCTCGAACCCGAACGGGGAAGCGAAGCGATGGTACGACAACGTCGTGGCCGCCAAGTCGTACATCGCGGTGGCAAAGTAGGCGGTGCGCCCCCATCAACCTACCTTGGGGATGTAGGCGTTGCTCGCATGTGGGAGTCAGTCGACCCGCGTTGGTTTTCTTGGGCTACCGGCTTCAGCCTTCATCCAAGACTGCCGTTAGAGTATGATCGAGAAGGGATTCTGCTCCCTGCGTGGAAGAGTCACGACCAGGCATGCCCATCTACGACCCAGCATGCGTTTTTTTCCTATGAGATGTATCGAGGAGGTAAGCCGTTGAGCGAGCCCGAGCGGCCTGCGACTAACCTGGCGGGCACCGTCTTGGAAGGTGCCTATCGCCTGGTCCGCCTCAAGGGCGAGGGCGGGATGGGGGCCGTCTACGAAGCGATCCAGCTCCGGCTCAACAAGCGCGTCGCGGTGAAGCTCATGGCCCGCGAGCTGGCTTCCAACCAGGAGGCGCTCGCGCGTTTTCACCGGGAGGCGGAAATCACCTCCCAACTCGGCCACCCGCACCTGGTCAACGTCATCGACTTCGGCACCGCGGAATCCGGCGAGCCCTACCTCGTGATGGAGTATCTGGAGGGCGAGGATCTCGAACATCGGCTGCAGAAGGCGGGCAGCCTGAGCATCGAAGCCGTGGTCAACGTCACGAAGCAGGTGGCGTCCGCTCTCGGCGCGGCCCACGCCAAGGAGGTCGTCCACCGCGATCTCAAACCCGCGAACGTCTTCCTGATGCAGGTGCCCGGCGAGCCCGAGTTCGTCAAGGTGCTCGACTTCGGCATTTCGAAGGTGAAGGCCGCGCGTGCCAAGCTCACCCGCGCGTCGGCGGTGATCGGCACGCCGAACTACATGTCCCCGGAACAGGCGGCCGGCCGGGTCGACGAAACCGATCACCGCGCGGACCAGTGGGCGCTCGCCTGTATCGTGTGGGAGATGCTGGCGGGCCGCACCCCCTTCGTGGCGGACGACGTCTCCCCGCTTTTCTATCAGATCACCAACCTTCCTCCCGAACCGCTGTCAAAGCATGTGCCGGACGTGCCTGCCGAGGTGGAGGCAGTGTTGTTGCGGGCCTTGTCCAAGAAGCCCCTCGACAGATTCCCGACCATCCGGGACTTCTCGCGGGCCTTCGAGGAGGCGGCGCTGGGCCGCCCCGCGGACGTGACTCCGACGCCGGTGAACATCTCGTCTGACTCCTGGGTGGAGAGAACGAGCGGCGGCTCTCGTCTGCGGCCCTTGGGCGCCTCCCCGTCGGCAAGCCGGGACTGGCCGGTGGTGGCGACGACGGGCGAGCGAGAGCTGGGCAAGCAGGTGACGACCTTCTCGCACACCACGGGGGAGATGACCCAGCAGGTTCACCTACGGCGGTTCCGGCCGGTGCATGCCCTTGCCGTCGCGGCCGGGATCGTCCTGGTCGTGGGTGGGCTGGTCTTCTTCCGAACGGGCCACCCGGTGCCGAGGACGGTTCCGAGCCTGCCCGCTCCGCCAACGGCGGCCGTCGTTCCCACGCCTCCGCCGGCCATCGAGCCTCTGCCCTCGCCACCGCCGCCCAGCCCCGCGGCCAAGGGCAAGGCCGCGACGGACCAGAAGACGGCGGCGCCGGCTGACGGTGCTGCCAAGCACAAGGTCTTGAAATCGCATCCCAAGCATCGCATCTTCCGGGATCTATGATCATGAATGCAGCCTCGCTCATCCTGCTCGCCCTTGTTGCGCAAGCCACTCCGTCTCCGGCCAGTCCCGATGAGAAAGCCAGGGCGCAGGTCTTGCTGAAGGAGGGTGCGAAGCTCTACGAGAAGGGCGCGCTGGCCCCGGCGCTCGAGAAATTCAACCAAGCCTACGCGGAATACCCGAGCCCCAAGCTGCTCTTCAATATCGGGCAAGCCAGCCGCGACCTGGGCCGCCTCGCCGAGGCGATGAGCGCGTTCGAGCGCTTCCTCACCGAGGCCACGGATGCCCCGGCCGACATGACCACCGAGGCCAAGAAGTCCGTGGCCGAACTGGAAGGGAAGCTGGGGAAGTTGCGCATCCAGTGCGCGAAGCCCGGCGCGGAAGTCAGCGTCGATGGCAAGCTCGTGGGCCTCGCTCCCATCGCCGAGTTGATCTGGGTCATGCCGGGCAGCCATCAGGTGACGGCACGGCATCCAGCCACCGCGCCCGCGATCGAAGACGTGGAGGTCAACGCGAGTTGGGTGCACACCGTGGTAATCACGTTGCAGCCGCTGGCGAAGCCCGTGGCCGTGGTGCCCGCGCCTTTGCCCCCGGGCGTGGCCGAGCCCGTGTCCCCAGCCGAACCAGCGGTCGATGTGCAAGCCGACAACAAGCCGGCGCCGACCCCGCCGAAGGCCCAGGAAGGCGTCCGGGGCCGCCGAGTCTGGACCTGGGTCGCCGGCGGCTCCGCGGTCGTGTTCGCCGGCACCGCGGTCATTTTCGGGGTATCGATGCAGTCGAAGTTCGACAGCCTGAACAAGTCCTGCGGCAGCGCGAGCAACTCCTCTACGGCCTGCACCCAGAGCGACATCGATTCGGTGCTTTTGCGCAGGAACCTGGCCAATGTTTCCTGGGGTCTGGCCGCCGCCGCCGCCGCGACCGCGGGCGTGCTCTTCTTCGTCGAAGGTCGAAGCGTCAGCGTGGCGCCCATGGCGGGCGAAGCCACGGGGTTCGTTGCGAGAATGGCGTACTGACCAATGGGGAACCGGGTTCATTGGTCGATGTTGCGGACCCGGTGGATCTTCCTTGGCGCCCTGCTGGCCGTCGGAGCTTGTTCGGTGGATGTCGGCAAGCTGCGCGTGGTGTCCGGCAAAGGCCCCGATGCCGCGGTTGACCGACTGGAGACCGGCGACGTTGCCCCGCTTACCGGCGCGGAGGTGGGCGCGGACCTCGTCGATGCGCGGGAGGTACCCGGGCCGGGGGATGTGGCTGAAACCGGCGCGGATGTCACGGACGTCAGGCAAGGGGACGACCTCTTCGTGGCGGACGCCACGGTCGGTGACGATACGCTCGGCGGGGATGACACGCTCGCTGGGGATGACACGCTCGCTGGGGATGACACGCTCGCTGGGGATGACGGTGAAGACGGCGGGAGCGAGGAGACGGGCGCGTCGACCGGCGACGATGCCAGCGATGCGGTTGCGGTGGAATTGCCTCCGGCATCGGGCTGTGACGGCGGCGTGAATGGGGGTTGCGATGCCGCGGCGGATGTTGGGCCCGACACGGCCGACGCGGCTGGTACGGATGCCGTGGACAGCGCGGGCGACGTGATGGTCTTCGACACACGCTCCGACGTGGCGGATGCCAGGGACAGCAGGCCCCGCGACACGAGCTCCGACGGCCCCGCTAACGTCATCACGCAATTCACCATCACGACCGGCGCGAATACCCAACCCTGGGACATCACGGCCGGGCCGGACGGCAACCTCTGGTTCACCGAACGCACCGGCAACAAGATCGGCCGCATCACCACCAGCGGCACGATCACCGAATTCACGATTCCAACCAACAACAGTGGGCCCGATTCCATCGCGGCCGGGCCGGACGGCAACCTCTGGTTCACGGAAAATAGTGGCAACAAGCTCGGCCGCATCACGACCAGCGGGACGATCACCGAGTACCAAATTACCTCCGCTGGCAGTGGACCCGTTGGCATCATGGGCTCGCCCATTAGTAGCACCCTCTGGTTCACGGAATTCAGTGGCGGCCGCATCGGCCGTTACTCGATCTCCGGCGCGTCGTTCTACGAGTACTCGATCCCAACCACGGGAAGCAGTCCGTCGGCTATCGTCTATGGGCCGGATGGCAACTACTGGTTCACCGAGTATGGCGGGAACAAGATCGGCCACTACACCAGCGGTGGGACGATCACCGAAGTCGTGAGCCTGGGCACGGGAACCACGCCCAACAAGATCGTCGTCGGACCGGACAACAACTTCTGGTTCACGGAAATGGGCGCGAACCAGATTGGCCGACTCGCCGCCACGGGCACTGGCACCGTCACCCCATTCCCGGTGCCGACCGCGAACAGCCAGCCGGCGGGCATCACGGTCGGCTCCGACGGCAACTTGTGGTTCGCCGAGTACAGCGGGAACAAGATCGGTCGTATCACGCCGAGTGGGACCGTCACAGACTTCTCGATCTCGACGACCAACAGCCAGCCCTACGGCATCGTGGCCGGGCCGGACGGCAACATCTGGTTCGTCGAATCCGGGGCCAACAAGATCGGCTACATCACCCCGTGATTCGGTTCCGTCAGGGGTAGCGCCTGGCGCGCTGCACGCCGAGGAGCAGAAGCCCGAAGAGGATTGGCCAGGCCCTCACGTGACGAGAGCCGAGCGTGCACGAACAGCCCGCGTCTGACCTGGCGACCGTGCCACCATGCCAGTCTATTCGGCCGGCAGCACGGGAACGTGCAGGTCCTCGATCACGGTGGCCTCGGTCGCCAGGTCGAGCGGGATGGGGGCGCCGGGGCGCATACCCGGCGGCAGGCTGG
The DNA here is from genome assembly GCA_003136095.1 of Myxococcales bacterium. Classification (GTDB taxonomy): domain Bacteria; phylum Myxococcota_A; class Polyangia; order Fen-1088; family Fen-1088; genus Fen-1118. Next base: position 17,703 of record PNBO01000194.1, read on the forward strand.
CCGGGTCGACGGTCAGGCGGTTCTTGCCCGCCGGCAGATGGCGCAGCAGGAAGGCGCCGGAGTCGTCGGGGTGGCCCACGCCCTTGCCCAAGCGAACCACCGCGTCCGCCGCCACCGGCTCGCCCGCGTCCTTCTTGCCGTTGCCGTTGCGATCCAGGAACACGCCACCCTGGGGTTCGAGATCGAGCTCGTTGCCGCGGAGTCGGCCATCAAGAAAGCCTCGCCCGACGACAAGGTCCCCATCGACCTCAAGGCGCCATAGCGCGGAATCGGCTTTACCCGCCGGAGGTGTCCCATTTGACGACGGCGGCGTCCATGGGCGGCGGCGGCGCTGCGAACATGCCCCCCTGAGCCCTTGCCGATCGGCGCATGCAAGGAAAGGCGGTTTCGTCTGGCTGCCGAGCGCGATTGCCCCGACGCCATCAGAAAACCGAGGCGCAAGGCGCCGTCACTGCTTCCGCGCTAGAGTTGCCGCATGCGTCCCGCGCCGTTGCTGCTACCGCTCGTCGCCATGCTGCTCCTGGCGCCGGCGTGCCGCTGCTCGCGGCTTTCGCCCGAGGAGCAGGCGCGCCAGGCCATCGATCGCGTGGTCAGGGCGGTGAACGAGCGAGACCTCAAGCCGGTGGCGGCCTCCGTGTCGGACCAGTACTCGGATCGAGAAGGCAACGACAAGGAGCACATCGTCTCGCTGGTGCGTGTGCAATTCCTCTTGCACCAGAACCTCTACCTCGTCGCCAAGCTGTCCTCGCTGGAATGTCCCGAGCCGGTTCAGGCCCGCGTGGTCATGTTCGCGGCCTTGGCTTCCGTGCCAGGTGGGATCCTGCCCGACCTCAAGAATCTCTCCGCGGACGTCTACCGGTTCGACCTCACCTTGGCCGACGAGGACGGCACCTGGCGCGTGGTGAGAGCGGCCTGGTCCCCGGCCACGGCAAGGGATTTATTGTAATGGGAACCCTGAGCGGGTTCCCAAACCCTCCCGCGATGGTCCGCGCCGAGCAAAGCTCGGCGGCGAGGGCGAGGGCGAAGCCCGAGGGGTGGGTAGGGCGGGTGGGGGCCCCGAAGTGCCGCAGGCCTCCCCGCGCGCTACTGTGGCGACTCGCCCTTTGTCTTGTGCGGGCGCAGGCCCTTGACGATGAGGCCGAGGCCGGCGGCGATGCAGGCGAGCATGATGAGAGTGTTCATGAGCGAGGCGCCGATGAAGTAGATGTCCATGTTCATCAGGATGCCGGCCAAGATGAAGAGCAGCCCGCCAACCGCGAGGAACCAGCCGAGCACCGACTTGCCGTTCACGAAGAGGATGCCGATGCCGAAGAGGAGCGGGATGAGGCTGATGCCGAAGCTGCGCCCGGCGCCGCCCAGGCCGACGAAGTTCCAGTACGCCGAGTGCACCTGCACGTGGGAGAACAGCAGGAAGAAGCCGATCGCCGCCACGAGGAGGCCGATGAAGAACTCGCCCACTCCACCGGGGGTGCCACCCGCTCCCTCGAAGCGGCCACTTGATTTGCCGCCAAAGCTCGCGCCGCTGTCACTCATGGTGGCGCCATTGTACACCGGCAAC
>PNBO01000427.1 GCA_003136095.1 Myxococcales bacterium
CACGCCGTCGTAGTCGATCTTCGCGTTGTCGGCGAAGCGGCGTTCGCCCGCGACCGCGCTGCCCGTGGCATCCACGCCATGAACCCACGGGCCGAGGAGCAGGCCCACACCGGTGGCTTGGCCATGCCGGGCGGTCACGAGTCCCCGGAAATTGGTCACCGCCCCCTCGTCGCCGTAGCCCTCGTCGTACCAGCCTGACAAATCGAGAACCGCGGCCTGGGTTCGGTCGTACTTGACGCGCAGATCGAGCCAGGCCCACCACGCGTCGTCGGGTGGGTGCCGCAGCCACTCGTAGTAGAAAGGGGCGACCTCGCGCAACCGGTCCATGGCTTCGAGGGGCAACACACCGAGCATGGCCGGGCCCTCGCTGCGCCACGCCGCGACGGCCGCGTCGGAGGTCGACGGCCCGGGAAGATGGTGCCGACGCCGGACGTCGGGGGCGATGTCGTTCCACACCCACCCGAGCCACGACATGTCGAACGCGCCGCTGGCGTGGACGAAACCCTCTTGCGACGCGAAGGTCATGGCCGGAACCATCGCCTTGAGGTGCGGCGGACTCTCCACCGCCGCCAGCCACTGCGCGGCCCCGGGGTAGGAGAGGCCAAAGGTTCCGACCGCGCCATTCGACCAGGGCTGGGCCGCGGCCCACTCGATGGTGTCGTACCCATCCTGGCCTTCTTGCTGGTAGGGACGGAATTCGCCCTCGGATGCGTACCGGCCGCGAACGTCTTGCACCACCAGGGCGTAGCCGCGTTCGAGCGCGTGGCGAAAGGTGGTGTGCTCCCCCTGTTCCGCTTCCTTGTCGTACGGCGTTCGGTACACCAGCGTCGGGAAGGGGCCAGGCCCCGCCGGGCGCAGGAGATCCGCGCGCAGCTTCACGCCGTCGCGCATGGGCACCTTCACGTTCCGCTCGACAACGGGCCCCGCGACGGTCCCAGCGTCGCTGCCGCCCCGGCGCGGGCCGCAGGCCGCCAGCAGCGCGAGCAGCGCGGCCGAGAGCGCGCGCCCGTGCCGCGTGCCCACGAGATTCAAGCTGCGGCCCCCGCGTGCCTCACCCCGGCGACGATGGCCGATCGCGGATGCGCTGTAAAGTCGCAGCCCTCCCCCACCCGCGTCCGCCTTGGCAGCGAGCCCCCTGTTCGCCGCAATAATGCCGATCGACGAGCGAGCGCTCCGAAGACGGCTGCCAGGATTGGTCGCGGCGAAGGCTGGGCGGCGCCACTCTTGGGCTGAAGTGCGCCAAGCTCTGGCGTGCGAACGCGCAGGGGCAGGCTACGGAGGTACGAATCGCGTGCCGCGCGCCTTCCACGAGGTGTGTGTTGCAACGCGATGATCGGCTGGCGAAGGACGACATTTTCCGCGAGGAGCGCGACGCGCGAACGGAAGCCCGAACGCGGTACGCTCAGGACGGTCTTGAAGATTTCGACGAGCATCGTCGAGGAAACCTACCACCAGGCGATCCCTGACAAATCCAAGCGAAAATGGCCGCTGATTCGACTCGGTACTGAGTTTTTGCGGCGCACAGGCGAGAGGAAAGGGCACTCCAATTGCCTACGCGCACGGCACCACCTGCAGCTGCAGCACAACGTGCATTGGAAGCATCCCGCTTCGTAGGCCTCCACCCTACTCCTGTGTTGATGGTCACCGACGATGATGTCGACGGGGGCGGCGCCCTTGTCACCGCGCGCGGGTGGACCTACGCTTGTCCGAGGGGGTACGTCATGACCAAGGTTGCAAGCCTCTCACTGCTCGTTGCATGGATGTTGCCTGCTTGCGGAGGAGATAACGCCCCTGCCGGGGAGATTCTTTCCGACAAGAGCAGAATACCCGACCCTACCGTTACATCCGACGACGCCACCCAACTGGCCACGGACAACCTCGCGTTTGGCGTAGACCTGTACGGCCAACTGCGTGCGAAGAACCCCGGCAACTTCATCTTCTCCCAGACCAGNNTGCATCCTGCGTTCAACGCCCTGGATCTTGCGCTGGCGGCGCCGCCCTCGGCGGCCGATGCCAATGCCTTCCAGCTCAACATCGCGAGCTCGATGTGGGTGCAGACGGGCTTCGCCTTCCTGCCGTCGTATCTCGATCTGCTGGCCGAAAACTATGGCGCCGGCCTATTCGTCGAGGACTTCAGAACCGCCTACGAAACCGCACGCGCCGACATCAACAACTGGGTATCCAGCCACACGCAGAAGATGATCCCAGAGTTGTTCGCGCAAGGCACGATTGGCCCGGCCACCCGTCTCGTTCTTGCCAATGCGGTGTATTTCCATGGCGCCTGGCGGGATGGATTCAACCCTACGAGCCCGAACGGGATCTTCCACGCGCCCACCGGTGACGTGAGCGTTCCCATGATGTCGAGCAGTCATGCAAACGCCGGGCTTCAGCAAGGGATCGGCTGGAACGCGGCGATCATGGGCTACGCAGGCGACACGACATCCATGATTCTGCTGGTCCCGGATGCAGGAACCTTCGATGCCTTCGAGCAGGCGTTGACCGCGGATGGCCTCACCACCATGCTGACGTCTACCTATCCACAGCAGGGCATCGTCACCATGCCGCGCTTCGGGTTTTCTACCTCTTCATCCCTGAACAGCGTGCTTGCGGCGCTGGGAATGACGGACGCATTCGACCCGTCTTCAGCGGATTTGTCTGGGATGAACGCCGCGCGCAATCTTTGGGTGGATGATGTCATCCACAAGGCGGTCATTGCCGTCGACGAGAATGGGACGACTGCCGCGGCCGCGACAGGCACGACGGTAGGAATCGTCTTGGTCATACTGCCAGCGCCAACGCCTTTGGTCGTGGACCGGCCGTTCCTATTCTTCATCCGCCACAATCCGACCGGCGCGATTCTGTTCCAGGGCCGTGTGGTCGATCCGGCTCAGGTGCAGTAGGCGTCGAAGGGCGACGACACGCACCCTTTTCCGCTATCGGACACCACGTGCGCGAGCATAAGCACGGCGTTGAGCACGTGGTCGAGTTGCGACAGCCCCTGGCTCTCCGCGGTCATCAGCCGCCCGCAGTCGAGCATGCACAGCACCGACTGGTTGCGTTCTTGCTGGTCTTCGCGCGTGATGAGCTTCTGCTGGCGCCGTGGCCTTCGATCTCCCGCGCGCCCTGGCCATGGGCTTCGGCGGCCGCGGCGCCGAACTCCGTCGGGCGCATGCGGAGCTGATCGTGGATTTGGAGCGGTTGGCTAGAGAGGGTAGGAGGTGATGCAAAGCAAGGCTGCGGATTCACGAGGTCCGGCGGCTGGGGTCATCGCCCAGGCGGCGCCGGCGTCGCCACCTCTCGTTTACCTAGCTGCAACGAGATGGTGTTCGGGACGACGCTGACGACCTCGATTCCGGCGGGCGCGTTGGTCTGAACTCGAAACGTGTGCTGGCCACTGGTGCCCCCGCTCAGATCGATGAAAACCTGCACTGCGTCCGGTGCCAGCAACTCTAACTCGCGTCGGGAGCTTCGCAACTCGACGGCGATACTGGTAAAGCGCGGGGGATCGAAACGAAGGGTGTCGCCGACGCCGCGCATTTCCAGCGGAACGACCCGGCCGACCACGTGCGAACGATCCCGGACCATGGCCGACCAAGCGATGACCACGCCCGCGAAGATCGCAACGTAGGCCAGCACCTCCACCGTGCGTCGCGGGTGCTCAGACGAGTACCCACCCTTCGCCTTGCGGCCCGAGCCCAATCGCTCGAGCAGGTCGCGGAGCTCCGCCTCGGTCTGCACCGGTGCCAAGCCGGCGTCGTGAGCGACCAGCACGGTGCCCCGCTCCTCGCTCACGCAGACCACGACGGCGTCCGAAGCGCTGGCCAGTCCCAGCGCCGCGCGATGCCGGGTTCCGTGGCGCGGGTCGCCCGTATCCGCAGCGAGGGGTAGTACGCCGCCGGCCCACGCCAGGCGGTCGTTGCCGACCACCACCGCGCCATCGTGGAGCGGAGCCGTCGAGGTGAAGACGGCTTCGAGCAGCGCCGAGGACAGCCGGGCGTCGATGGCCATGCCGCCACTGATGTATTCGCCGACCCAGTCGTGCCGGGGCAGGACGATCAGCGCGCCCTTGCCCGCGGCGGCGAGGGCGAACGCCGCCTGCGCGACCATCGCCGCCGGCGCCTCCACCCGTGGCTTGCGACTCCATTTGCGAATCCAGCGCAACGGGCTGGCGCGGCTCAATCCACGGCGGATCTCGCGCTGAAACACCACCACGACCACGATGGTTGCGACCGCGCTGACCGCCGAGAGCAGGTAGGACGTCAGGATCAGCCCGAAGTGGCTGGCGATCCAGGAAGCCGCGAGCAGGGTGACCATTCCGAGGGTCATCTGCACCGCGATGGTGCGCCTCATCCAGGTGTAGGCCCAGGAAAACAGGACCGTGAGCAACAACACGTCGGCACCGTCCTGCCAGCGCAGCCCGCGGAGGAATGCCGAGATAGATCCACCGAACATGGTTGAACCCCTTGGGATGCTAGCCCGCGGGCTCTCCAGCGGGGCCGGCCGTGGTCGGAGACATCTTCCCATTCAAGGCCACGCCGCAGGCCTGCAAGAACTGGCCGAGCCACCAGTAGACGTTTTCCACGCGAACCACCGTACGCAGCTTCTCCATCGACGGACGCCGTTCCTCCGGCGTCATGATGATGGCCAGGGGAATCGCGGCGGCCACGCAATCGATGTCGTAGGGATTCACCAGCACCGCCGCGGATCCGAGTCGTTCGGAAGCGCCCGCGAACTCGCTTAGGACCAGCACGCCATTCATGTCGATCTGGCACGCGCAGTACTCCTTGGCCACCAGGTTCATGCCGTCCTTGAGCGGCGTCACCAATCCGACGTCAGCCAGTCGATACCAGGCCAGCAGCTCTTGCCGCTCGACGCTGCGGAACACGTGATGAATCGGCACCCATCCCGGCTGGGTGTACTTGCCGTTGATCTGGGCCACCAGCCGTTCGATTTCTCCCTTGAGATTCTGATACTCCGGCACGGTCTCGCGGCTGGGGACGACGATTTGCACCAGGGTGGTCTTGCGATGCAGCTCGGGATAGCGCTCCAGCGCTCGGCCAAACGAGCGCAGCCGATAGGGAATACCCTTGGTGTAGTCGAGGCGATCGACCCCCAGGATGATCTGTTGCCCGGCGTAGCTCTGGCGCATCTCCGCCACCTGTTGCTCCACGGCGCTGGTCGCGGCCACACCGGCGAACTCGTCGAAGTCGATACCGATCGGAAAGACGCCGGCGATGCTCTCGCGCCCTTCGATCTCGAAGCGCAATTCAGAGGCGCCTTCCTGGCGTTCCGCGGCCGGCAAAAGCGCGTGCACGCAGTCGGACAGATTGTTCAGGTCGTGGCGGGTTTGCAGCCCGATGACTTGATAATGAAGCAGCCCCTTCAACACATCCAGCCGCCACGGAAGCTTGCAGAAGATGTCCGGTGGCGGGAAGGGGATGTGCAGGAAGAAAGCCAACTTGTTGCGCAGCCCGCGGCGGATCAGCGTCTGCCCCAGGCCCATGAGGTGATAGTCCTGGATCCAGAGCAAGTCGTCCGGACCCACGTTGCGCTCCACCACGTCGGCAAAGGCTTCTTCGACCTTGTGCGCGCTGGTCCAGTACTCCGGAACGAAGTTACAGAACGATTGCAGATCGTGAAAGAGCGGCCAGATGATCTCGTTGCAGAAGCCCTGGTAGAAGAAGCCATAGTCCTCGGTGGAAAGCGGCACCGCGGCCACGTCGTACCCGACGCGCTCTCCGAACTCGCGCGTGGCGGCGGCCAGCTCCGCGCCTTGCAGCTCCGCGGTTCCGGCCCAGCCGATCCACATCCCGCCCCAGCGCTTGAGCAAAGGGGCGAGCGCCGTCACCAGGCCCCCGGCGCTGGCATGGGTCGTCCAGCCCTCGTCCCCCCTTTCGGCCACGATCGGCAGCCGATTGGATACGAAGACGATCCTCATGCCACGTCCCTAGGTGCGCGACTGCCGTTGCCTGTGACCATATGCCCTCCGCCCTGCGCGAACCATACTTGGCTACCGGCGGGCTGGCTAGGTCCGGTCGCTGCCGCGGTCCGGCAGGGAGCGCGACTGCAACGAGAACCATGGCTTCGTGTACGAAGGCCACGGCCCATGCTGGGAAGTAGTGCCTAAGCGTTTCGAAGGGGGTTTCGGCCAGCGGCACCGTTCACCTCGTTCGGCAGTAACCATCCTTCCGCCCGAAAACTCCCACTTGAATCGCGTGGGTCGAGCTTCTACGCTCTTGCCTCGTGCTGAAGAGGTACCCACGGAGCCCGGCGCAACGATGTTTCCGCAACGGCCGCGCGGCGGCAAGCGGCGCAGCCGCGCTGGCGCTCGCCGGTCTTTGGGCCGGCAGCGGACGCGCGGCGCAGCCGGCACCGGTAGCCCATGCTGCGCCGGTGGCCCAGACGGCTTCAGTGACGCAGCCGGCTCCGGCCAGCGGTGTGCTCATGGTCGTCGAGGGCGGGCGCTTCATGCGCCAGACCACGCCCGAGAACGCGAGCAAGGAGGGGCTGACCGTGGTCGATCTCTCGGACGACTGGTTGCCGTACATCTTCTCGGAGGAGCCCGAGAAACCGCAGCCGCTGCGGCCCTATCTGATTGACCTGGCCAACGGGCGGATGCGCGGGGGCAGTAACTACGCGCGCCCCCGCGAGGACCGCTATTTCGAGGCATTCGGCGTATTCCCTACCTTGAACCTGGTGCGGCGACGGTTGGCGGATAGCAAGCGCCACGTTTGCCACGAAAAGGTGAAGGACGGTGTGCTTACGGAATTGTCACCCAAGAACGTCATCCCGCCGGAAATGCCGGAGAAGGTCCCGAACCCCGACCCCGCGACGGTCGCCGAACAGCCCATGATTCTGACCGGGCGGACGATCTCGCCACGCCCCTTGACCCCGACGGAAAAGCGGGCCGTGACCGCGATGCAGGCCCACCTGCGCTGCGAAGGGTTGCTGCCCGGAGGGGCCAGAACTCCTCGGATGGATCTCCGGACGGTCGCGAGCCTGCAGGCCTACCAGCGCCTGCACATGCTCGCGGACAACGGGAGCATCGATCTCGAAACCCGGACCACGCTTCTGGCCGACAGCCGCGAGCACGACTTCCGGGCGCTGCTGCGCGCGCTACGCGAGCGCGTTGTCGACGCGACCGGGCTGCTCGAGGACGGCTCGGCCCTGGGTGTTCTCGGTGAGGTGCAGGGGCGCCAGCTGGACAGCGCCGAGTTCCGGCCCCTGCCCGTGGAAGCGGCGACCAAGCAAGCCGAAGCGCCTTCGGCGCCTGGCAAGATCACGGGCGCCCCAGATCTGATCGCTGCGGCCACCCAGGCCGCCAGCCAGGCGCTGGGTTGGACATCACCCGAGGCCGTCCTCGCGAGCACGCTGGTGGTTCCTCCGACGCCGCCGCCTTCCTCGCGACGATCCGTGCACAAAGCAGCCTCGCCCAAGGCGCCTGCCCCCCTGCCCACGGCGGTCGCGATTCGCCTGCCGCCGCTGCCGGCCTACCACGGCCCCAAGATGGACCTGCGCGCCGAGATAGACCGCGGTGAGGTGGTCTTAAAGCGGCCGGCCCTCGACAAGGACGGCAAGAAAAAGTGGCATCCTCCGGTCAGCGACCGCCCGACCCTCACGCTATACGCGCGCGTGGGCGAGCGCGAGGTGGCCCTGTGCCGCTGGCCAACCACCATCGGCGGCTGGAAGACGATTCAGCAATCCGACGGCACCATGGCACTCAAGTACAAGGCGTCCGTCACCGGCGATGCCCTCTGGCCCGAGATTCTTGCCACCCCGACCTGGCACCCGGCGCCGGGCATGCCCACACGCCGGCTGCTGGTCAAGCGAGGCGACACCTGGGAGCCCAAGACCGAGGTCATCGGCCCGGGCTATCGCGCGGCCTACGGGCTGGTGGCCATCACGCACCTGCAGATCGAGGGGCGTGACGAGCACGGCGAGCCCCAGCTCATGGATCACCGTATCCGGACGCACGGCACAGCGGCCTACCGATCGGTCAAACGCGGCGAGAGCAGCGGCTGCCACCGGCTGCACAACCACCTGGTCCTGCGCCTCGCGGGCTTCCTGGTTCGGCACCGGGCGCACGTGCGCGACGGCATCGTGCCCGAGGATTACGTCCGGCACCTCGAATACAAGGGCCAGGAAGTGGATCTCGCGGACGACAACAAGGGCTACCGCTTCCAGCTAACGCCGCCCGTGCCCGTGACGATCCTCAACGGCGACATCCGCGGCAACGCCAGGTCCGTCAGGGGCACGGTGCCGCTGACCGTGGTGCCGTAGAGACGCGACGTTGTTGGTCCCGTGCTGTCCCGAAACCCATCGCCGAGGGCCACACCTACCCCCATCGGTCGCCGCCCCGACCTTCACACTACAGAACGACGGTGTTTAGGCGCCCGGACGGCCAGCTGGCGAGGGAAAAGATCTCAGATGCCGAGCGGTGGAAAGGGTTACACGCCTGACGTTGCAAGTGTGCCCCTCCATGTGACTTGCTTCACCCCAATGGTGAATGCCGTCATAAAGCAGACCAGTTTGCTCCTCCTTGTTCCGAATCTGCTTGCCATGCAAGCAACGCGTGCTAGGTCGATCGCACACGCAGGAAATCAGGAGTGCTCCGTTGGCGGAGCTCCGAGGACGGACGCTTCATGATGGCAGTAGGAGAGACGAGCATGAACAAAACATACTGGTTCGGTTTCTTATTTGTGGGGTTGGTCGTAGGGGGCTGTGGCAGCGATAGTGGTACACGACCCGATACCGGCACGCCCCAGGATGCGACGGCCGACGTGAAGGCAGATCTCGCGCCCATCGCGGATGCGCCCGCGCCCGCCGATACCGTGTTATCGGCGGACGCTACCCTTCCTGATGCGCCGGTCACCATCATCGACACCGCAACGCCCGTGGAAGTCGCGGCCGTCGACGCGCCTCTCGACACGGCGGTGGCGACCGAGGCGCAGGCTGCGGTGGAGGCTGCCGCGGCGGAGGCCTCTGTCGTCGACTTGGCGATCACCGAAAGTGGCGGGGGCGAGGCCGGAGCGCCGGCGACCTATGTGGCCGCCCTTTCAGGCGCGCAAGAGGTCCCGACCGTGGCGACCAGCGCGACCGGCTCCGCGGCGTTCACGCTGAGCGCGGATCGCACACAACTTAGCTATCTCGTAAGTCACGACGTGGTTGGCGGGACGGCGTCCCACATTCATTTGGGCGCCGCCGGCGAGAACGGGGCCATCATCTACCCGTTCTCGCCCTTCGGCACGACCATGAGCGGAACCTTGACCATTACGGCTACGGACGCGGACAACCTCGAGCAAGGCAAGCTGTACGTCAACGTACATTCGAGCACCCATCCGGGCGGCGAGATTCGTGGACAGATTCTTCACTTGGGCGATTCGCTCTGGGTCGCGAACCTGACCGGTAGTCAGGAAACCCCGCCGGTCACCAGCGCGGGCACGGGCAGCGCGGCCGTGATTCTCGACGCCGCCAAGACGAACCTGCGCTACCACGTGACCACGACCGGTCTGACCCCGACGAATGCGCACATCCACAAAGGCATTGCCACCTTGGCCGGCGGGGTCATCTATCCTTTCGCGCCGATTTCCACCACGATGGACGGAACCCTGACCATCACCAGCGCCGACGCCCAGGATCTCGCGGACGGTCGTTGGTACGTGAACGTCCACACCTCGGCGAATCCCGCCGGCGAGCTGCGCGGCCAGCTCATGCAACCGGGCGAGGTGCTGTACTCGGCCGCGCTCAGCGGCGCGAGCGAAGTTCCCCCCGTCACGACCTCGGCGACCGGCGGGGCCCAGTTCATCCTGGACCCCACGGGGACGAATCTGCGCTACGAGGCCGTGTTCACCGGGCTCACGGCGACCGCGGCGCACATCCACACCGGCGCGGTCGGAGTCAACGGTGGGGTTCTCTACCCGCTGACCCTCACCAGTATTGGGGCCCAGGGCACCCAAGCCATCACGACCGCCGACCTTGCGAACCTCGAGGCCGGCAATTTCTATGTCAACGCGCACACCGCCGCCAACCCCGGCGGTGAGATTCGCGGACAGATTGGCAAACCCTGACCTCGTTGCCGCGTCGAAGCGCAAGCTTGCCGAACCGCCAACGGCGGGAACCCCTGCAGCCAACCGAGGTAGGTACCCGCGAGCATCGCGATGGCCGGGTAGAGGCACGCCTTGGGTTCTGGCGTGCCTCTGGGGCTGCGGCGCGAATTCCGCACGGCCCCAACCCGCAGCCGACGCCGTGAGCTTTACGGACGCCGGGCCAGTCGAGGTAGTTGTCGAGCCAAACACGGATGATGCCAGCAACCCGGAGGCTTCCGGGCAGGTCGTGGGGCTCGACGGCGCGGCGACCGACGCTCCCCGCAGTGGGGCCGAAGCCGGTGCTGCCTGTCCGGCGGCCTTCGCGGGCTGCGTGTCGTTCACGGATGCTACGGCGGCGGATGCCGATCGGACCGTTCACTTCCAGGACTTCAGCTACGACCCCAAGTGCTTGATGATTCCTTCCGGACAGACGGTAACGTTTTCTGGTGACTTCATTCGCCATCCGCTGACGCCGTCCTGCGGCCCGGAGTTGCTGCTGGCCTATCGCGACACTGGCGCGACCGCGTCGTTCGCCCTGGCAGCGGTCGGGCTTTACGGCTACTACTGCCTCGATCAAGGCAATCCCCAGGGCGATGTCATGGCCGGCGCCATCGAGGTCGTCCCGTAGCGCCGCAAGCACGGCTGGATCCCTGTTCACGCCAGCCATTCCAAGAAGCTGCGAATCCTCGGGATTTCGTCCAAGAATTTCGACGACGACCTTCTGAACACCACGCGGTAGCCGACTGGCCAATCTGCGGTGCAGATGAATCGGTGCCACGCGAACCCGGAACGAACGGCGAAGAGCACGAAGACGCGGGACCCGATCCCCTGATGGTTGGCCACTGCGGGTACGTCGCACTTCCTGACGGTGGCTTGACCGCTCTCCAGGACGTCATCGACCGAGGTAGACGGGACCCGTTGCAAGGTTTGGCCGCGCGCGGTCTCGATATCGCGCTGGGCTCGCGGCACACTTGCGCCCTCATGGTCACACCGCCGCGTCCGACATCAACACCGCCACCACCCAGTCCCGGTCGGAAGGCTTGCGCTTTTCACTGTCTCCGTAGCAATTGACAAGCCGCGCGATGCCCCAGGTCGCACGCTTTCCTGAAATCATTGAGAGCCTGAATATCGTCGCCCATGGCCTTGTAGGAAAGGCCACGATTATGCCACGCCGGTGCGTAATCGGGATTGAGCCTTGTCGCCTCATCAAAGTCTTCAACAGCCCGCTGATGCTCGCCCATGGCATCACGGGTGGCACCGCGGTTATTGTACAGCAGAGCAGTCGGAATCAGCCTGATGGCATTCTCGAAATCCTCGACAGCACGACCGTAGTCGCCCTTGTACTTGTAGGCAAGGCCACGATTGTTGTATGCCAGCGCGTCTCTAGGATTGAGCTTGAGCGCATCCGTGTGATCCTCGATGGCAAGGTCATAGTCTCGCTTGGCGAGATGGGCAAAGCCGCGATTGTCGTACGCCTCAACATACCCTGGATCCAGCCGAATCGCCTGATCAAAATCCTCAATGGCACGCTCCGGCTCGCGATGAATACTATAGGCACTCCCTCGGTAGTTGTAAGAGACCGCGCTGGGATATTTTGCGATGACATCGTTCCAAAGAGAAAGACTGTCTTTCCACACATCGCACCGGTAATACGTCGCACAAGCCAGAACGATGATGGTCGCACATAGGCCCACGCCCAGCGCGCTTCTCGACATAGTACTCTTGAGCTTCTTCTCGAACAGGAATCGGCACAATGCGGCCAATGCAAAGCAGAGTCCCAACGCCGGGATATAGGTATAGCGCTCAGCGACGATGGCATCTCCAATGGGCACGATTTGGAGTACCGGAAGCAAAGTAACGAGGTAGAACAGGCAACCGAACACCAGCACGCGGGAGTACGCACGAACACAGTAGACGACCACAGCGCCGCCCAGCACCAAGAGTGGCGCCACAAATAGGACAACCATCGTGCCACCGGTAAGATTCGGGGGCAGAGGATACAATGAGCAGAGACGCAGGGGCAAAAGGGTCTTGGCCACGTAAAAGACCAGGCCATAGAACGGAACGCACAGCCGCTGAAGCGTTGAAACCTGGTGGAACCTTGGCGTCGCACCCGATATCCTTTGAGTAAGAATGGCCAGAATGGCAAATGCAGCCACGATGGCGAAGAGCGCTGCCTTGCTGGACAACGTCTTCTTGTCCACCCTTCCGTTGTATAGATAGTCAATGAGAATCAGAACAAACGGTTGACTCACGGCCATTGGCTTTGACAGGAGTGAGAACAGAAGCAAGACCATGCAGAGCCAGTAGAACCCAGGGCGTCTCTCCCGCAAATACCAAACATAGAACAGCAACGAAAGAAGATAGAAGAAGGCCGACAGAAGATCCTTCTGTTCGGCAATCCAGGCCACGGATTCAACCCTCAACGGGTGAACGGCGAACAAGATGGCAACGATGAGACTTGTGAGATGGTGCCGGGAAAGTCCCAGGAACAATGCGAACACCAGAATGGCATTGACGACATGAAGCACCAGACTAGCGCTGTGATAGGGCGCAGGATTCAATCGGAAGAAGCAATACTCCGCCATGTAGGCAAGCATGGTCAGCGGTTGATAATTGCCTACATAGGTTGACGAGAAGACTTTCGATAGATTCCTGAGTGTGAAAGCCCGTATGTCGGGATTGTTGATCACGTAGAAGTTGTCGTCCCAGTTCACGAAGCCGTGGTTGAGGGATGGCAAGAATGCAATGAAAGCCGCGCTCGCAATGACGCCGCAGCCCAGGAGAAGGTGGGAGATGTCACGACAGGCTGGTGGATGTTCGCCGATATTCATGGGTGTTTGGGCTTCGCTTGGTTCCAACAACTATAGGTCGGCCTGCAAGAGGGTCCAATATCCCCTATCAATCCAACCCTGCGGTGTTGACGAATTTGGCCTTCATCTTGTCGAGTAGCCTCCGTGCCGGCTATCGTGGTCCAACATCACGGTGACTTCTTTCGCCACATGGATCCTCGCTGGCTGCCTAAGCGTTTCGAAGGGGGCTTCGTCCGAGAACCTCTACCGCCCATCGCGGCATCGTGGCTCCGTGCCCGGAACCCGCCCCTTGCGGGCCGCGTTTGGCCTGTCCGGGCGCCTCCGGCATCTCCTGGAAGCCGTGTCTCGAGCACGGGGCGCAGTTTACCCCATCGCGTCCTCGCCAAGAGCGCCTCGATCAGTTCGTCCAGTCCTCACCGCCGCCCGCGGCCCGAGGCGCGGGCGCGGGGTGGAACATCTGGCCCCTGCCGTCGCGGTCTTCTGCGTAGACGCCATCGAGAAAGAGGGTATGGGGATGCGGGCTGGACCGGAGGTCACTGTTGGCGCGCTGGATGGCCGTTACGGCGCCGAGCTCGCCAGCCGGCAAGCCGCGGTCGGCGTGGCGGTCCTTTGGTGCATCCGCGAAGTGCGGTGGCCTACATGAGACACTGCCAGAAAGACCCTGTGCAATAAGCAGACTCCAAATCGTTTGGGTAGTAGGGGGCGTAGTACTGTCCGTATTTGACGCTACAGCCGGCTGGATAGCGAACATCAGCGTTCGGATCGGAATCGGTGCTGCAAAAAGTAGACGCTGGCGGACAACCATCCGTGCGCCCAGCGGGCAAGGGATCACATTCGTAGCAGGGGAAGAGTTGCTGCAGGTCATTCGGGCACGCGTGAACGATCACGTTGGTTCCCCCTGGTCCACCCGCGCTGCCGCCCGTTCCCGAATCTGGAATGGCGC
Source organism: Myxococcales bacterium (assembly GCA_003136095.1). Classification (GTDB taxonomy): domain Bacteria; phylum Myxococcota_A; class Polyangia; order Fen-1088; family Fen-1088; genus Fen-1118. The sequence goes on from PNBO01000427.1 coordinate 13,842, forward strand.
CGGACGGAACGCCGCCCGTGCCCAAGGTGCCGCCCGTGCCCTCGCCGCCGGCACCGCCAGAGGGTGAGGCTGTCGTTGAAGGCTGCGAGCCACCCGTGGCCCCGAGGACCCCTTTTCCCCCGTCGGCCCCAAGTGGCAGCCCGGAGCCGCAAGCTGCGACCAGCCCAAAGATTAGCCACGGCAGTCGCGATGTCGTCAGAGATGGATTCTTCATGCTCTAGCAATAATGCAATTGACGGGCCGGGGCAGGCAGAGTGGTGCCACGTCTGGTCGACGGCCGAATCTATCGCAGAATCGCCACTTTCGCTACGGTCGCGCGAAATGGACACCGTTGGGCGGTGACCGAATCAGGATCGAAATGTCTGGGTGTGCACGTTGACCCGTCGCTCAGTGTAGTCCGAACAAGTGCTGTTTCGCCGTCACCGAGGCGAGTCTCCCCCAATGCCGGAATCGAAGAGGCGGGACGGATGCCACCACCGACGCAGCGTCTGCATAGCGGCTGTTCCTTTGGCTGGATACCAAGCGCGAGATTGTGGATCCGGTCGGCGGGCGCGGCGGACTGGGTACGCGACAAGAACGGTCAGTGCCGGCGCGCCCAGGTGCAATAGACCCGCGAACTCAACCTGATCTTCGCGGCTCATCGGAATTGACCCTGGCCTGCTCGGCGAAAGTGACCATGCCGCGCCCGCGATTCAACACGCCGTCGCGCTATTGACTGTACGTGGGGGTCCAACTCCCGAAGATATTCGCGAGCGTGTAGCCCGCCGCCTGACTTGCGCTGAGCTGATACGAGGAGCGCGACGACGGGTTGGCGCCGCTGCCCGTGCTGCCGTACTCGTGAAGGCGCGCGTTCTGCGGCTGGTTTCCCGACATGGCGACGAACCCCGCGGCAAGGATGTGCGCGCCCAGGTCGGCGTTCAGGAAAGCCGCGAAGCCATCGGCGCCCCAGGGGCGGGCGAGAGCGACGGAATTCGCCTTCACCCCGGACGCGGCCGTGAGCTTGCCGCCGAGGAAGACGATGCCGTAGGCCGTGCCGATGTCGGTGTTGGGCGCCGTGGTGGCGGAGCCGCCCTCGACGTTGCGCACTTCGCAGTTCTGCAATACCGCCGTGGCGCCGCCGAATACGTAGTCCGTGTTGCCCTGCACGTAGCAGTCCCTGAAGTATTGCGAGCCGCTATGCGTGTAGAGGGTGTCCTGATAGCCGACGAAGCGGCAATTCAAGAACTGCTGCCGCTGACCGGTCGTGCGCAACGCCACCGCCTGCGACCCCGAGCCAAAGCTGTTCTGGAACGTCAGGTTGGCCGCTGAAAAATCGTTGGCGCTGACGTACACGCTTGCGCTCGCGCTCGTGCCGCCCGCCGAGGCGTTGTCATCACCGTAGGTGAGGATGGTCGTGGTCGCGCTTGCGCCGACCAGGCACAGGTTCGTGCGACTGGCGATGGTCAGCTTCTCGGTGTAGGTGCCGGCCTTGATGTCGATGCGCGTATGCGTGGAGCTGCCGCTCGCGATCGAATTCACGGCCGCTTGCACGGTCGTGAATTGGCCACTGCCGTCTTTCGCGACGGTGATCGTCTGCGTGATTCCAGGGGGACACAGCGTGGAGCCGCCCGCGCCGCCACCGGTGCCAGTCGCTCCTCCCGTACTGCCGCCCGTGCTCGAGCTGCCGCCGCCGCCTACCTTGCCACCGGTCCCGTTCGCCCCGCCAGCTCCTGACGTACCCGTGCTCGAGCTGCCACCGGCATTGCTGGCGCCGCCAGCCCCGCCCGCACCGCCGGTCGCGAGCGTGCCACCCGTGCTCGTCGTGCCGCCGCTGCCGACCTTGCCGCCGGTCCCAGTTCCGGTCCCAGCGCCTCCGCCGGCTTGCCCGCTGTCGGCGCCGCCGTCTCGGCTAGTCGAGCCGCTGCTGCTGGTCGAGCCTCCGGTCGAGCTTGCGCCTCCACCACCCATGAAACCGCCGCTGCTCGACGCGGAACCGCCCGCACCGCCGACCCCGTTACTTCCGCCGGTGCCGGAAACGCCGCTGCCACCAACCCCGCCCGAGCCACCCCCGGCAGCGCTCCCGCCCGCACCCCCGGTCGCGTTGGTAGCCGGCGTCGCTCCACCAGCAGCGCCGCCACCGCTCCCACCGCCCGGATGGATCGGCGTCGAAGACGAACAGGCAATCGGCGCGCAGCAGACTACAAGGACGAAAGGAACAGATTTCCAGAACCCAGATGTCGATTTGGCTTGGTGCATGATTGGACCGTCTAACTATTGTCGCAGACTGGGAGATTCGATCACCTCTGATCCGATGGAAAGCCCGTTTGTGGCGGCCGTGGGCAGCCGCACCGCGCTTCCAGCCAATTGAATCGGCGCTCGTGGACGGGATGGTTCTTGGTGATCGATTCGACCTTTCCGGGGCCTGTTCCTACGTGAAGGGAGTAATCTTCCGTGATTGAACCGCGTCTTTCGGAGCATTGGTCGCCATGGAACAACGAAGAAGGTTCACGTTCGTGATGCGGGTGGGAGCGTTTGGCCTCGCCCCCATGGCTTGCAGCAGCTCCGGTCAAGGTGTGAAGACCGGCGGCACCGGCGGCGGGGCGACCCGGGGCTCGGGAGGAAGTGCGGCGGGCGGGACCACTTCTACCGGCGGCGGAGGCAGCGGTGGACAGGCAACGGGCGGATCCGCCACGGGCGGTGCTGCGAGCGGCGGGCAGGGTTCGGGAGGCGTGGCCACCGCTGCGTGACCTAGCCGTAGAAGACCAGCGCCTGCGCCATGGCGCCCTTGGCGAAGAAATCGTCGGCGAACGCCAGGTACGCGTCTGGCACGTGGCGAGACTGCGGATGGTCCTTGAGCAGGCGATGGGAGATCTCACGCGCCTGCTCCTCGTGGCCGGCACTGCGCAACAAGTAGCCCAGCCGGTAGAGAACCTCGTCCATGCGCTCGTAGCGCGGATACCTCGCCGCGGTGGTGAATTGGGAGACCGCCTTCAGCAATGATTGGTCGGCCTTCTGCGCATCCTCCTTCTGCTCGCGTCGCTCGGGCTCGGCCGAGCCGGCATCTTCGTCTTGCTTGGCGCGGAAGATCTTCTCGTCGAGGCTACGGGCGCGATTGTTCCAGTACCGGTACTTCTCGCTGTAGAGCTCGCCCAGGCGGAACCAGTAGTCCGGCAGCTTGGGATCGTCCGGGCTGGCGAGCGCTATCAGCTGGCGCAATTGGGCGATCTGCTTGTCGGTGTACTTCTGGATGTTCGCTTGCTTCCATTCGGTGAACTGCTCGAGGGTCAGCAGGACCGGCCCGGTCTTGGCCCCCGCCTTCGCCCTGAGCTGCGGCGCCGCGTGCACCGGCACCGATACGCCCTGCATGTCCAAGGTCTTCTTCGTGTACTTCTCGGCCAGGGCGGGCGCTGGCGTTGCCAGCAGGATGCCAATGGGAGCGCAGAACCAGATTCTCCAAGTCATGTTCGTCCTCCTTTGTCGTGGTGGACCCTTCATGACTGTTCGAGCCGGCTCGAACGGAAATGTTCACCGCACCAATCGTTCCATGCGTCGCTTGGCCTCGCCCGCGTGCGCGGTTCCGGGCTGCGCGAGGTAGTCGCGATAGGCGAGGCGAGCCTCGTCCGTGCGGCCAAGCGCCTCCAGGCACAGGGCGTGGAGAAACCGGCTGTCGTCGCCAGTCCGGCCAGGGGATTCGGCGCCCTCCTCGTACTCGCGCTCGGCGCTCATCGCGTCCTGGAAGATGGCGCGATAGATGTCGCCGCGCAGGAGGCGCATCTCGGCGCGATCCTCGGCCTCGGGCTGCGCATTGAGAAACGACTGCGTCTCGACCAGCGCCTCGCCGTGGCGGCCGAGCCGGGGCAGAAGGCCGATGATCGCGCGATCGGCGTCGGCCCGAAGCTCGCCGCGCGGATAGCGAGCCCGCTGGGCCTCGAAGGCCGCGAGCGCCGCCGTCGGGTCGGCCATGTCGTCGCGCAGGTAGCGCCCGAGCGCGTGCTGCGCGCGCTCGCCCTCGGGGCCGCCTCCAAGTGCCAGCTCCCGCAAGCACGCGACCTTCTGCGGCCCTTGGTCGCCGGTGAATCGGTCGCAGTCCAGTCCCAAGGCCCGCCGTGCGAGCCGAGGCGCCCGGTCCTTGTGGCTCGGTGGCGCGGGCGACGGGGCGGCCGGAGGGGCTTCCCAGGTTTCACCCGACGCCACGGTGGCCACATGCTCGCCGGTTCTCGACACGGCCACCAATCCCTCGCTGACCTGGAGATCGAGATGGCGCGAATCCTTGGACACTGAGAAGACCGTGCCGACCACCGTGAAGAGGAACTGGTCCGCGGCAATCAGCAAGGCCTGGCCGATTGGGCGGGGAGGGACGTGTAGCTCGATGCGACCGCTCAGAAGCACGATGTCCAGTGTGCCGTTCTGCAACCGCGCGCTCGCCGAGCTGCCGGCCGCGAGCTCGGCCGCGACGCCGCCTGCGAGCACGAGCTTGCCGGCGGGCAGCGCCGTCGGATTCGCGCCGAGCTGGATCTGCGGAGAGGCTGCCACGGGCGCCGGGGCCTCCACTGCCGTGGCCGGCAAGCCCGGCGGTGGGGGCGCGTGCTCCGGCCACAGCAAGAGCAGCGAGGAGAAGGCTACCGCGGTCGTCCCGAAGGCCCACACCCAGCGGAAATACGCCCGGGGCCGGTCGAGCCGCGCCAGCACACGGTCATACGCGGCTGCTTCGTTTCTGGCATCGCTCGTCCCTTGCTCGTACTTGCGCAGCGCTGCCCCGGCCGGGCCGGGCTCGGTCCTCATCGGCCGAGGCCAGTTTTCGTCTTGCTTGCTCATGGGGATTCCCCCTTTCCGGCGGGACTACCGCCGGCACACAGAAGCTCTTCAAATTCCTGGCGCGCATAGTGCAGCCGCCGGCGAACCGTGGCGGCCGGGCAGCCCAAAACGCGCGCGATCTCGTCGCCATCCACGCCCTCGAGCTCGAAGAGCACGAACACCTCGCGATGAATGGGCTTCATCTTGTCTAGGGCCTGCCGCACGCGCTCCGCCGCCATCGCCTCGGTCCAGTCGTGACCGGCGCTTGTGGCGTGGGCGGCGCTCTCGCGCCCGATCACCCAGCCCAGCGCCTGCTGCAGCTTGCGCCGGCGGCGCAGCCGGCTTGCCTGGCTCAAGCACAGCTTGTAGAGCCAGGTCTGGAAATCGGCCCGGTGCTGGAAGCGCGCGAGATACCGGAAGACCTGCACGAATACCTCCTGGCACGCGTCCTCCAGCTCGTCGCCTGCAACGCCCATGTGCACGAGGAACCGACATGCCGTCGGGTGGTAGGTCCGGTGCAGATCGCGCCAGGCCTGCCCCTCGCCGGTCGCGCAGCGGTCAAAGAGCTGTCGCACCACACCAATCTGGCATGTTTGGGAGGTCACGTCTGCGCCATTGGAGCCGCGAGCCTGGCAAATGTTCACGGGCTTGCAAACACGTTCTCTGGGTGGGTCAATACCGCGGAAGCGCGGTACGTAATACCTGCGCCCCTCAGAATTCTGAACACGCGCCTCTTGTGCCGCCCGGTAATCCAAGGGAAACTCAGGCAATCGCAGATCTCGGACGGCGGCACGAAGCTTGCTACAAGATGCGGCGGAGCAAACCCATGAACAATGTCAAAGGCAGCTTCACATTGTGTTTGGTCGCCACGCTTGGTCTGGCTTGTGACGGCACCGGGCTCGGAACTCAGGGGCCGGGCACGGGCGGACGGTTTGGACAGTCCAGCGCATCGGGCGGCGCACCCGGGTCGGGTGGCGCGGGCGCAGGCGGCGTGCTTGCAGCAGGGGGCGCGTGGGGATCCGGTGGTGTCATCCAGGGCTCGGGCGGGATCGCGGCCGGTGGCACGACCAGCGCGGGCGGCAGCACGGTCCTGGGCGGGCGCGGCGGCGCGAACGCGGGTGGCGGCACGACCCTCGGCGGGCGAGGTGGCAGCAACACGACTGCGTCTGGCGGCAGCACTGTCGTCGGCGGACGCGGCGGCAGCAACGCGGGTGGCAGCACGGCCCCGGGCGGACGCGGCGGTAGCGGCGCGGGCGGAACCACCACTTGTGCGACCCTGGTCGCCTGTCCGGCCATTGGTTGTCTGTATGGCGAGATCCCGAATCCTGATCCTTGCGGCTGCCCCCTCTGTGCAGGGCCAGACGCCGGCATTGTCAAGGATGCGGCGGCGGACGCGTGCCTGGCTCTGCCGTGCGCGTATCCCCTGTGCGGGCCCGGCCAGGTGCTTGTGACCCCGGATTGCGGTTGCCCGACCTGCGTAGCGGTGGACGGCGGACAGTCTGACGTCGTCGCGTGTCCGCCGGTAGCATGTCCGGCCATCGCGTGCGTGGGCGGCATGGTGCCCAATCCCAACGACCCGTGTGCCTGCCCTATCTGCGCGTCGGCGGACGCCGCCGTCGACACGAGGACCGACGGGGCGACGCTCGCCTGTGTGAATCTGGACGAGTGCTCGTGCGTGGCCGCCAGTGACTGCCGCATCATCAGCGACGCGTGCTACTGCCCGTTCCCGCAATGCGGCTCCGGCGCCTGCGTCTGCGGTGGCGGCAAGTTCATCGGTTGCGCGCCTACGAATCTCTCCAGCTGCGCCGACGCTAAGACTCGGGTCGGCACGATGTGCCCGCAGCTCAAGGGCGCCACCTTCGACAACCTCTGCTCACAGGCGAACACGGCGTGCATCACCAAGTGCCTGAACGACGTCACGTCCTGCGGCGACGTGGGCTGCGCGTTCTGCGAGGCCTGCGACTGCGCGACCGACAACTTCTTGACCTGCGTCGGGAAGTGCAGCAGCGGCGTGACGACACAATAGCGTTCGTCACGTGCCTAAGCGTTGCAAAGGGGGTTTCTTCCTCCGAGAACCTCTCCCCCACGTCGCGCTACCAGGCATCCGTGCGCGGAAGCCGCCCCTTGCGGGCCGCGTTTCGTAGGATGGCCTCGGCGGCGGCGGCGCGCTGGCAGAGCTCCGCCGGTTTCGTCCCTGTGCCACGTACACTCCCGTTCCCAGGGCGCAACGGGTTTTCCGCCCGAAACCTGTGGAACATGAGGGATCTCTCTCTGGCCTACCGGGCACGTCCGGTGGTGTGGGCGCTAGGGGCGGGTGACCACCCCCGCCGACCCGATCCAGAGCAACCTCCCTCGGGCAGCGACCGCCGTTGACCCTTGTGAACTAACCAAAGTTAGTCCACAATAGTAGCCATGACCGTCGTCAACATCCATGAAGCAAAGACCCATCTTTCACGTCTCGTGGCGCGTGTTGCCCGCGGCGAGTCCTTCGTCATCGCGAAGGCAGGCAAGCCGCTTGCTCGTGTCATCCCCATCAACGCAAAGGACTCTCCCGAGGATCGCCTTGGCTTCATGAAAGGGGAGACGAGGGTTCCGAAGGATTTCGACGAGATGGGACGTGACGAGATCGCCAGCCGGTTTGGCACCGCGAAATGAAGGTACTTCTCGACACTCACCTCCTGCTGTGGGCGGCCGGTTCCCCGCAGCGCCTGCCCAAGGCTGCCCTCTCCATCCTGAGGGCACGGAGCAACACCCTCCTGTTCAGCGCGGCCAGTGTCTGGGAAGTGGTGATCAAGATTGGCCTCGGCAGATCCGATCTCCAGGTGGATGCGCAACAGCTGCGACAGGGGCTCCTGCTCCATGGCTACGAGGAGTTGCCCATCACCGGCGAGCACGCGATCGCCGTTCGTGCGCTCCCATCTCTGCACAAGGACCCTTTCGACCGAATTCTGCTGGCCCAGGCGCAGACTGAAGGCCTCACCCTCTTGACCGTGGATAGAGAGCTGGCAGCGTACGGGCCACCGTGCAAGCTAGTCTGACTTTTTCGCAGCTGCGTACGAGGACCTTCCGCACTTTCATGTACGCAACAGCGCCAACGCTGGAATCACGGGGGAATCTCCACGACGGCAAGGCTGATTTGCTGACCAGGGCAGCGGTCGCAGGACATCGGTTGTGGATCCGATTCACCGTCGGAGCTGCGGCAATATAAGGATGCCGCTGTCGACAGCACGGATGCGCCGGCCGTGGTCGACACCCGCGATGCATCGGTTCCTTATGCCGACGTGGTCGTGACCGCTGACACCAAGGATGTACCTGCGATCACCAGCGACACCACAAATCTCCAAGCCGACGCCACCGTCGACGCCCCCGACGTTGCGGCGAAGGATCTGGCGCCGGCAGAGGCTCCGGGATTCCCGGATGCGCGCCTCGATACGGTTGCCGGGGATCTCGGCCCGATCTTCGACACCGCTGTTGGCTATCCCTGTCGGAACGATTCCGACTGTTGCATCGAAATCGACAGTTGCATGAACATCGCCTACCTCTACAGCAAAGCCCCTGGTGCGGCTGGGCCGCCTGCAATTCAGTCTCCGCCGGGAGGGATGTGCACGGCGTGTATACCGCCCACGATTCAGGTGCGTTGTCTGTCCGGCCAATGTGTCGGTGAGAGAATCTCGGGTTATCCAAGCTCACTGATGAGCGACCACTGCGGGTACGTGGCACTTCCTGACGGTGGCTTGACCGCTCTCCAGGACATCATCGATGCCGGATCGGTTTCGACCAAGTCGGTTTGGACTTGCAGCGGCGGCTAACCAGCCTCGGCAGGATAGGGTTGCGTGGCTTGGGCATTTGACATGCCCATCTGCGTGTAGCGGACTGGCTCCGTGAACAGTGCCTAAGCGTTTCGAAAGGGGTTTCTTCGTCCGAGAACCCCTACTGCCCGTCACGGCATCGCGGCTCCGTGCCCGGAACCCGCCCCTTGCGAGCCGCGTTTCGCATGTCCGGGCGCCTCCGGCATCTCCTCGACGGCGTGTCTCTACCTCGAGGCGCAGTCTTCCCCATCGCGTCCTCGCCGAGAGCGGCTCGACCAGTTCGACCAGTCCTCACCACCGCCCGCGGCCCGAGGCGGCAGGCGCGGCGAAGCCGCGTGGGGTCGGGGCAGGGTGGGTAGGCCCTAGGCGCCGAAGGAGCAGGGCAGGTGCATCGCGGTCAGGATCTTCTTGGCGATGTCCCCGGTCTTGATGAGCGCGATGAGGGGGAGCGGGGCCTGGCACTTCGAGCCGAGAATGCCGCACCGCATCCCGACCTGCGCCCGCCCTGCCCCCTACCCGCTGAGAAACCTGAACCTGCCGGCGATTGGATCGATAGCCGAAAACACCGTCATGTAGATGCTCCCGGCCCGTTTGCGGTACTCGAAGGTGCTCAAGGTCCGGTCAGACATGCTCACGCTATTGCCTCCTCGGCGATGGTCGTCGTCCCGACTGCGCACCCCAGGGTGGCCAAGAACGCCCACGCGTCCGCGCCTGGAGGCGACTCTGCTGAGGCCGCGCATCCAAGAGGCGGAGGACCACGATGAGTGCCCCAGAGGTTCGCGACTCGCCCTGGGCCACCTTGCTGGGGCACCTTGCGTCGGGGAGGAATTCGGCACATGGTTGTGGCACGAATGGAACATCCGAAGGTCTTGAACCTGAGCAAAATGNNCCGCCAGCTACCGCTGCAAGCGCCTCCGACGTTGACGAGGTCGCGGCTGGTCTGACGGAGCACCACCGCCACCACCACCACGGTGGAGTGACTCTCCTCGTCGCCTTGAGCCTCGACACGCTGGGCATCTCACCCGAACAGCGGCCGGCTGTGGAGAAGATTCGAAGGGATCTGCACGCTCGCATGGAGCCGGCGCGCGCCGCGCAGCAAAGGCTGGCGGCTGTACTGGCCGATGGGGTTGCCGCGGCCAACCTCGACGCGACGACCGTGGACGCCGCAATCGCCCAGGTATCAGCCGCGGCTGCAATAGTGCACGACGCAGCCACGGATGCGCTGAACGAGTTGCATACGGTACTGACGCCACCCGAGCGAGCCGCGCTTGTGGACAAGGTCGAGGCGCACTGGTCGGTCTGGCAAAAGGCGAATGCGGAGGAGACCGATCCGGCGAATCCGGAAGGTAGTCGGCTCGCGATGCTCACGACCGATCTTGGTCTGACGCAAGATCAAGTGGACAAGATACGTGCGGGACTCGGCGAGGGAATGAAGGCAGTGCCGCGGCTTGACCTGCAGGAGATCGCCACGCACATCCAGGCATTCGGCAATGCTTTCCGCAGCGAGAAGTTCGATGCAAAGGCGCTCACGGGTGCGAACGGCGCGAACGCGCACCTCGCTGGCTGGGGCGCGGCCCACTTGGCGCACTTCGTCGAGGCAGTGAGCCCCGTGCTCACCCCGGATCAGCGCGCCGAGTTTGCACAGAGGCTCCGCGAGCATTCGGTTCACAGCAACGGAGGGAACGAATGAGCCTAGACCATCAGACAGGAATGCTTCGAGGATTTGCGTGCGCTGTCGGCTTGAGCGCGATGCTCGCAGCCACCCCGGGATGCGTTCCCTTCATTGGCTACGACGACTACCCGCCCGACGCGTATATCGCCACAACCGCGCCTGTCTACTTCGAGGGGCGGCCCATGTACTGGTATGGCAATCGATGGAGCTATCGGGAAGGTGGTCGCTGGAATCACTACGACAGGGAGCCAGCGGGGCTCTACCAGCGTCGCATGCAGGGCGCGCCCGTGCGACACACCTACGAGCCGCCCCGTGGGCGTCCCGCCGCTGGGCATTCCGGTGGCAGACCAGGCGGTCGACGCTGAACGAAGACAAGCCGTGCCGGAGGTTGATGAAGCTGGCACCTGAGCTCCCGCTCGCTCATCGGCTCGACACCGTCGACGGGCGCGTTCGCGGACACGAAGGGCGGTCGTCCAGACCACTGGCCATCGTAACGGCGCGGTTCCACGCATGGTGTCGCCCGGGTTCGAGACGCGCGATCCGCAAGATCATGGCGAGCGGGAGAAATGGCGTTGTGCTTCGTGGATCTGCCTTGGCCGGCCGACTGTACGAGCGTCCCCCAGGATTGCCGACAGCCGTAGCTCGCGCCTGAGTACCCCTTGGGGAAGCCCGCCGATGATGCAGCGAGCATCCAGTTTCTTGGCAGCTGGCCTCCGCGGCATACAATGCCTCCTCAGTCTCTGGGGATGATCATGAGCCACGGTGCGGCGCAAGCGGTCGAGTCTGGGGGTGGGACCTCGATACAGGCGCCCGGCACGGAGGAGCCGACCCTNNGCGGTTCAGCTGCGCTTGGACCAGCGCGTGGCGGTGAAGGTGATGGCTCGGGAGCTGGCCTCGAACCCGGAAGCCCTGGCCCGCTTTCGCCGGGAGGCCGAGATCACCTCGCGCTTGCGGCATCCCCATCTCGTCACCATCATGGATTTCGGTACGGCGCCCGCCGGCCAGCCCTACCTGGTGATGGAGCACCTCGAAGGCATCGACCTCGACCATCGCATCCACGAGCTCGGCCGGCTGCCGCTGCCAACGGTCGTGCATATCACCAAGCAGCTTGCCTCGGCCCTGGGTGCAGCGCACGAGCAGGGCATCGTTCATCGCGACCTCAAGCCGGCGAACGTGTTCCTGGTCAAGCTCCCGGGCGAGCCGGACTTCGCGAAGATCCTCGACTTCGGCATTTCGAAGGTGCGCGCTGCGAATACCCAGCTCACGAAAGCATCGTCCATCCTCGGCACGCCCAATTACATGTCGCCGGAACAGGCCACGGGGATGATCGATGAGATCGACCATCGCACCGACCAGTGGGCCCTCGCCTGCATCGTGTGGGAGATGCTCTCGGGACGATGTCCCTTCGCCAGCGACGACATGTCCGCGGTGTTCTACCAGGTCATCCACCGCGACCCGGGACCGCTCGGCAAACGAGCGCCCGGCCTGCCGGCCGCCGTGGAAGCCGTCCTGCGCCGGGCCTTGTCGAAGCGAATCCCTGACAGGTTCCCGTCGATGAGGGATTTCGCCAACGCCTTGGAAGACGCGGCGTGCGGCAGGCCCGTGGCGCCGGCGAGTGGCGCTACGCGAGTGGAGCGGCGACGGGCACCGCGGGAACGACGCCGAGCGGATTCGTCCACCAGCTTCGCGCCGATCTATGCCCTATCGGCCGTGGTCGCGGTGCTTGCCCTCGTGGCGCTGCTTCCACTGCGCTGCAATGAACCCGCGCAAACCGCCGCACCGCCCGTGGCGGCCGCAGCTGCCGCCGCGCCGGCCATGAACGCGCCACCCGCCGTGACAGCCGCCCCCGTGCGGACGCCAGCGGTGGCTGGAACAGCGAAACCGATCGCCAGCGAATCGAAGTCCAAGCCGGCATTCGCGCTGTCTCGTCGTTCCGTCAAGTACCCTCCGACCAGAACCGGCCGACACCTCGATGCCTCGGACGATGCGAGCGACCCGTTCGCGCCGACCCGCACGGCCCGCAATCAAACGCTACCCGGGGCTCGGCAAGGCGACACTGGTTACGCCAACCCATTCGCTCCCTGATGGGTTCTCCCGGGTGGAGTGGTACCATGATCCGCATGCTGCGGCTCGCATGGATGGGTCTGATTGGGGCAACGGCAACAGCGTCGACAGCTACGTGGTCGAGCTGCCTTGCTACACGCCCTGCGCCGCGACCGGGTCGGGGAGCGCCCGCTACTTGAAGTTCTGCGCTGCCCAGACGGCGCCAGCCGATGTCGTGCAGAACCCGCAAGCGACGCCGTTCTTATAACCGGTGCCAGTCATGTTGATGTAGTGGCCGTGGGTCGAGAAGCACGAGCCAGTGCACGAGCCACTCGGCGGCGGCCCCTCCTGGAACATCATCAGCAGGCAACCGTCGATCACGCTCTCGGGCGTGGATTTGGTCCAGTCCGGGCACTCGTCCTGCCCGTTGCCCCAGTCGCAGATATTGGCGTTGGCGCCCGCGTGCGCGGTGTTCTGCTGCGAGTCGTACTGGCTGTCTTGATCGGCGCACGCCTCGCCAGCGGTCCAGCGCGCGAGCGGCGGCAAGCACACGCAGGCGCGGAACTGATTCACGCGGGCTACACAGTCGGCGTAGGGATCGCCGGTGTTGGGCGACACCGGGGTACACGCATAGTTGGGCACACAGCCGCCATCGGAGCCGGCCGCGGTGTCGGTTTGCGCGGGAGCGTCGGCAGCCGCGTCGGGTGGCACGCTCGCTTCGGCCCGGTTTCGGTCGGTGCGCGCGTCCGCCACGGCGGCATCGCCGACCGCCGTGCCACCGCCACCGCCCGTGCCGCCGGTACTCGAACTGCTGCTGCCGCCCGTGCCGCGCCCACCAGAGCCCGGCACGCTACTTCCGCCGGAGCCGACCACGCCGCTTCCGCCGGAACCGACCACGCTGCTGCCGCCGGATCCGCCGGCGGTATTCCCGCCAGAACCTCCGCTGCGTCCGCCGGTGCCGACCGTGCTGCTGCCGCCGGTGCCGGTGACGCCGCCGGCACCGGTGACGCCACCGGAACCGGTGCTGCCGCCGGTGCCAGGGGTTCCCCCCGTTTCGCCCGCTCCCCCGCCGCTGCTGGACTTGTCGCACCCCTCTCCCAGGATGAGGAACAGCCCCACGCCACTTACGACGATTCCGTGTGAAAACCGTGTCGTCATCTTCATCGCGTGTCCTCCGTACCGGGGTTTCTGCCGTGCGTCCCAGGATCGAGCGCGTGGTCGATCCCCTGCATCTTCATCGTAGGTGGCTCTGGGAGTCGGAAACAGGTCATCTATTCCTATCCACGACCTCTCGCTCGGCATGGACCATGTGTGCGCAGGTCTTCAGGCTGCCGGAGCGCGAATCGTGGTGGCAGTGATCAGTTGCCCTCGCTTGGAACCTCGCAGACCTCCGCGGACCTGAGGATCCAGCCATTGCCCTTCGAGCCCGCAAGGACCCCAGTCGCAATCACCGTCTGACCGAATGCTGGCGTCTTGCAACAGAGGCGGGATGCGTCGCCGCCGCATCCGAATCTCGGTCGGTCGCCCCACAAGCGAAGGGAGGCGTCGCCTTCGCCGAGCAGCATGGATCTCGTATGGTATTCGAAGGTGTCGTCGTTCCCCCGAGTATGCCACGTGGTCTCCTCCCAAGCGATCGGCGCCACCAGCAGGCGATCGCGCACGGAAACGGTCTTGCCCTTGAGCTCCGCACCCTCGGCGGCAAGCTCCGACCACGGCTTGCCCTCGGTGCCCGGCGGACACCTGGGCAGCGGCACCGTGGGCTCGCTGCAACCTTGGTGGATGAGGTGGTTTTTCGGCCACTCGGTTCCCGCCGGGGGCGGAAAGTCGACCACCGCGGTAAGGGGTTGGGAGGTGGCGAATTCGATGGGCACGCCCAGGCCGGGATTGCCGGCGGTCGAGTAGCCTTCGCCCCAACACAGGACCTTGGTACCCGCGATTCCGCAGGCGCTCGCTTGCACCCCTGGGCTGACCTTGACCTGGCTGACCTCGACGGATGGCGTGCGGATCGCGCCGACGCAGCGGATGTGCTTGTCGACGATCCCGCACGCTCCGCGCGGACCCACGCTGAGATCCTTTTCCGCGCCCTTGAGCTCGGGGATTTCCACCGGCGCCTCCGAGCAGGTGGCCTGCGGTGCGGGCACGAAGCCTGCTCGCACCCGAGCGACCATCGGAGCCAGCTTAGCCCCGCCTGCTCGTGAATCGAATCAGGTTTCTTCAGGCTGCGGGAGGGCCGACAGGGGGCAATTGCGCCTGCGCCAAATTCGCGCCGGGTACAGCAGAGTCGCGAAGGTTTGTGCATGCGGTTGCGCCCTGCCCGGACGGACGTGATTGAGCTCTCGCACCGAACGGGGACTGCCGACAGTCGATCCGGAGCCACCGGCGGCAGGACCGGACGTGAGCTATCCCCGGTCGATCATTGAGGTATCGCCTTCACCGGCGTCATCCCGCGGTGGCGTGGGCTGGGCGGTGCCTAAGCGTTGCGAAGCGGGTTTCTTCGTCCGAGAACCTCCCCCCTACGTCGCGACATCGTGGCTCCGTGCCCAGAACCCGCCCCTTGCGGGCCGCGTTTCGCATCCGGTGCTCCCCCCGCTCTCTCCCTCCCAAGATCCCCTCTCGCTACAGCAACCTCTGCGCCTTGATCCGCAAGTAGCGGTTGATGAGGCTCAGGGTCAGCTTGCGCGGGGACACGTGCAGCACCAGGGCGCCGGCTTCCTGCAGGTCGCGCACCAGGTGGTCGCGCCACAGGATGGCCTCGGCGGCGGCGGCGCGCTGGTAGAGCTCCGCCGGTTTCGCCGGAGTGCCACGCGGCTCGGCCATCAGGTCCAGGGCCTCGTCGCGGAAGAGCACGGCCAGGGGCAGGTGGCGCGGGCCCAGGCCGTGCACGGTGCGCACCACCGAACGCGCGGACACCTCGTCGACCACCTGGGTGAAGAGCACCACCAGCGANNGACGCGGCCACCACCCGCTGCGCGGCCCGCCGCCCGCCCTGCGGGGGCAAGTAGGCCCGCACCCGCGTGTCGAAGGCACACAGGCCGACCTGATCCCCGGCCCGCGTCGCCACGTGCGAGAGCATGAGCACGGCGTTGAGCGCGTGGTCGAGTTGCGACAGTCCCAGGCTCTCCGCGGTCATCAGCCGCCCGCAGTCGAGCATGCACAGCACCGACTGATTGCGTTCTTGCTGGTATTCGCGCGTGATGAGCTTCTGCCGGCGGGCCGTGGCCTTCCAGTCGATGGCGCGGTAGTCGTCGTCGCGCTGGTAGTCGCGCAAGGCCTCGAACTCGTTCTCGCCGCCGCGCAGGCGCACGGTACGCACCAGGCGATTTTCCAGGCTCTGGCGCGCCAGCAATTCGTAGCTGCGCACGGCCTGCACGTCGGGATAGACGCGCACCGGGTGGCGGGAGGCGACGCGAAGCTGCCGCCACCACAGGCCGAGCGGCGTGGACCAGCGCAGATGGTGATCCGCCAGCTCGTACAGCCCGCGCCGGCTGGGCCGGACGTGGTAGGTGACGAGCGCGTGGCACACGGACGCGCTCTCCCCCTCACCGGCCGCGCTACGCGCGTCCCCCTCTCCCCGCCCGGCGGGGAGAGGGTTGGGGCGAGGGGCCGCCGCTACCGGCACGATCTTCGGCAGGCCCTCGATCACGAGCCCCGGGGCAACATCGTCGTTGACGTGCACGGCGAGGGGGCGGCGGGCGGACGAGTACAGGTGCAGCCTGACCAGGTTCGCCCGTCCCACCGAGAAGATGCGCGGCGGCTCGCGTTCGGCCCGCACCAGCACGCGGCGGCCCAGGAACGCATCGCCCGCGGCGAGCAAGGCGATGCCCAGATCGACGAGCAGCATGGGCCAGACGAAGCGCGGCTCGACCGCGGCCACCACCCCGAGGAGGAGCGGCACCACGGCCAAGAGCACGAGTCTCGTCGAGGGAACGAAGGGCATGGAGGGCTAGGCGGCGATGGTCTCGGGCACGCGCACGTCGCGCAGGATCTCGGCCACGCAGTCGTCGGTGGACATGCCCTCGATCTCGGCGTCGGGCTGCAAGCCCACGCGGTGACGGATCACCGCCGGGGCCAGGGCCTTGACGTCGTCGGGAATGACGAAATCGCGCCCGCGGCTGGCGGCGCGCGCCTGCGAGCCGTGCAGAAGCGCGATGGAGGCGCGCGGCGAGGCCCCGTAATAGAGCGAGCGATGCCC
>PNBO01000035.1 GCA_003136095.1 Myxococcales bacterium
CAATGGGCTCTTTGCGACGTTCGGAGGTGTGTAATGCAAACGTGTAGTCTGAATGCCTGGCGAATTGCCGGTTTTGCCTTGGCCCTGACGTTGGTTGGCTGCAAATCCTCCGAACCGGCGCCGAGCGGCACCGGAGGCTCGGCAACCGGCGGGCACGCGGCAGGCGGGTCGAGCGGCACGAGCGGTGGGTCGAGTGGCGGTGCGGGCGGGTGCAGTGGCGGCTCGGGCGGCTCTGCGGGCGGCTCGGGCGGCTCTGCCGGCGGTTCGGGCGGCAACCATGGTGGCACGGGCGGCAACAACGGCGGCGCAGGTGGCAGCGCGGGCGGTGCAGGCGGGAGCAGTGGCGGCGCGAGCGGCACATGCGACAATGTCAGCTGCACCGGCGGACAGGAATGCGTGTCGGGAACCTGCCAGTGCCCGAGCGGATCGAGCCTTTGCGGCGAGGTTTGCTTGACGAGCACGGACATCCTCTCGAACCCGGCCCACTGTGGGAAATCGGGCTGCGGCAGCGCATGTCCCGCCACGGCAACCTGCGCCTCCGGGGCTTGCCAGTGTCCGAGTGGGCAGACCGCCTGCGGCACGGTGTGCGCGGACATGAGTGCCGACCCGAAGAATTGCGGCAAGTGTGGCACCACCTGCGCCAGCGGGATCTGCACGGCCGGCGCCTGCCAGAAGGTCAAGGACTGCGTCACCAAGACCATCATGGTCACGCCCCTGGTGGCGGATTTCGAAACCTACGACGGGACCACGGCGCCCACCAGCTGGGGCTGGGCCATCAATGCGCCAGCTGGCGCCGCCAACGCGGTCTACGCCGGCCTCTACGACTCCAACGATGGCACTGGAAGCCCCAAGCTTGTCATTGCAGGTCCGGGCTATAGCAGCAGCAAGTACGCGGCCGACATCTCCAACTCGCAGGCGAGCAAGTGGGGCGGACAGCTCGGCATGTGGATGGGCTGCATCGATGCCTCGGCTTACGCAGGGCTTTCGTTCTGGGTGAAGGGCACGGTGCCCGGCGACACGGCGACGCTGGCGCTGGTTACGGCGGGCACCTCCGCCCCGGACACCACCGGCTTCGGGGGCGGCACCTGCACCTCTGGAACCTGCGCCGGACCGAGCGTCACCTTCCCGGTGACCTCCACCTGGAGCCAGGTGCTGATCGAGTGGGCGACCTTCACCCCCGGAACCGCCAACGGCGGCAACGTCACGACCACCGGCAGCGACATCACGGGCATGAGCTGGAACGCCGGGCTCACCTATAGCGCCCTACCGGGCGACGCCGGCTACGGGCCGACCGCCGCGGCCTACGACCTGTCGGTGGACAATGTTCAGTTCATCAGCAACACCGCCTGCGGCACGAGTCTCACGGTGTGCGGCACCGGCTGCGTGGACATGACCACCAACAACGCCAACTGCGGCTCTTGCGGCAACGCCTGCGACAGTCCGCGCACCTGTGGCTCGGGAAAGTGCAACTGCCCGAGCAGCTACACCGACTGCAACGGACAATGCGTGGACACGCAGATCGACGCCCAGAACTGCGGCGGCTGCGGCAAGGCCTGTACCGGCGTCTGCTCGAGCGGCGCATGTCAGGCGAGCACATGCGCGGCCGACCTGCCCCAGCAGGGCAAGACCAGCACCTCCGGCGCCTCCATCGTGCTCGGCAAGTACTGGATCAACAACAACGAGTGGGGCGCCAGCGGCGCCACCGGCACGCAAAGCATCTGGAGCACCTGTACCTCCGGCAACACCATCGGTTGGGGAACCGACTGGACCTGGAGCGGCTCCGCCGGCCAGGTGAAGTCCTACGCCAGTGCGGTTCTCGGTTGGCAGTGGGGCACGAAGGTGAGCGGCACCGGGCTGCCGGTGCAACTATCGGCCAACAAGAACATCACCTGCGGCTGGACCTATCGGGCCCAGCCCGGGCAAACCATCGACATCTCCTACGATCTCTTCGCCCATTCCCTGGCCAACCCCGGCACCAACGACGACCCGACCGACGAGATCATGATCTGGCTCTATCGGTCCGGCGGCGCGGCGCCCATCGGCGGCACCATCGCGACGGTCAGCATCGCCGGCACCAGCTGGGAGCTGCACCAGGGCAGAAACAACAAGTGGAACGTCTTCTCCTTCGTGCGCGCGGACAACGCGGACACGGGTGCCACCCTCAACCTGGGCGACTTCCTCAAGGATCTCACCGCGAATCGAGGCATGGCGAGCTCCAAGTACCTGAGCAGCATCCAGGCGGGGACCGAGGTCTTCCTCGGCAGTGGCCGCCTCGACACGGATCAGTACTACTGCACCATCCAATAATTGATGCTGGCTACCTGCTGACAGGGTCCCCGTAGAACGTGCCGCGTCCGTGGGTACCCAGGTAGACGCGNNCCCGTGATGTGCAGGACCAGACCCCACTGGTGCTGATCGTCGTTGATGCGCACCCAGGTGGCACCACTGTCCGTGGAGCGGAAGAAGCCGCGCTGTCCTTGTACGGTGCCCACCAGATAGAGGGCGGGGTACTTGGCACGGGGAGCCGCCTTGCCGAAGCCGAAGGCGTGGATCTCTTCCACCGCGGGCATGCGATCGAATCCCTTGGTTACTGCGTGATACAGGCCGCTCCAGGCCGCCAGCCAGAGATCTGCCTCNNAAGCCATCCGACAGCACCAGGGGCCGCTCCGTGAAGAGAGCGGCGCCATCGCCGCTTTCGAAGAGCTTGCCCTCGAACAGGGCGATGCCGTAGAAGCGCTTGGGGTTCACGCGGTCGGCCACCACACGGGTGTCCTTGGGCACGCCCACGCAGGCGGTCCAGGTCGCGCCGTTGTCGGTGGTGACATAGGGAACATGATCGCGAGGCGTCCACACCCAGGTTGCACCGTTGGATGAGACGGCGATGTGTCCTTCCTTGGCCTTCGGATCGGGCACCGAAGCGGGTTCCCGCCAGGTCCTGCCACCATCCAGGGAATAGCCCAGGTTTTTGCCGGTGCGGGGGCGGCCGATGCGCACGATCACGTCCGGATTCAGCTCGCCGCCGCTGACATCGTGGGTGTTGCCCAGGAGGGGCGGCTTGGGGGCGCCACCCGGCGCGGGCTTGTCGAGATCCCAGTGGACGAAACCGGAATAGTCGCCGACGGCGGTGACCAGTTGGGAGCCTTGGGTCGGACTATACAGAGCTAGAGCCACGGTCTCCTCGATGCCGGGGCTCATGACTGTCCAGTGGGTGGGCAGATTCTTGTCGAGATTGGTCAGGTCGAACGTCTCCCAGCCGCCGTAGCCCGTGGTGAACATGGCGTGATCGGAATTCGCGGGATCGATCTCCACGTCGAAGAGCCAGTGGATGTCGGTATCGCGGACATACGGCGCCAGGGTGTAGTCGAAGACGCCGCCGCTGCCGAAGACCGGCTTCCAGGTGGCGCCGCCGTTGGTGCTGCGGAAGACCTCCTCCCCCTTGGGGCGATAGAAGGAGCTGGCAATCACGACCTTGGGATTCTTCGCGTCCACGGCAACGGCGGCGTAGCCGAACTTGCGCTCCTTGCCCGGCTTGTCCGGCGTGATATCGGTCCAGGCGCCGCTCTTGCTATCGAGCTTCCAGACGCCCCCATCCACCATCGGCATGGGGCCGGGATCCGTGCCATAGGTGATGAAGAGATTGCCGTCGGAGGCCAGGACGGCGTGGTTAGGGCGGTACTGGGTGGGCTGTCCGGGCACGGCCTTCCAGGTTCTGCCGCCGTCATTGCTGCGGTAGAGGCTGGGCTTGCCCATCACGGAGACGCCCGCGAAGAGCGTCTGGCTGGCCTTGCCCTGGGCGCCGCTTCCGGGATCGAAGACGACGAAGACGATGCCGCCGCGGCCGCCGCCGCTCCAGGCGGGCAGCTTGGCTTCTTCGGGAGACAGGGTCAGAACGTCGGCGGGGAAGCTGTCCACCCTCTTCCAGTTCGCGGCGCTGTCCGCGCTCTTCCACAGGCCCCGATGGCGCGTGCCCAGAAAGAGGATGCGGCCATCGTTGGGATCCACGGCCATGCGCTCGCCATTGCCCCGCCCCGCTTCGTTGCCACCGAACTTGATGGGTACGTTGGTGCGCTCGAACGTGCGGCCCTGATCCGAGGAGCGCAGGATCGCGCCGTCGGGAACATCGGGAGCCGTGTAGGTGCCGCAGGCCAGGTAGACCTTGCTGGGATCCGAGGGATCCACGGCGATGCTCTCCACGCCCATGAGGTTCAGATCCTTGTAGGGGATCCAGTCGAGCATCGGTTCCCAGCGCTTGGTCTCGGGATTCCTGCGATAGGCGCCGCCCATGT
>PNBO01000069.1:0-420 GCA_003136095.1 Myxococcales bacterium
CTCGGGCTGCTGGCCCTGATGTCCGTGATTTCCTGGTACGTCATCGGGTCCAAGTGGATGTACCTGGCGCGCGCCTACCACCGCTCGGTAAAGTTCGTCGAGAAATTCTGGGACAGCAGCCTGGACGAGATGTGGAAGCAAGCTCAGACGTCCGCGCCCTCGCCGGTCAGCGAGGTCTTCCGCGCCGGCTACCAGGAGCTGGTCAAGCTGCGCAAGCGGCACGCCCAGGCACAGGCGGGGGTGAAGGCCGACGAGGGCGGCCTGGGTGACATCGAAAGCCTCGAGCGCGCCCTGTCCCGCGCCCGCACCATGGCCGTCACCGAGATGGAGAACAAGGTGCCCTTCCTGGCCACCACCGCCAGCGCCGCGCCCTTCATCGGCCTCTTCGGCACGGTCTGGGGCATCATGAATTCGTTCCGC
>PNBO01000069.1:459-10938 GCA_003136095.1 Myxococcales bacterium
CATCATCCGGCGGAGGTTCTTCTAGCCATGGCGATGTCTTCGGGCGGCGGGCGCGAAGTCGGCACGCTTTCCGAGATCAACGTCACCCCGCTGGTCGACGTGATGCTGGTCTTGCTCATCGTCTTCATGGTCACGGCGCCCATCATGCAAACCGGCGTGGACGTGACCCTGCCACAGGCCAAGGCCCAGACCGTACCCGACGAGAGCGGCAAGCTCATCATCACCATGACCAAGGACAAGCGCGTGTTCATCGGCCGCATGGAGATCCCCGTCGACGAGGTCGAGACCAAGTTGAAGGCCAACGCCAAGCTGCAGGTCGACCACGAGGCCTACCTGCACGCCGACACCGCCCTGTCCTACGGCGAGGTGGTCAAGGTCATGGCCGCCATCAAGCTGGCGGGCGGCGACAAGATGGGACTCATCACCGATCCCCTGGAGTAGCGTGAACGTCGCGATTTCCAACCGCATCCGTCCTCTCGGCCGAGGCAGCTCGTTCGGCGGGATTTTCGCGACCTTGCTCATCCACGTCAGCCTCATCGCACTCATCTACTTCGCGCACGTCAAGTCGCCGCCGCCCATCGAAACCCCGCGCGACATGATCGTCACGCAGTTGGTTGCCCTCGGCAAGCCGCGCGACAAGTTCTGGCTACCGCGGATTGTCGAGCCGCCCCGGCCCAAGACGCCGGTGCTCAAGCTCACCGAGGATCCCAACGCCCCGCCCACGCCCAAGGAGGCGCCCAAGATCGAGGACGCCGACATCTCGAAGGACATGCGACGGGCGCTCAAGCGGGCGCAGATGCTCGCGCAAGCCACCGAGGAGCCGGCGGAGGGGTCGCTGACGGGCTCGCCCTTGGGCAGGGCCACGGAGGGTGTGAGCGGCGACGCCTGGGCCACCGCGGTCGATGCCGCCATTCACAACGCCTGGAGCACGCCGGTCGGTCTGATTACCGACGCCGAGCTGGTGAAGCTCGTGGCGAAAGTCCGCATNNGTGAAAGCGGCCGGCAAGGTGCCGCCGCCACCGCCCAAGAGCAAACACCTACTGCTTACGTTTGATGGAAAGAGCCTAGCGCGCTAGACAAGGGCATGCGCCCCCAGAACCAGCCCACAAGGACCAGCATGAAGACGTATCCGATCGCCACTGGCATCCTACTCGCGACCATCGCCGCACCGGGGCCTGCGCAGGCCGCCGATCAGCCCGAGGTCGAGGATCTGCCCCAGATCACCATCACCGACCCCAACCGCGATCTCTTCCGCCTGGCCCTGCCCGGCGCGGTGGGCGACGCGGATCTCGCCGCCGCGGCGACCGACATCGAACGGCGCGATCTCGACCTGGTCGGGCTGTTTCGCGTCCTCAATCCAGAATCGTTTCCTGATTCTCTGGTGAAGGAAGGGCTCGGCTTCTCGTCGGATCTGTGGTCGCAAGTCGGCGCGCAGGGCGTGTCCAAGCTGCGCGCTACCCGCGACGGCGGCGGGGTAGCCCTCGAGGGGCGGCTCTACCAGATCGGCCGCGGCGAGTCCGCCGTGCTGACCAAGACCTATCGCGGCCCCGAGGTCCGGCCGCTCGTGCACATGTGGGCCAACGACGTGATCATGCAATTCACGGGCCTGCGTGGCGTCTTCGGCTCGCGCATCGCCTTTGCCATGACGGGCAAGAACCCCGAGATCGCGACCGTCGGCATGGACGGCCAGGAGCTGAAGGTCGTCACGCAAATGAGGTCGGAGTGCCTACTGCCCGCGCTCTCACCCTCGGGCGGCCAGATCGCGTTCAACTCCTACCTGCGCGGCGGCGCCGATCTGTGGCTGGTGTCCGCCAGCGGCGGCCGCGCGCGCCACATTTCCGACCGGCCCGGGCTCAACACCGGCCCGGCCTGGTTGCCCGGCGGTAACGCCCTCGTCGCCACGTTGTCCTTCGAGGGCAATGCCGACCTCTACAAGATCTCCGCCGCGGACGGCAAAGTCATCGCGCGCCTGACCGATTCACCCGGGAACGATCTGTCGGCCGCGGTCTCGCCGGGCGGCGATCAGATCGCCTTCGTGTCCGACCGCCAGGGCACGCCGCAGATCTACCTGATGTCGTCCTCCGGCGGCGGGGCTCGGCGCGTGACCTACCAGGGCAGCTACAACCAGACCCCGCGCTTCTGCCCACGCAAGGAAACGCCCATCATCGCCTTCACCGGCCGCGACGAGCGCAACGTCTTCGACATCTTTCTCCACGACATGCGCACGGGGAAGAACGACCGCGTGACCCAGGGGCAGGGCTCGAACTACGATCCCGCGTGGTCGCCCGACGGCCGCCTCCTGGTCTACGCCAGTAGCCGCGGCGGCCTCTTCGTGATGAACCTGCAAACCCACAAGGAATTCCGCATCTACAAGGGCGGG
Source organism: Myxococcales bacterium (assembly GCA_003136095.1). Classification (GTDB taxonomy): domain Bacteria; phylum Myxococcota_A; class Polyangia; order Fen-1088; family Fen-1088; genus Fen-1118. The sequence goes on from PNBO01000069.1 coordinate 2,840, forward strand.
GCCAAGAACCCGTCGTGGGGACCACCGCCGGCTGACTTCAAGTAGCCGTGCGCCTCGCGACTATCGACGTCGGCACCAACACCACGCTCTTGCTGGTGGCCGAGACCAGCGGCGAAGGCATCCACGTCCTGGCCGAGCGCGCCGAGATCACGCGCCTGGGGCGAGGCATCGGCGCGGACGGCGGGCTGGGCCGGTCCGGCATCGAGCGCACTCTCGCGGTGCTGGCGGAATACGCGGCGATCGCGGCGGCGCACGGCGCGGCCATCCACGCCATCGGCACCGAGGCCCTGCGACGCGCCCCCAACGCGCAAGACTTCCTCGCGCCCGCCGCCCGGATTCTGGGCGCTGCCGTGGAGGTCATTGATGGTGAACGGGAAGCCGCGCTCACCTTCCTGGCCGCCACGCGCTCGTTCCCGCACGTCGCGACTGGCACCGTGGTGGTCATCGACATCGGCGGCGGCTCGACCGAGATCATCGTCGCGCGAGCCGGGTGCATCGACTTCCGCCGCAGCCTGCCCCTCGGCTCGGTTCGTCTGACCGAACGCCACATCAGGAGCGATCCCGCCAGCCCCGCCGAGGTCGCGGCGGTCACGGACGAGATCGCGCGCCAGCTCGACGCCGTCCCCTTCCCCGCCGCCCCACTTACCCTCATCGGCACCGCCGGCACGGTGACCAGCCTGGCCGCGATGTCCCTTGGGCTCACCAGCTACGATCCCCAAATCGTGCACGGTTACCATCTGATGCTAGCGGCGCTGGACGAGCAGATCGCGCGACTTCAGACCTCCACGCAACCCGAGCGCGAGGCGATGGCCGGCCTCGATCCGAAACGCGCCGACGTCATCCTCGCCGGCGCCCACATCCTGCGCCACATCGCCACCGCGGCCCACGCCAGCGAAATCCTCGTCAGCGACCGCGGCATCCGCTGGGGCTTGCTGTACGAGAAGGCCCAGAGCTAGGACGAAGCCCGCTTCAGCGCGCGGCACGCGTCGAGCAGGTCGGAGGCCATCCGCAGTCGCGCCACCACCGCATCCCTGGACAGGTCGATCTTGGTCGCCAAGCGGTGCTCGGGCCGCAACGAGCCGGCCATGGCACTAGCGGCGCGCAAGCGGGCCTCGACGGTGGGCGCCGCCATGTCGACGCTCATCGATCGCCATCCTTCAGACTTTGGATGTCCGCGATGTCCTGCGGCCGCCCGGCCAGTGCCTTCATTGCGATCAACGCCTCGCGCCCAATCACGACAATGTCGCCGCCCATGAAGGGTAGGCGCGTGCGCCCCGCCCAGGCTGGCGCGAGATTACGGTCGACAAGCATGAAATCCACGGTGACGAGGTTGCTCTCTGCGTCCACCTTGTTGACGCGCTGAAGGCGGGTGCCATCCTTGAACTCGAAGGGGAGCGCTTCGAGGGTAAATCCGCACTCCCGCGCGGCCGCCATGGCCCGAGGCAGCGAATCCGGCTGGATGAGCAGGTCGATGTCCTTGGTGGCGCGGGGCGCGCCCCACACCGCGACCGCCAGCCCACCGACCAGCGCGTAGTCCACGCCAGCACCGTCGAGGGCGCTCACGACCGAGCGCAATTCGTCGAACAAGGTCACGCTGGGATTCTACCAGAATCTGGCATCAACCCGGGACCCACCTCGTCGCATGATTCCTCCCCTTGCGGTGGATGGAAACTCTCGATAGCCTTCCTTTCTCGTGCGTACACCACTCTCCGTCATGTTCCTCGCCGCGAGCGTGCTGCTCGCCAGCAGCGCTTGCCGGCCGCGCCTCCCGGTCATCGACGCCCCATTCACGGACAACTTCGATCGCACCGAACTGGGCGCCGACTGGCTCGACACCAGCCACGTCGCGAAGATCAAGGATGGCAAGCTCAATCTGGTGAAGGCCTACAACCACCCGGTCTGGCTGCGCCGCAAGCTGCCGCGCAACGTGCAGATCGACTTCGACGCCGTCTCGCGCAGTCCGGCCGGCGACCTCAAGGTCGAGCTCTTCGGCGACGGAGAATCGTTCGACCCGGACAAGGGCCGTTACGATCCGACGAGCTACATGATCGTCTTCGGCGGCTGGACCAACAGCCGGAGCATCATCAGCCGCCTCGGCGAGCATGACGAAGCCGTCAAGGCCGCCTACGACCGCGTGGGCACCGAGCCGCTGGTCTTGCCCGGCCAGACCTACCACTTCACCATTCGCCGGCGCGGCGGCACCATCGACTGGAACCTCAACGGCGCGCCCTACCTGTCGTGGACCGATCCGCAGCCGCTCTACGGCGCGGGGCACGAGTTCTTCGCCATCAACGATTGGGAGGCCGACGTCAGCTTCGACAACTTGACGATCCGGCCCTTGAACTAGCCATGCCCGATCGACGCAAACAACCCAGTGGCGAATTCGGCCCCTCGTCGAGCGGCCTCTTCACGCCCGAGCCACGCACCGGCGCGCATTCCGACCTCGGCATCGGCGACTTCAGCCTGACCCGGGGTCTCGAGCGTCTGCAGGGCCGGCGCGACCTGCTCATCTACATGCACGACAATCCCGATCCCGACGCAATGGGCGCGGCCATGGGCCTCAAGCACCTGGTCGAGTGCACCACCGAGCTGCGCGCGACGCTGGCGCTGGGCGGGATTGTGGGCCGCGCGGAAAACCGCGCCATGGTCGAACGCCTGAAGATTCCGCTCATCCCGGCCGAGGTGCTCAATACCGACCACTTCGACACCATCGCCATCGTCGACAGCCAGCCCGGAACCGGCAACAGCTCGCTGCCGCCGGATCGCGACTTGGACATCGTCATCGATCACCACCCCGCGCGCGAGGAGAGCGCCCGCGCCGCCTGGTGCGACATCCGCCCGCAACTCGGGGCCACCTCGACCATCGTGCTGCAATACCTGCGCGAGAAGAGCATTCCCCTGCACACCAACCTGGCGACCGCCCTCTTCTACGCCATCCGCTCGGAAACTCGCGACCTCGGCCGCGAAGCCACCGCGGCCGAGCGCGATGCGTACCTCTTTCTCATCCCGCTGGTCGATCACCACCTCATGTTCCGCATCCAGCAGCCCAAGCTGCCGCGGCAATACTACGAGGCCCTCGACCGCGCGCTCCGCCAGGCCGAAGTCTGGGGCGACGTCATCACCGTCAACCTCGGCGCCATCCCCTATCCCGATCTGGTGGCCGAAGTCGCGGATCTTCTCCTCGACTACGAAGCCGCGCAGTTCGTCCTGTGCTGCGGCCGGTTCGGCAAGCAGATCTTCGTTTCCCTGCGCACCGAACCCACCCAGCGCCGCGCCGGCGAGCTCATGCGCCAGCTCATCGGCAGCGACGGCGCCGCCGGTGGCCACGGCACCACCGCGGGCGGCCGGCTGTTCGTGCCCGTCACCTCGGACGCGGATCTGCAGACCGCCTTCGAGCACCTCGTCTACCGTCTACTCGACCTCACCGGCCGGGTCGGCGCCCCCCGTTTCCCGTTGCTTGGCTGACCGCCGGCAGGCAAGATAGGTGGCCGCAGCGCCCCTGAAAACCGAATCACGCCGGAGTGGCGGAATGGCAAACGCAGCGGATTCAAAATCCGCCGTCCTTACGGACTTGAGGGTTCGAGTCCCTCCCCCGGTACAGAAGTACGTGGGCCTTGTGGCGGAGTAGCGACGGCGCTGGCAGGCCCACAAGCCCGGACGGCGGCCGAGGGCGGTGCCCCCAACCTATCGCTCGAACGCGCCGATGTCGGGTCTGCTTCCCGTATAGGGCAGGCCAACGCCCAGGCCCGCGCTCCAGATGAGCGGCGCATCCACCGTGATCGCGTTGGTGGCATAGTCCACGCTCACGATGTGCGCCACCTGCGTCTGTCCCTGCAACTGGATGAGATCGCCCCCGATGATGCCGAAGCCATCGATGAAGTAGCTCGCATCTACTACCGGAATCACGGTTCCCGTGCCCGCGGTGCTGGTGGTCGTCAGGAAGACGCCCTGATCGATGGCGGGGCTTGCCGCCTGCAAATGGAAGTCGAACTGGTTCGGATTCGACACGTCCGGCGCGCCGCTGATGTTCGTGAACAGCGGATCCGACGCGGACTTGAGGTTGCCCGCCGGCAGGTCCACGGGCCCATTGCCGGACGCGCCGCGGCTGTAGGCGGTCTGGTAGAAGTTGCCGGCCAGCTCCTCGGAAGCGGGGTCGGTGTAGTAGAACGACAGTGAGCTGCCGTTGTCGTCCCAGAACAGGTTGTTCTTGATGACCACGTTCGCAATCGGCGCTCCGCTCGTGCCACTCGTGTGATCGAAAAGCAGTCCCGAGTTGTAGCGAGCATCAGAGCCAGTCATGGCCACGGCGGTGTATCCATTGTGGAAGAAGACGTTGGCGAAAATATGCGTGTGGTCAGCGCTGTAGGACTGCCCGGAGCCCTCGTACAAGCTGATCCCTGGCCCGTCGTTGTCATAGAAGAGGTTGTTACGGACGATGTTCGACTGTGTTCGGATGGACATTCCGGTCGAGGTGTTGCCATCCGCGGGCACGCCGCCGTAGGCGATGATGTTGCCCTCGATGACGTTGCGGATGGCGAAGTTGCCGACGTTGTCCTCGATGATGATGTTGCGATCGGCGCACATGCCGTTGGTCTCCGGATGCGCGCAGGTGCCTGTCCAATTCTCGTTGTGGAAGTAGTTGTTGCGGATGATGTTGCTGGGACTGTTGATCTCGAGAACGTGATGGCCACCGTGGTAGAAAGTGTTGTTCTCGATGAGGTTGAAGCTGCTCGCGTCGTAGGGCGGCCCGATCTCCCAGTCCCCGAGGAACATGCCGCCAATCGCGCAGGGGCCACTACAGTCGGTCAGTGCGTACCCCACCCCGCCGGCCGAGCAGTTCTTGACCCAGTTGTGGTGCGAGCTCTCCGAGATGAGGAGCCCGTCAGGCCAATTGGGCTGCGTATTCGACCGGAGGTTCGTGAAAGTGCAATTGAAGACGCAGATGTGATCGCTCGATTTGAGGCGCAGCCAATAGTCCACGGTGTCCGCCGCGAGACCATCGATTGTGAGGTAGGACCGACTTTGCAGATCGATGGCCACGGCCACCCCACGCAAGGCAGCCACCTCGCCGCCAGCGCTCTGGAAGGTGATGCCCGCCGCCGCCGTCCCGCTTTGCCTCGGCGCGAGCGTGGTCGAGTAGGTGCCACCGCGCAGATAGATGGTGTCGCCGGGCGCGGCGCTGGCGTTGGCGGTCGCGAGGCTGCAAGCCGCGCTGTCCGCCAGTGCCGTGCTGCCGACGCAGGTGGTCCATGCCGCCGTGCCAGTGGAGCTCACCCAGTGGATGGCGCCGGCGCTGCCGAGACTGCCACAGCTCAAGAGAACCGCGCTCGAAGTGGTTCCTCCGTCGACGGTGGGCACGCCCGTGCCGGCGTCGTTGGCCGAGCCGCCCGCGCCGCCGATCGCCCCACCTTTGCCCGTAGCGCCGCCGGTGCCGCTCGCCCCACCGGGTGCGTCAGCGGCGGCCGCGCTATCCTTGCCGCCCGAGCCGTTGGAGCAGCCGACCGCGCCCAGCGCCAGGGCCGCGGCGCACACGCTCCCGCAAGACCACGCCAATAAGACCGAGACGAACCCATGCGCCTTCATGAATGTCCACCTCATGCGTTTCCTCCAGCGAGGTTCAAAACCCGATCTGCCGCCCAAGAAAGATGATAGCAGAATGCTCCTCCCGAGAGGGGAAGGCCGTTTGCTACCGGGGCGGCGGGCCGTAGAGGGTCGCCCGCTTCTGGATGCAACGGAAGGTGGCGGCGAATGGCCAATCCTATTCTTGCAGCGGCGCCAGGCACACCACTTCACCGCCTGGCCAGCAATGCCGCCAGCGCCAACAGGGGCACGGCCGTGCACAGGACGCGCAGCGCACGTTCCGGGGGAGCGAGGAGCGTGTCGCGCGTGATGGCCAGCTTCCCTCCATCATGAAGCGTGGCTTCCCCCTCGACCTTGGCGATACGCCGTCGCAGCATGCGTGCCTCGGTCGAGAGAATGCGTTGCAAGCGCGCGAGCGCGAGACACGCGGCGGCGCCCGGTAGGGCCGGCCAAGTGAACGACTCGTCCATGACCCAAAACGCGGTGACAAAGGGGAAGGCTCCCCAAAACAGAGCGAAGGTCCGAGCGCCGTGGAAGCGTCCGCCCGCGATTTCCAGGTTGTAAGCCAGCACGATGAACGCGCCGGCAGCCACGAAGACGAGCAGCAGCGGTGAGACCCAAAGCAGGCCGACCACGCCGATCGCGCAAGCCGCGACCAACGCCAACACGGCGACCGTGAGCAGGAATCCCGACGAGATCCTCGTACGCAGCGGACGACCGTTCACCTCGTCGAGGAAATGGGCGGCAATGCCGACGGCCAGAAAGAACGCCGCCAGGGTCCCCACCAGTCGATCGGTACGCACCACCGGCGCCAGCGCGGTCCCAAGGACGACGAAGGACAAGTGCAAGACGGTGTAGGGCAAGTGCAGCAGGGTAATGAGATCCCGTAGCGGGCCGGGCCGCAGAGCATAGAAGGCCGGCCGCGCTTCCTTCACGGCTCGCCTCCGGCCGCCAGCTTGGTTCCACTCATGATGACGCCACCCCCGGCCGACAAGCGCCGCGTCGGGTGGACCTTGAAGCCTGCGGCCTGGAAGTAACCCTCCAATGCGGAGATAGGGTGACGTCGGTAGAAGTCGGCGATACTGTGGCCGAGGAATCCGCCGACGCGCCGCCACCCGGGCGACAACAGCGAGAGGCCGGCGCGCAGCAACACGCGTGTGTAGACCGTCCACAATGCGCGCAGGATTGGATCCGGCGGCACTCCGAATTCCAGAGAGGCCAGCATTCCCCCTGGCTTCACCAGACGACCGAGTGCCGCGATGGTCCCAGGCACGTCGTCGACGTAGCGGAGAAGGTAGCTGAAGACGACCACGTCGAACGCGTTGTCGCAAAAGGGTGGGCATTGCGCCGCCGCCTGCAGAAAGATCGTCCGCTCGCCGAGAAGAACGAGATTCCGCCTGGCCCGTGTCAGCATGGCCCTGGTCACGTCCACCGCGACGATTCTCCCCGCGCAGCGCTGGGCAATCTCTGCGGCAATGGACCCCGTGCCGGTGCACATGTCGAGGACCCAAGCAGGCTTGCGCTCCGCGATCATGGCCGCCAGCTCGCGCTGCCAAAAGCGATACCGCAGCAGTCCAAAAAGCTGCGCCGGTCGGTCGTAGTCATCGGCGATGCCGCCGAAAATTGCCTGCGCCTGCTTGATCCTCCCTGTGATCTCCGCCGCCATGGCGCTATGCTGCCATTGTTGGAGGCGCGGAACAAACCCGTGACATTGTTCTTGTCCTTGGCCGCTCTCGGCCAAATCGCGAGCGCGCAAACGCCGGCGGCGCCACCATCGCCCGGCCATGAGTTGGCGTCCCGCGCTCTTCGGTTGTCCGAGTCGGAGCGGGTTCGGTCGTTGTCGTCGTTGTCCATCTTCTCAGGGGGCAACAACTCCCGGCGGCTCCCCTCGTGTTCGGGTTGACCGCCGCTCCTCCGTGCCACGGATGACCGGGTGGCGATGCACACCCCGGGCGCCAAGGGGTTGCGGGCCGTATGGAGAGATTATGGTGGAAAGATGGAGAGATTGTGGTGGAGAGCCTCACCCGAGCGCGCAAGGTGAAGTGACGAGGCAAGGGATGGTGGAAGGTTCACCATCGGCCATCGGCAGCGAGGATGGTGAATGCAGCGTGAGAATTCGACTGGTCTATCCGGATCCGAACCCTCGCGTTGGGCTGAGTGGGCGAAAGGTCGAGAGCGCGGCGCTCCAGCTCTTGGCGGCCATCACTCCCGCGGCGCACGAAGTCTCCATCGTCCAAGAACACCTGGGTGACCGCGTTCGTTTCGACGACGCGGATGTCGATCTGGTTGGCATCTCCGCCATGACGATTCAGGCCCGCCGCGCCTACGAAATCGCGGACGGCTACCGCAGCGCGGGCAANNCAGCACGCGGACGCCGTGGTCGTCGGCGAAGCGGAGCCGGTGTGGCCGCGAGTCCTCGCCGATGCGGCGAACCATCGCCTGCACGGCATCTATCGCGGGCAGGAATACGCAGATCTTGGCCTGCTGCCCAATTACCGGCGCGATCTGTTCCCCAAGCG
>PNBO01000069.1:11029-36769 GCA_003136095.1 Myxococcales bacterium
AGAGTGGTTGCTTCTCCCTCTTTGTCGGCATCGAGTCGCTTGCCGAATCTAACCTGCGGGCCACCCGTTCGCTGGCCAAGAACGGGGTGAACACCCCCGAGGCCATGGGCAAGAGCATCCGCGTCCTGCACGACCACGGCATCATGGTCATGGCTGGCGTGATCTTCGGGTTTGACGACGACGATCCGGGCGTCTTTGCTCGGACGCGTGCGTTCCTGGGCGACCATCGCGTGGGACACGGATCGTTCTCGGCTCTGACCCCCTTCCCAGGTACCAGGCTGTTCGATGAATTGCATGCCCAGTCACGCATCACGACCTACGACTGGTCGAACTACGACGGAGCGACGGCGGTGTTCTTGCCGAAGCTGATGACCCCGACTCAATTGCAAGAGGGCACCCGCGCCATGGGCGTGGAGTTCTACAGCACCCCCAACATCCTTCGCCGCCTCTGGGTGAACCGGCATCATCCCGTGATCTACCTGGGGACCAGCTTTGCTTCGCGTCATTCGTGCCGGGTGGACAACAACGTGCCCCTCTTGACGTCGAGTGGCAGCTGGAGAAGGAGCCGCGAGAAACTCCCCCTGCCCGAGCTCGAAGCATCGGCGGAACCAGGGCTCCTGGCGGCGTCCGGCCCGGGCGGCGCCCCAACCTGACACCTTCGCGGAAAGTCAGCATCAAAGCCCGAACAGGACGGCGCCGGCACGCGGAGTAACGTGCAGTCGGGCCGCCGTTCTGGAGAGGGGAAAACCATGGAAAAGATACTGGGCAAGTCCGAGCTGAAGAGCTTTCACAAGCCGGAAGAGATAAGGGATGTACCGAGTGGGAAGATCGAGTTGCTGACTCTGGGAGGGGCCACGGTGGGCCGCGCCACCTTCCAGCCGGGCTGGAAGTGGTCGACCAGCGTGAAGCCACTGGCCAAGACCGAGAGCTGCCAGGCGCCGCACTTCCAGTACCACGTGGCGGGGATCCTGCACGTCAGGATGGATGACGGGACCGAGTACGAGTGCAAGGCGGGCGACGTCTCCCTGCTGCCCTCGGGGCACGATGCCTGGGTGGTGGGCAAGGAGCCAGTCGTGGTAGTGGACTTCCAGGGCCTCCACGACTACGCGAAGCAGCACTAGTCCCTCGAAACCCTGCGCATCTGGTCCGCAAGGACTTGCAGTACGTACGCGGCCCTCCAATTGGAGTGAGGTAGCCGGCAAGGCGCAGGCGGTTCGGCCAGCGGAGACGAGGCACATGTGGCAAACTGAACCCAATCGTGTCGAAGGTTCTCACGCCGGTGCTGGTGCTCCACGAAAATGGCAAGCCAACGCGTGCGCTCTCCATTCGTGCCGCCAATTTCGTCATCGGTCGCGACGCTGGCTGCGACCTGGTGCTTCCCGACCCAAGCGTCAGCGAACGACATGCGGAAATCAAGGCCATTGGCGACAAGCGCATCGTCGATGACCTGGACAGCGACAGCGGCGTCTTCGTGAGCGGCCGGAGAGTCGAATTCCACGTGCTGCGGCCGGGCGACCGCGTCCAGATCGGCGTCTTCCTGGTCGAGTACTTGGAGGATGACAGCGCCGCCGCCGCGGAGACCAGCACGAGAGGCTGGCAGATGGACGCTGCCACCTACGGAGAGCTGGTCGCACGCCAAGGCAGCATACGCCTGGACGCAGGCATCAAGCACGTGGCGACGATCACCAGCGACGACGATCCCAATCAGAGCTGGAAGCCCGACGAGGGGATGGTTTTCGGCTCCGCGGGTGTTCCGGTCGAGGGCATCGGCGCCAGCGCGGAGGTAGTCTGGGATGGCCGGGCGCACGTGGTCAGGCGTCTGGGCTGGCGCTCTTCCCTGAGCGTCAATGGCCAGGTCGTCGACTCCCATGTGCTGGCGTCCGGCGATCGGTTCCAGGTCGGGAAGAGCAAGTTCCGGTACGATTAGTCGAGGGAGCTGGGCCGCCGCCGAGCTGCCAACCTCGGACTGCGCTTTACACCACGCACGCTTGCTAGCATCATCGACAAGGGCCGCTCATGCCCGACTTGAAACAAATCCAGGATGACGCTCTGCTTGCGATCGCGGCTGGCGACTGGATCGGCGCGGCCAGGCAGTACGCAAGCTTGGAAGAGCTGGCGCCAGACGCGGGCACCTGGTCGTTGAGGCTCGGCGAGTGCCTGCGACAGGCGGGCCAGGGGGACGACGCGCTCGCCGCGTTCACCCGCGGCGTGCAAGCCTATATCCAGCGCGGCAGGCCGGCCAAGGCAGCCGCCTTTTGCGAGCACATCCTGGAAATCGATCCGCACAACATTGCGATACGGGCCGTCCTGGCCCAACTTGGCGCCTCGCGCCGCGCGGCTGCTCTGCCCGACTCTGCCTTCCTGCCACCACCTCCGGCCACGACGGCCCCCGGCGATGCGGGCCCGGTCCAAGGCTCCGAGCGGCCGGACCTGACGCTTTTGGCGGAAGACCCCATGGCCATGGATGATGCGACCGGGGCGAGCCCCGCCAATGCCCAGCCCGCCGAGATACCAAGCGAACCCACGACCACGGGGAAGGGCCAGCGCCCGCGCGTGATCCTGCCGATCACGCCTTTCTTCTCGGCCTTAAGTGAGCAGCAAGTGCGCTGGGTGAACGTGCGCGCCCACTTGCTTGCCGTGAGCCCCGGGGAGATCTTGTATGCGGCGGGCGAGCCGTCCGATGCGCTGTTTCTGGTCGCCTCGGGTGAGATTGCGGTGCTGCTCCCGCAAGAGGTGGCGCGCTTGCAGCGGGGCGACTTCTTCGGCGAGGAGGTCGTGGTGTTGCCTGGCCATAGCCGCATCGCCACCATGCGCGCAGCGGCGCCCAGCCAGATCCTGGTGCTCGACGGCACCTTCATCAACGACCTGGTCAGCGCCGCACCGGCCTTGCTCGAGGTTCTATCGAGCAGCCTGCGCGAACGCCTGATCGCAATGCTGGCCCGTACCAGTCCGATGCTGGCTTCGCTGCCCGAATCGGATCGCCTGGCCTTGCTGCAGCGTTTTCGCTTCGTCGAGGTGGACCCGGAGCATTGCATCTGCGAGCCAGGTGCGGAGGGCGCCGGGCTTTCCATCCTTCTAGCCGGCGAGGCGGACGCTGCTCTCGACGAGCGGCTGACCGAGCGCTTGCATCCCGGCGACGTCTTTGGCGAGATCGCGCTGGTCACGAACAGCGCGGTCGGTGTCCGCGCGATTGCGCGCGTCAAGTGCTTTGTCCTCCACCTGCCGAAGACCGACTTCGAGAGCGTGAGATTGACCTGGCCGCGCGTGGTGGACTACCTCACCGCCTTGGCCGAGAACCGTCTCGCCCGGCTCGAACAGGCGGTCGTCGAAGACTCTCCGGTCTTCCAGTCGGTCCCGTTGCCGCCACGAATCCTGGTGATTCACGCCGAGGCCGAAACGCGGAGCGCCTACGAGCGCGCCCTGGGCGAGGCGGGCTTCCTGGTCGATGCCGCGGGCGAGGCCGCCTCCGCCAGCGACATGATCACCAACCGGACATACGACGTCGTGCTCTACAACCTCGATTCATCGGGGCAGGCCGGAGCCGATGTGTTGCGCAACATCCGCAGGCACGACCTCGATGTCCCGATCATCCTGACCACGCGCTACAGCGCGTTCGACCACACCAGCGCCACGGCAAATTACAGCGTGGTACGGGGCTTTCGCGAACCCCTCGACGTCGCCGATTTGGTGCGCGCCGCCAGCCGCGCCGTGCATTTCCACCGCTTGACCCGCGTGCGCCGCGAAGCCATGACGCGCCTCAATTCGTCCGGCGAGTGGATGGGCGACCGGGCTGGCCTGGAATTCCACTTCGACCGCGCGCTTGGCTGCCTGCACGTGGCCTTCCAACCCATTGTCAGCGCGGTGAACAGCAGCGTGTTTGCTTTCGAAGCACTGCTGCGCTCGGGCGAGGAGATCCTGCATAGCCCCCTGGCGGTGTTGCGGGCGGCAGAGCGCCTGAACCGGGTGCAGGACGTGGGCCGCATCGCCCGTGACGGTGTCGCTGCCGTGCTGGCGGATTCGGCTGACCCGCCCATCCTGTTCGTCAACGTGCACAGCCACGACCTGCTGGATCCCCACCTGCTGGATCCCGAGTCCCGCATCTCCGGNNGCCAGCCTCGCCCAGCTCGAACCCGAGGTTTGCAAACTGGATGCCTCGTTGATCCGTGGCATCGACAGCGACTCGGTCAGGCAGGATCTGGTCCGGGCCATGCTGGCCGTGTGCCGCGACATGAACATCCTGACCGTCTGTGAGGGCGTGGCAACCCTGCCCGAACGGCATGCCCTCGTGCAGCTTGGCGCCGACCTGATGCAAGGCGATCTTTTCGCCAAGCCCGGCCCGGCCTTCCCCTCGGTGGACTTCACCACCATGGGCTCTAAGCCGTTGTCCTTCGCCAACCAGTGATGCATGCGCCCTGTTTCCCGACGCTGACGTCGATGGCGAGCGTGCCTGGCCACACTGACCAGCCAGCATGGAAGTCGGACTAGATGGCGAACAGGAACAGTCGATCAACGCACCGTTCGTGAAAGTCCTTGGGCATTCGCGAAGGAGTGTCGATTGCCGAGCTATCGCCTGCGACGGCGCAGGAGAAGGAGGGCCGAGGCCGCGATGAGCAGAATGGATGATGCAGGCCCGCTTCCGTGCGAGCCGAGGTTGCACTTGCAGCCGCCGGAGTCGCCGCCTGGCGGAACGGTGCTGCCGGTACCCGTGGTACCACCCGAACCGTTCGCGCCACCCGAGCCGTTCGCGCCACCCGAGCCACTCCCACCGCCCGAGCCACTCCCACCGACCGAGCTAGTTGCCCCACCCGAGCCATTCGCGCCGCCCCTCCCGCTCGCCCCACCCGAGCCATTCGCGCCGCCCCTGCCAGTCGCACCACCGGAGCCGCTCGCGCCGCCGGTAGCTAGACGCGCGTCCCCGCCTGTGGTGGCCGCGTCCTGCTTTCCCGTTGTGCCCCCTGCGCTGGTCGCGCCGCCACTTCCTGTTGCGCCACCCCTGCCCGTCGCGCCGCCAGTTCCCGTTGCGCCGCCCGCGCCACTGCCGGTCTCACCGTAGAAGGTCACGGCCCCGGTTCCCACGCCCTTGGCGACCCAGCCGCGGCGCTCGAAGGCGACGATCTCGAGTATGTGCCCGGCATATAGGCCCTTGCCGTCGTCGCTGGTGTCCGGCTCGTTCCATTTGACGAGAGGAATGAGCGCCGAGGTCACCGTGGCGTCGTCCTTGTCGACAATGCCCAGCGCGGCGGCGCAGGCAGCTTGCACGAAGACCGAGCTGGACTGGGCCCCGGTCTGCACGCCGGCTTTCTGCGTGGTGTCGCCCATGAGATAGAGCGCTGCCTTGGCGATGGTGGCGAGGTCGCCCGTCCCGCTCGCCTGGGTCTGCAGGAAGGTCCGCGTATTTGCGTCGTCCCCCAGGTAGCCCAGGATGAACATGGCATAGCCCGCGAATCCCACGTCCGCGTCGTTCACCGCGCACTGCAGACGCGCGCGGAAGACGGCGGCGCGGGCGCCCAGGGACTCCTTGCGCACCGCCAACTCGCCCCCGGCCCACAGGTGCATGTAATCGTATTTCGTTCCCGAGTCCGAGGTCGGTTTGGTCGTGGGACAGGTCGTGCTCGAGGTGTCTTTGCAGTACGACGGAGACACGGCTTCGCTGCCCGTATTCCACGAGGCCCGGCCCGCGCAATAGAGCTGCAGGAGCTTATCGAGCCCCGTGTTGAGGTCCTCGAAATCCGCCACCGCCGGGTATTGCAGCGACCGGGCTTGGTCGCCGGCCGAGCTGTCGAGGCCGGGCGGCGGCGCCGCCGGGTAGAGCGTGCCGTCGGTCTTCACGATCATCACCGCCTTCGCGCCCGTGGTCGGGTAGCGGCCGCTCTGGCCCGAGTTCCCGAACGAGACCGAGAAGGTGATGTCTTCGATCTTCGCCGGACTGCCACTGGCGATCTTCCAGGTTCCCTTCTCGGCGGGCAGCAACGTGCCGGCCACCTTGAGCGTCGTGGGCGCGGTCAACGTGATGGCGCCGCTCCCGGCCGTGGCAGTCAGCTTGAAGTTGATCAGCTGATACCCCATGTTGTTCTGGACATAAAGTTCCTTGGGGGACGTGTCGCTGTCCGGACGCACCACGATGTTGTAGCTGGAGACCCACATATCATCACACCAGTGGGCTTGTGCCTGCGCAGAGCACAGGAGCACGGACAAAACCGTTCCGACCAGCATGCTAGCTTGGGGAATGTTCATGTTTCATTCTCCTGCGAAGCGCCCGGTGAAGCAAAGGGCACCTCCGCGCCTCTTGCCGATGGGCGATAGCAAACACTACACGTATCCTACTCCAGTTCGCGTCGGACGGGAACGGGTTCGGGAGGCGCCCCATGTCCGGGTCAGATTGAACCTGATCCCGCTTTCGATTCGTGGGCTCGGACCTGCGGGCTCTCCGCGTCCGGAGCGACGGCTCTAGTCGACGATGGTGATCGGGCCGGTCATCGCGGCATGATTCGAGCAATCGTAGAAGAGGGTACCTGGCGCGTCGCTGGGAACCGCGAAGGTTACATTCCCAGAGGTTGCCCCATTGCCCGTGACGCCTGAACTGTACGCATTGCCGGTTCCCGTGCTCTGTACGGTCTTGACATAGAAGGGGTGGCCGGGGGAATTGACGGCGAACACGTACGTGCTCCCGCGGCAGAACGTGAGGCTTGGATTGGAAGCCCCATCGATCATGTACGCAGTCATGCCGCTGTTGACGACCTGGAGGGTTCCGGGAGCATGGCACGAGGCGCTGGCGTCCGGTCCTCCTGAGCCACCGGTGCCCATCATCATGCCGCCGGCGCCCATCATCACGCCCCCAGTGCCCATCATCATGCCGCCCGTACCCATCATCCTGCCGCCAGTTCCGTGAATGCCACCGGTACCCATCATCATGCCACCAGTACCCATCATCATACCGCCGGTCCCGTGAATGCCGCCGGTCCTGGTCGGGATGCCGCCACTGCCCATCAGCATTCCTCCAAAGCCTGCCACCGTGCCGCCTGTGCTGACCACGATGCCGCCTGTGCTAGTCGTGCCACCCGTCCCCACCTCCCCACCGCCGGTTCCGCGCACCCCGCCGGAGCCCGCTGGCATGCCACCCGAGCCCATCATCATGCCACCTGCCCCCATCATCATGCCGCCGCTGCCCACCACCGCGCCGCCGTGGCCAGGTGCCCCGCCCGCCCCCGATGCAGTGGTGCCGCCCACGCCCGCCGGTATTCCGCCACCACCGCCCGTTCCCGTCGCGCTCGTGGCGCCTCCGGCCCCCGCGCCCGGTCCACTCCCGCTGCTACCGCATGCAGCTAGCCAGAGGGACACAGATGCAAACGCATAGATCCACGCCTTGTCCCGCTCCCGATTATGCAACTTTCTCATGAGAACTCCCCTGTGTGCTGGTTTGGCTCACGGCAAGGCACGGCCTAACCGGACTGGACGAGTCCGATATTACAACGCCATCCGTCATGCACGCTTCCACGCTGCGAATTGGATTGTGTCCCGAGCCGAAAAGGTTCAAGAACTCGTGCCCCACCACAGGTGCCCGACCAAGGTGCACCCCACCCGAGGTGCCAGAGGTTTCTCACGCC
Source organism: Myxococcales bacterium (assembly GCA_003136095.1). Classification (GTDB taxonomy): domain Bacteria; phylum Myxococcota_A; class Polyangia; order Fen-1088; family Fen-1088; genus Fen-1118. Next base: position 18,634 of record PNBO01000069.1, read on the forward strand.
GTCACTCGTCACATGTGGAGCAACCTCCTGGAGATTCCATCAAAACGCCGGCACCAAACATCGGCGGGCCAACCGACGCGACGCGCGTTCAACACATCAAGCGCGGCGAAACTTGACGACGGAGGTCTGATTTTTCCCTTGCGTCAGACACGCGCACGCAGGCAAATACGCACCTGATGCTCCAGCCCGCGCAGGAAGCTCCTCATGGCACGAGCCGTCCATTCGCTGCTGCCCGCCGGCTGTGCCGGATCTTCCATGGCCTTCGTTCGCGGAGGCGCGCGGCAGGCATCTTCCCAATCGCCCTGGCGCTGCTCGCCTTTCCCCTGAGCTCGCACGTCCGCGCGCAGCAACTCGATGAAGAGACCTGCGCGGCGTGCCACGCGGCCGATCAGACCGAGACCGATGGCAAGGCCTTGCCGGCCGTGACGCCCGACCTGTTCAAAGGCACGCCGCATCAGGCGATCGGATGTACCTCCTGCCACAAGATCGATCCAACGGCCGAGGTTCCGGAAGGTCGCACAGCGCACAAGCCCTTCTCTGCCGTTGATTGCTCCCTCTGCCATCAGAGCAGCATGGTGAAAGTGGCAAACCAGAGCATCCCTATCCTGTATCGCCAGAGCGTGCACGGCATAGCCACACTGGGCAAACAGGATCCCCGCGCCCCCCGTTGCCAGAACTGCCACGGTTCCCATCGCATTCTGCCCCCTGCCGATGCGGGATCGCAGGTCTCCCGCAAGAACATCACCTCCACCTGCGTATCCTGCCACATCGACCGCGAAGACAAACCCTGGCAACTGAAGAGCAGCGAACGGGTGAAGGCCTACGCCTCCAGCATCCACGGCAAGTTCAACGCGGCCTTCGCGAATCTCCCGGCGGCCGTCTGCACGGACTGTCACGGCGAACACGACATCGCCAAAGTCTCCAAGAAGGAATCGTACGTCGACCGTTACAAGCTGCCGCAGACCTGCTCGAAGTGCCACCAGAAGATCGCGGACGCCTACCGCGAGAGCGTACACGGGAAACTGCTCGCCCAGGGCAATGCGGACGTTCCCACCTGCACCAGTTGCCATGGTGAACACACCATCCAGAAGCACAGCGACCCCAACTCGCCCGTCTATTCCGGGAACGTGACCAAGACCTGCAGCGCGTGCCATCAGAACGCGCTTTTGAGCTCGCGGTACAAGATGCCACCCAACCGCGAGGGCACCTACAATACGAGCTTCCACGGTATCGCCCATGGATTCGGTGACACGCGGGCAGCCAACTGCGCGAGCTGCCACGGCTCGCATGACATCCTCCCCTCCAGCGATCCGAGATCCAGAGTCAACCCCAAGAACTTGGGCGAAACCTGCGGGAGCTGCCATTCCGGCCCCACGCGGTTCGTGGCGCTTGGCAAGATCCATCAGAACCAGACGTTCAGAGACAATCCCTTGGTGTTTCTCATCAAGCTCTTCTATCTCATCATGATCATCGGGACGGTGGGAGGGTTCATCGCCTACATCGTCCTTGACCTGTTCAGCCACTATGCGCGGAGACTGTTCGCTCGGCTGCAGGGCAGAGATCCTGAAACCAGGCAAAAAGGGGCGGGAAAGGTCTACCTCCGCTTCCCCCTGAGCTACCGGGTTCAGCACATCGTCATGATGCTGAGCTTCCTGACGCTCATTTTTACCGGGCTTCCCATCCTGTTCCCCGAATCGAGTTTCTTCAAATCTGTTTTCAATACGCCCGGAAGCTTCGAATTGCGTGGCTTGATCCACCGTGGCGCCGCGCTCGTGCTCATCGCCTTGACGCTCGTGCACGCGGTTTTTGTGCTCACCTCCAGACGGGGGCGCAAGGACGTCGCGGAGATGATGCCAAGAATCAAGGACTACAAGGATCTCAGGAAGCTCATCGCCTTCAACTTGGGTCGATCCAAAGAGCGCCCCGCCTATCCAAGATTCAACTTCATCGAGAAGTTCGAGTATCTGGCCGTTGTCTGGGGCTCGTTCATCATGATCCTAACGGGATTCCTGCTCTGGTTCCCCGGGTGGACAATGCGTCACATGCCCAAGCTCGGCATTGACATCGCCGCCGCGATCCACGGCTATGAAGCGGCCCTCGCCTTTTTAGCCATCATCATCTGGCACCTGTACTCCGTCATTTTCAGCCCCGAAGTCTGGCCCATGAGCAAGGTGTGGCTGACGGGAGAGCTGACCGAGGAGGAGATGAAGCATCATCATCCGCTGGAATTGGAGAAGCTGAAAGAGACGCGGACGCCGCCGGAAAGCGATTCCAGCAAGAGCAAGAAGTAGACGAGGAGTGAATGGCCGGCTACTTCGCCCGCTGCGTCTTGCCGGCCTGGATTTCGTGGATCACGTCCTTGCGCTCGACAATCACTTGCCAGCCGCGGCGCTTGGCGATGCGGAAGAGCGCCTGGTTGGGATTGAAGCAGATGGGATGCTCGACCAGTTCGAGAAAACCCACGTCGGCTTCGGTGTCGCCCACACCGACCGAGCCGGCGAGGGTCAGGCCATCCTTCTCGATGGCACGCTTGACGACCTTCGCCTTCGAGTTGATGACGTCGAGGTGAAGGGCGCCGCCGGTGAAACGCCCGGCCTGGTCGAGCTCGAGCACGCGGCCATAGATCTTGTCGAAGCCCAACTCGCGAGCGAAATCGTCGACCAGGTACTTGGGCGAGTGCGAGACGGCGAGCAGGAAGTAGCCACGCCGCCGCAGGGTGGCCACCAGGTCGCGCGTGTAGCGGTAGACGCGCCACCGGTGGGCACGCACCGTCCGCCGGACCAGCGGGACGAACTCGGCCTCGGTCACGCCGACGATGTGGTGGCGAAACGCGGCGACCACGGCGTCGATGTATTTCTCGTATGTGCCCTTGCGATCGAGCCAGCGACGGTGCGCGGCCGCGTACACCCGACGCGCCCGTGCGGGGAACAGCCCGGCGCCGATGAGCGCCTCGACACACTCGATGAGCAAGCTCGAACGGAAGATGGTGCCGTCGATGTCGAACACCGCAACCCTCCGCCGCGCGGTTGCGGCGGGACGTCTTCTCTTGGCGCCGGTCGCCCTGGTCATCTCGTTCGGCACCCATCATAGCCCGCAGCATCCCGCGCAGACCGCAATTGTCGTGGCCGTCGAGGGCGCGAGCGCAGCGAGCGGGGGTGGCGGCGGAGGTGCAGGTCCCGAAGCTCCCGTAGGGAGGGGTGGCAGGGGTGGTGTAGGGCACGAAGCTCCCGTAGGGAGGGCCGGAGTGATAGGACTCTTCCCATGCGCCTCGCCGTCATTGCCGACGTTCACGCCGATGCTCGTGCGCTGCGGGACGCGCTGGCGCAAGCGGAGCGGCTCGGCTGCAAGCAGATGGTGTGCGCCGGCGACACCGTCGGCTATGGACTGTTTCCCGAGGAGACCGTCACCCTGCTCTGCGGCCGAAACATTCCCTGCGTGCGCGGCAACCACGACCGCTGGGCCGCCAATCCGGCCGTGGCCGGCTCGTCGACGGGGCCCTTGTCGAGTCATGCGCTCGTCTACCTGGGTGGGCTGCCGCGCGTGTGGATGAAGGTGATCGACGGCGTGCGCCTGGCCATGTGCCACGGCACCCCGACTTCCGACATGGACGGCCTCCATCCGGGAACGCTGACCTCGGCGGAGGTCCGCGGCCTGCTCGAGGCGACCCTGGCGGATGTGCTCATCGCTGGCCACACGCACGCGGCCTCGGTGGTCAGGGACGTCGGCGGCGGCCTGCTGGTCAATCCCGGCGCGCTGCTGCGCGAGCCCGGCGTCGGCGGCGGCCCGGCGCCGGTGCGATTCGACAATCGCCGGCGCGCGTTCGTCGAGGATGCGAATGCGCAGCGTGGAACCTTCGGGGTACTCGACCTGTCTGACAAGACCTTCACGCTCCACCTGGCCGCGGACGGCAGCGAGCTGCCGGTGCCCGTGGTGACAACCGGCGTGATCGATCGCTGGCAATGACCTGCGCGCCTTCGCCGGAACCAAGTCCGCGGCCTACGAGGACCGGGACGAGCTCCTCGGCGAGCCCGGCTTCGGCGTGGCGGGTCTGGTCAGCCCGGGCCGGAGATGGAACGGGGAGGAACAGAGAAACAGAGACAGAATGGGCTTACCGGACAGATCATCGCGGCTGGCATCGAAGTCCACCGTCACCTCGGTCCGGGCTCCGCCGTCTCGTAAACCCAACCCTTGCTCCCTCTGCTCCTCCGTTCCTCCCTGTTCATCCTTCCGATCCGACCTCCGTACGATCTGGGTAAGGACGAGCCGTCGGGGAGAGGGTTTCGGAATTGGCCCCGTGAACACCTTGAAAGGGGTGCCCTCACAGGGTTTCCATCTCAGCGCGTGGGGAGCCGGCCAGCTTCGCTGGCCGCGTATCATCGCGCGAGGCCGAGCGAAGCGAGGGGGCAGGCAGGGCGGGTGGCGGTGCCGAAGGGGTTGGAAACCCTCCCAGGGTTTCCATCTCAGTGATTTGCACAAACCTCGCGGCCGGGTTTCAATCAAGGGATGCACAGCCGCGTCGGCGTCCTCGTCTGCATCGGGCTTGCCCTCGGGGCCGCCGCCGCTTCCGCGGACACCTACTACAAGTATCGCGACAAGAACACGCGCCGCGATGTCTTCGTGAATCGGCTCGATCAGGTTCCGCGCAAGGTTCGCGGCCAAGCCAAGATCGTGCTCGAAACCGACACCCCCACGGCCGAACCGGCGCCAGAGCCGCCCATCGAGATCGTCGAGCCTCCGGCCAAGACCGATCGCCTGACGATCCGGAACGCGCAGCCGGCGCCTCCCAGCGGCGAAGACCTCCGCTCGGCCCTCGCGGGCAAGAACCTGTGGCGGGATGGGCCCGCGCTGGCCAGCGCCGCGGTCGACGCGAAGCTCGTCACGGCGGGCGCGCCCTCCCTCACGGGCGCGGAGCGCGGAGATCTCGGCAGCTTGCTCGTCACCATCCTGGTGGCATCCATCGTGGCGGGTCTGGCCGCCCTTGCGGCCTGGATCGTGATCCTGGTGACCGCGGTGCGGGACGGCCGCCTATGGTGGGCGCTCTTTGTCTTCCTCTTCTCGCCCCTGGCCTACGTGTATCTCTTCCTCCACGCCGGCAAGGGCCGCGCCCTCTTCAAGACCTTGTGCTCCCTCGGCATGTTGTCCCCGGCCCTGGTCGGCCTCGTCGGGGCGTGGCGCTTCTATGCCTGGTTCCACGCGGTCATCCAGGCGCGCGGCGGGCGAATCTAGCTGCTAGGGCGGAAGTCCGCCGGAGCGGGACTTGAAGAGAGCCAGGAGCTGTTTGCGGCGCGCGCTATCGGGGAACATCCGCTGACAATGATTCAAGGTTGCTTCAGCCTCGGCGAGGCGACCGGACTGCGCCCGCGCGTTGGCGAGCCATTCGCACGCCGGGCGCAGGCTTGGCATCCCGTGCAAAGCCCGCTCGAAATCGGCTTCGGCCGTGGCGTATTCGTGGGCCCGCGAGGCCGACCAGCCGAGCGTCAGATCCCGCCAAGGCGAATCGGGCGTGGGCAGAAGGGGCCTGGGCGGGGGTCGATCCGCACGGATCAGCAAGGTTGCGACGTGGTCGGAGTAGAGTGGCAGCCAGCGTTCGGACTTGCGGAGCTGTTCGATCTGCTTCGGCTCGCGTCGGGGCCAGAGGACGAAGTCAGCGCCGGAGTCCCAGATCACATCCTCCCATCCGTCGTGCAGGTTGAGGACCCGCAGGTACTGCCGGTAGGTCTTCTCGTCAAACACCATGCCGGCGCGGCCGTCGATGAAGACCTGCAGGCGTCCTTCCGTCCGCAATTCGACGTAGCCGCCCCAATTGTACAGGGTGAAGACCTTGCCTTCGATGTGGTTTACCTCGACGAGATTCATGGCTTCGACGGGGAAGCTGTCAAGCGAGGTCAGGTAGAGGAAAGCGTTGCCAGATAGCGGATAGGGAAAAAGCCGCAGACCGCCCCAGACGACGGCCACGACCGGCAAGGCGATCTGCCATACGCGCGGCCGGTCCAGGCGGGGCAGAGCGCGTGCCATGCGCGGGTGCAGCCAAGAAAAGACCACCGCCAGGGCGGGAGCGAGCAGCAGACTTTGCGAAATGCCGAAGAGCGGAATGAAGCGGCGGCTCCGCATCGACATGACCAGCGTGACCAGGCCGATGGCCACGCAGGAGAGCGTGAGGCGGGGCTGCCGCCGGTAGGTGCCCAGACGCAGCACGATCGCCACGGACATCACGAAAACGGCAATCGAGGGATAGTAGAGGCTGCTCCGAATGCCGCCCGGCTCGTACGGGGGCAACCACTCGGCCACGCGAAGAAAGGGCGAATGACTGTCCCGGGCAAATTGGATGGGCAACAGGAGAGCGTCACTGCCGTTGCCATTGACGAAACAGGCAAGCAGGCAGGCCAGCCCGATGCCGGCTGCGCTGCGAGGAGCCTCGCCGTAGAAGAACGAAACGGCCAGCACGATGACGATCGTGAACAATCCCAGCATGAAACCGCTGTGCAAGTTCGCCCACAACATGAAGACCAGGGGAAGGACCCACAGCCGGCGCGACAAGGGCAGCACAAGCGAGAGAATCACGACAAAACCCAGGAAGGTATGGAGCTGCGGCCGTAGGTCGAAGAAGGGCGCCCCGACGGCAATGGCGGCCAGCATGGCGAGATAGGCGCTCGCTGAACCGCCGGAGATTTGCCGCAGCAAACGGAAGAGCAGAGCAAACGTGGCGACCAGGACGCCCCACTTCCACCAGACCAGGGAAGCCGCGCCGAGGAGCTTTGCCCAGGCGTGAAGAATGACGTCCGTCAGCCACTCGGGATGGAACCACGGCCGGCCGTGACAGGTGAAGGAGAAAGGATCCGTGAAGTCAAGCGTGCGGGCGTGCGCGATCCAGCGACCGCCGGCCAGATGCCACCAGAGATCCGAGCCCTGCATCGTGGTGAAACCAAAGGACCAGCAGGTCAAGATGACCGCGAGCCACCAGAGGAGAGAAACCGACCGCGGCGCGGGCGAGGCGGGCCAGCCGCCTGCGCTCCTGGGCGTCGCCCGGCTCGGCGGCGCGGGCTTCTTCTTGGCGCTCTCGTTCCGCATCCCACCCGCGTTCTACCCCGATCGCTCCCCAGCCGAAAGGCTTGCTACGCGACACGCTGCTTCGCAGGAACCGCGCTCCGCGCAGGGCTGTTCGCCGATCACCCCTGGCACGGCGTCATCCTTGCCGGCGACCGTCATGTCATGCTTTTCGAAAGACGAATAACTTCTGGGTTCCGTAATCGCCCGCGGCCGGCAATTGTGCAAACCATCGATTCCATTCCATCCGGGGATTGGCGACATCGACCGCCGCTCCCAGGGCCTGAGCCAGCAGGGGCTTGAGGACTCGAGTGCCCACGTAGTAGGTACTCGCGAAATCGAGGAGCTCGAGTAATTCAAGCCGGGGAGCAACTGCCTTGCAGAGCTCTTCCTGGTCCACATACCGATTGAATGGAGGCATTGGAATATCGGAGAGCCCCCATTCGCGCCGAAATGTGTTGAGTCGTCTCCATCCTTGCAGCGTGGCCTCTGACAGCAACAGCAATCCTCCCGGTTTCAACACACGGATACATTCCCCGAGGCCTTGTAACTGTCGGCGCCAATCCCCCAAATTGATGACTACGCGAATGACGACCACCTTGTCATAGCTATCGTCAGGATCGCTCAACCGGGTGATGTCGCCGACATCAAAATCCACCACGCCACGTAGTCCAGCCTCAACCGCCGGGAGCCGTGCGCGAGCTTCGGCGATCATTTCGGGAATGAGATCCAGACCCCGGATGACAATCCGCTTCTGCGCCGCAAATTGAACGGTGGAGTACCCATTGGCGCATCCCATGTCCAGAACGCGCTCGCCGTCGACCATGTACCTTGAAATCTCACGAATTTCCATCTCAATGACGCCGACGTCGGACCAAGATGCCGCGGGCGACGGGCCATGTTCCAGCGCTTGTCGTGTCCAATGTTCGCGGATTTGCTCGAGACTGAACTTGCCGTCACTCATCGTCCTGAATCTCCTACGTGTCTACGAGGCAGAGCATCTTGCGATCTTGCCTATGCGACTGCAACCACGACGCGAACCGTGCCCAGCCTGGAGGGCCGGGGCCGCAGGGGCCCGGTGGACTCATCCTTCCTTTGGCGCACGCCCCGCCTTCTACACCCTCCGGCCCCCTCCGCAAAACCACCAGCGCGGCTCCCCACCGCCTGCATTCGTTTCCCTTTCACGGGTCGGAGCTTGGGACGGGACGCCATGGCAGGCCGGAGCGAAGCAACTTTTTCGGCCGCTGTCCGAGAACCTTGGCATGCACGAAAAAGACACCGCTTTCCCCCTGCCCGACCTCCCCACCCTGCGTGCCATCGTGGGCCGCGCGCCCGCCCTGCGCCGCGTGCTCGAGCAAGCCACCCGTATCGCTCGCACCCGCCTCCCCGTCCTGGTCACCGGGGAGAGCGGCACGGGCAAGGAGTTGCTCGCGCGCGCCCTGCACGAGCTCGGCAATGTCGCGAGCGGGCCGCTGGTGGCCGTGAACTGCGGCGCGCTCACGCGCGAGCTGGCCGAGAGCGAGCTGTTCGGTCACGAGCGTGGAGCGTTCACCGGCGCGGGCGGCCGCAAGCTCGGCTGGTTCGGGGAGGCCTCGGGCGGCACGCTCGTGCTCGACGAGATCGGCGAGCTGCCACTCGATCTGCAACCCAAGCTCCTGCGCGTGCTCGAAACTGGCCGCCTGCGCCGGGTGGGTGGCCAGGGCGAGGTCGCGGTGGACGTGCGCGTGGTGGCGCTCACCCTGCGCGATCTGCGCCGCGACAGTGGCCGCGGTCTCTTCCGTCTCGACCTCTACCATCGCCTGGCAGGCTGCGAGCTCCGCCTGCCGCCCCTGCGCGATCGACCCGGCGACATCGCGCTGCTCGCCGAGCACTTTCTCGCCGAAGCCGCCGCCGAGCTCGGCCCCCACGTTCTCGCGCCCGACGCGCTGGCGCGGTTGCACGTGCACGACTGGCCCGGCAACGCGCGCGAGTTGCGCAACACCCTCCGGCGGGCGGCCGCTCTCTCCGACACCGTCATCGACGCCGACACCTTGGCCCTGGACCCGCCGATCAGCGCGGTCGGCTGCGACCTGCGCCTTGCCTCGCGTGCCGCCGATGCGCCGCCCTTTCCCATCGCCGCGTCCACCCTCGCGCGGGCCGCGGCGGTCGAGAACGACACCCTGCCCCTGCGCGGGAAGACCTTCCCCGAGATGCAAGCCGCGATCTTCCGCTGGGCGCTCGCGAGAAGCCGTGGCAGCCGCCGGCAAGCGGCCGCGGCCCTCGGGCTCTCGCGCTCGACCTTCTGCGACCGCGTCCGCCGCCTCGGCCTCGCCGTCTAAGACAGCAACCGTGGTTTTCCTATTCTCTTCGTCTACGCGGTAGGAGCGCCACGACGCACGCGCAGACCGCGAACCAACTCGCGAACAATGACGCCACCGGAAGGCGCGGGAAGAAGCGCCACTTCACGGCGTGGGCGCCCGCGGGAACGACCACCGCGCGACCGAAGACGTTCGCTTGCAGAATGTTCCGTTCCTCTCCATCGACGTAGACTCGCCAGCCCGGGGCGAAAGCATCCATCTCGACAAGCAACGCCGGGGTCGGGGTCACGACCCGGTAGGCCGCCTCTCCCGGCCGCCAGGCAATAGGCGCCAGCGCGGCGGGCGGTCGCGACGGCTCGGCGAGCAACGCCGGCGGCACCGCCAGGGCGTCGAGGGCCACAAATCCGCCGCCGCGCAGTCCGCGCCCCCGGCTGACCAGCACGCGGCCAGCATCCTGGGCCAGCCGCCGCGGGATCTCCTCGCGCGCCACCAGACTGGCGGCCGAGGTGAGAAAGCTGCGTGGCAGCGCGCGGGTCGGGCGCAAAACCACGGCTCCCGCCGCGCTGGCAGCCACGGGCAGCAGCCGCCGACTCGCCACGGCGCCGGCCAGCCAGGGCGCGCGCGAGCCGGGCGCGGCGAGCATGACGTCCGTGGCGCTCACCTCGGCGAACGCGGGAGGATTCGAGCCGGTCATTTCCGCCATGGCGGTCGCGACCTCGCCCACGTACAGGCCGTAGGGATCGAGCACGCTCGCGTGCTGGAGCACGTTGGTCATCGGGCTCAACAGCGCCGCGTGCCGGAGCTGCTCCTCGGAGAATGCCTTCTCGTCGAGAGCGAGCCGCCCGGTGGAGACCTCCTCGAGCCGCATCACGCGCGGCCCACGCGGCCCCGCCTCGGGCAGATACGCCGGGCGCGCAGGCGTGACGGTGGCGCGGGTCCACGCAAGATCGGCGGTGGTGGAAAAGACGTCCAGGAAGAGAAGCGCCGAAAGGAGAGCAGCCGCACGTGCCAGCGAAAGACGGCCGCGCTCGACGAGAAGGAAGAGCGAGGCGCCAGCGGCAGCGAGCAAGGCGACACGCGCGGTATCGAGGCGCAGGGCGCTGGCCGCCGCCTGCACGATCGCAGGGGGAGCCGCCGCCCGCTGCGCGAGCATCGACTGCACAAGCGTTCCCGCGAGCGCCCCCAGCGCGCCCAGTCCCGCGACCCAGAGACAAAGGTTGCGCAGTCCGCGCGGGCGCGCGAGCAGACGCTCGACCACCACCGCGCCCGCGAGCGCGACGAGCAGCGCGGCCGGCCCCGCCAGCTTCGAGGGATAGCGGACAAAGGTGAAGATCGGACGGAGGATTACCCACAGCGGCGTCCACTCGCCGGTCGCCACCACGAGCAGAACGAGGGCGGCGATGACCAGGGTGCGCGCCACGCGCTCGCTACCCCGGCGGAGCGCCAGCACCGACGCCGCCGAGACCACGGAGCCCACCCAGATGCTATGCAGGAAAAGCCGGTCTCTGCCGAGCCAGCGAAAGGGCCAGAACGTGAAGCGCGGCAGCGGCAGACCGAGGGGGTGCGGCCAGATGAATCCCAGGATCTCGGCGGGATGGAAGGACCACTTGCCGGCCTCACTCGCCGCGATCCCCGCCCCGCGTTCGGAGATCGGCAAGGCCCACAGCACGGGGTACCAGCTTCCCGCGCCCACGACGAGTGCGATCGCGCCCGTCGCGACGAGACGCGGCCACTGCGTGGCAAGGCGCCCACCGCCGGCGCGAAAGACGAAGACGGCGACCACCGCGGCAAGCAGCGCCCCCGGCAGATCGCCGCCCAGCAGCGCCAGGCCCAGGGCCAGGCCGCCAGACCACATCGAGCCCTTGCCTTCCGCCAGGCGAAGGGCGGATAGCAGGACGAGGGGCCAGAAGGCGAGCGTGGCAAGAAAGGGCGCGTTGCTGGTGTAGGACAGCGCCGGGCCGGAGAGCCCAATGGCCGCGCCCACGGCAATCGCGAGCACGGACCGCACCCGCAGCGCGCGCAGAAGGGCCGTGGAACCCGCGGCCAGCACGCCAAGCAGAACAACCATGAGCGTCCCCACCGCGTGGCTCGGCTGCATGAACAGCGCGAGGAACATGCCGGGATGGGCGATCATCGAGCCCCGCTCGGCGACGAGCGGCGTGCCGGTCAGGATCCACGGATTCCACAGAGGCAGGTGGTGAGCGCGGAGCGCCTCGGCGAACATGCCGGCTATCGGCGTGGAGAAACGAAAGTGATCGTCGTGGAAGAATTCGTTCCCGCCGGCGAGCACCCCGACAAACGGCGCCATGGCCACGAGCGCGGCCCACCAGGGCAGAAGCCACACGGCCCACGATTCGCGCGTTACGGCCTCGCCCTGGTTCTCCAAGCGCTCGTCCTCAGCATGGCTGCCTCGCATTCTACTCCCAGGGAACTCCGGATCTTCAGGCGGTCAGGAAAGGCAGCACCTTGGCCAGGAAGGCCTTGGGGCCGGTGGACATCGCCGCATGCCCCTGTCCGGACAGGACCTCGACCCGGCTGCCCGCCAGCGCGGCGCTGGCCATACGCGTGCTCGCCTGCATGTAAACGGGACTGCGGTTGCCGCAGAGAAACAGGGTCGGCACGCGCACGCGCGCGAAGTTCTCCGCGACGAAGCGATAGGTGGTCGCCACCCCAACCTCGCGTGGCAGGGTGGCGGCCGCATCGAGACGCACGGGCCAGCTCGACGTCCGGCGCAGTCGCGCGATCTCGTGCTCCCCCATGTGTAGCACCTCGCGCAGGAAGGTCTCGACGACTAGGCCGCGGTCCCCGGTGGCGAGGATCGCCTCGAGGCGCTGGCCGAGATCGACGGCGAAGCTCAAGGGCTGGCCGGGCACGGGCAGCGGCGGTTCGTAGAGCGCCATGCGGACAATCCGCGTCGTCAGACGGGCGGCCTCGAGTGCACAGATCGATCCGTAGGAATGGGCCATGACACAGGCCGGAACCGGGGTCACCTCGAGCACGGCGGCCACGTCCTCGAACTCCCGCTCGATGGCATACACGGGACCATCGCCGCTCTTGCCCCGGCCGCGCCGGTCCATCATGTAAAGGGTGAAGTGCTCCGCCAGCGTGCTCACCACCCCTCCCCAGCGCGTATGATCCACGGCGGAGCCGTGCACCATGACCAACGGCGGGCCGTGGCCACGGCGCTCGAAAGCGATGGCGGTTCCGTCCTGGGAAATGACCGTGTCGAAATGTCGCATCTGGCTCGTGCTAAGGTGGCGGCAGTCTACGCCCAATGATTCCCATCAGCGACGACAACCCGACGTTGCGTTTCCCCGTGGTGACGGTACTTCTTCTCATCGCGCTGGGGCTGGCGTGGGTCCTCGTCCAGGGCGCCGGCTTCGACCCGGTCCGACTCGCGGCCACGGTGTGCAACCTGGGACTGGTACCCGGCGAGATCACCGGCCAGGCGGCGGTCGGCACCGCGGTGCCCCTCGGTATGGGGCTCTACTGCGTCGTGGATCGCGAGCCCATCAACATCCTGACCCCGCTGCTCTCGATGTTCCTGCACGGCGGCTGGGCCCACTTGCTCGGCAACGGCCTCTTCCTCTGGGTCTTCGGCCGCAACGTGGAGGACAGCATGGGCCGGATGCGGTTCCTGGTGTTCTATCTTCTGTGCGGCCTGGCCGCGGCGATGGCCCAGATCGCGATCGATCCCGGCTCGCCGGCGCCCATGGTCGGCGCCTCGGGCGCCATCTCCGGCGTGCTCGGGGCGTACCTCATCCTCTACCCCAGGGTGCGCGTGCACGTTTTCGTCGGCTTCTTTCTCCTGTCCTTGCCGGCCTACTTCGTGCTGCTGGTGTGGATCGGCCTGCAACTCCTCTCCGGCCTGCCGCAGGTGACCTCGATCCACCACGTGACCTCGAGCGGGGTCGCGGTGTGGGCCCACATCGGTGGCTTCTTCGCCGGCGTCCTGCTCGTCAAGTTCTTCGCCAACCCCGAAATGGTCGCCGCGCGCACCTTCATCCGGCGGCGCAACTACCCGACCCACTGGTGACCTCGATGGCAAACCCCGCTTTCCGCCTCGCCGTCGCCATCGCTGCCTTGCACGCGGGTGGCGCCGCCCGTGCCGCTGACCAGCCATGCCGCGAGCCCACGGGCACGCGCATCTGGTGGTCGCCGCTTTCGCCCGCGGCGGGAAGTCCGTTACGCGTCCTGGTCGTGAGCGAGGACGTGCGCGCAGGCGAAATCCACATCACGCTGCCCGGCCAAAAACTTGCGACCTCGGTACGCGGCGGCCCCCCGTGGAGCTTTGCGGCCGAGGTGCGGCCGTCCGCGCCCGGCAACCTGCGCGTCGAGCTGCTTGCCAAGGGCGAGGCCATCGCCTGCCGCCGGATTTCGGTCCAGGCGCGCGGCCACGCGAACCCGCCGACTCGCCCCGACGGCCCGGGCGCCTGGCGAGCCACGCAGGAATGGAACCGCGATACCGAGAACTTCTTCTCGGCCTGGATCGAACGCATGTTCGACGCGCCCGCCGACGCCTCGCTCGGTTTTTCGTCCCTGGCGCCCGTCCTGCACGATCCGGCACGCAATTTCCTGTGGGGCCATCTCGGCCTGCGCGAAGACGACGCCAAGAACCGCGACATCCCGCGCGCCGTGCCCGACTGCGCGGATCTGCCCTATTACCTGCGCGCCTACTTCGCCTGGAAGCTGGGCCTGCCTTTCGCCCTGCGCGACTGCGATCGCGGCAAGACCGAGCGGCCGCCCAAGTGCCAAGCCCTCCTGCACAACGAGACGGCCGACGAGAAAATCAAGGGGACTTCCGCGCTGGAACGCTTTCGCAGCTTCCTGCGCGTGCTCGCCAACCGGGTGCATTCCGGCAGCGCACGCACTGCCTTGGACGACGACGAAACCGATTTCTATCCCGTGGCGCTCACGCGGTCGGCCCTGCGCCCGGGGACCATCTACGCCGATCCCTATGGCCACGTGCTCATGGTCGCCGCGTGGATGGATCAGACACCCGCGCGCGGCGGTCTGCTCTTTGCCGTCGACGGCCAGCCCGACAACTCGGTGGGCCGCAAGCGCTTCTGGGAAGGAACGTTTCTCTTCGCCAGCGACAGCAAGAGCGCCGGCCCCGGCTTCAAGGCCTTTCGCCCCATCGTGCGTGGCGCGAACAAGACGCTCTCGCCGCTGCCCAACCGCGCGCTGGCGAACGACCCGCGCTTTCCCCCCTTCTCCGCCGAGCAGGCCAGGCTGGATCCCGAAACCTTCTATGCCCGCGTGGCCAAGGTCATCAATCCCGCGGGCCTCGACGCGCGCGCGGCGTACGAGGAAACCATGAACGCCCTCGTCGAGCAGCTCACCACCCGCCTGGGCTCGGTGGACAACGGCGAGCGCTTCATGCGCGACAAGCACAATCCCGTCGTGCCCATGCCCTCCGGGCCGAAGATCTTCGAGACCACGGGACCCTGGGAAGATTACGCCACCCCGTCGCGCGACATGCGGCTGCTCATCGCCCTGCGCGTGCTCACCGGCCTGCCCGCGCGCATCACCCACCATCCCGAGCTCTTCATGCTCGGCGGCCGCAAGCCTACCGAGGTGGGCAAGGAAATCGAGGCCCTGCACGACCAGCAGATCCGCGAGCGCGCCGTCGAGTACCGGCGCAGCGACGGGGCAGCCTGCAAGCTGACCGTGGCCGACATCCTGGCGCGCCGGCCGGCCCTGGAGATGGCCTACAACCCCAACGACTGCGTCGAGATCCGCTGGGGCGCCAGCGATGGGACCGCCGATTTTGCCACCTGCCGGCGCCGCGCCCCCGACGAGCAGCGCGCCCGCATGCAGGAGTACCGGACCTGGTTCCACGAGGCGAGGCGGCCGCCGCGCTGAGGGCCCGGCGAGGCGACAGCCCCTCACCCGTCGCGCTTCCCCCTTCGGGGACTTCGGGACCTACACCTCCACCACCTCCCCCGCTCGCTGCGCTCGCGCCCTCGCGCGCGCCGGCCTCTCCTCAAAGGCGAGAGGCGTGGCCAGGCGCTCACCTTGTGGGACTTTGCTTACCTGCGCCCACGAACCAGTTTGCGTCCCATGAAATGTTTTCCTAGTGCTGCCGATGTATATCCTATGATCATGGCAGGAATTCCGCTCATCTCGGTTGGCCGCATGTTTGCAAGCATACATCCCGGGGAATTATGGTAGCCGTTCGCGAATCCCAAGCAGGGTTCACCCTGACCGAGCTCATGGTGGTCGTGGTGATTCTCTCGCTGCTGGCGGCGCTTTCGACGCCGCTCTTCACGCGTGATAACAACGCGCGCAAAGGACGCGGCTGGGCCCAAATCGTCGCGCAGACCCTCCAGCGCGCACGCTTCCAAGCCATGGGCGACCGATCTCCCGTCCACCTGTTGTTCTATCGCACGCATATCGACATGTACCGCGAGGAGCCACCCAGCCCGCCGACCACGACCACGACGACCCTCACCCAGCTCAGCAGCATACCTGGGCCCGCGGCCGACGGTGACAAGACCGTCGCCATCTGGAACGTGCAAAACAATGGAACCGTGCCTTCGCTCCAAGACTCGAACCTGACCGGCGTCTCCTCCCCGCCAACCCTCAGCGCTCCGCGGCCCAACGAGATCATCTTCACCACACTCGGCGGCGTCTCGGGAAGCTCGGACCGCTTCATTTTCATCCGCAACGAGCTCTTGCCGCCCAATCACCCCGACGCGTATTTCAGAGTCACCGTCCGGTGGCTGACTGGCTACGTGTCCTCTAGCGAGATGGTGCACTAGCCATGAAGCGCGATGCGGGTTTCACGCTGATAGAGGTTCTGATCGCCATGCTCATCGGCACCATTGGCCTGATGGGCACGATTGCGGTGCAACAGTCCATCATGAGCGCTTCGAAGACCGCCAATGACGCCGCCATCGCCATGCGCCTGGCGTCGCAGAAAATGGAGGAGCTCTACAGCCGCAGCACCGATACGCAGGCCGCCGACGGGCTCTCCGGTCTGCTCCCGCTTTCTTACCTCGCAGGGGCGGCGCCCAGGTGGTGGCCGACGGACGCCGGCTACCAGCAGGTTCCGGAGTACGTCGATTCCCAGGGCTTCTTCCTTCGCGATAACAACGGCTTCGCGATCCCCCCGCAGCCCTCCGAGGTTGGCCGCTACCGCTGGCGCCGGCAATGGAAGGTGGCGGACTCGGGCTCCGGCCTCCCCTACGTCATCTCGGTCATCGTGACCTATAGCAACGACGTCGGCGACCCCAAGACCACGCGGCTCGACCTCGAACGGAGGAAGTCATGGTGACCGCCAGCCGAAGCCTGGACCGCGGCATGACTCTGGTCGAGATCATGATCACCCTGGTCATCTCCTCGATCATCGCGGCCTCGACCTTCATGTTCTTCGCCGGCCAGCAGCGCATCTACGAGACCCAGACCAAAGTTCTCAACATTCAGCAGAACCTGTGGGCCGCGATGGAGGTCGTGTCCCGCTACACGCGCGCCGCGGGCGGCGGCATGTTCGAATGCGTGCGGCCCGCGAGCTTCGCCAATTCCACCACCATGAACGGTGCGCGACTCCAGAGCGCCCTTCCCAGCCCCGGCCCCTTGAGCGCGAGCCTGGCCCAAAGGCCGGCAACCGGCCTGCGGGCGTTCGACCCCTGCACAACCGCCATGCAATGGATTCCACCCTTGTGGATCGTCAACAACTCGGAGAACGACGCTGCCCTCAACGTCGCAACCGACACCGACATCCTCACGGTGGCCTTTGGCAACCGCACCTCGGGCACGGACGTCGACGCCATGCTGGGCCTCAATCTCGTCGGCACGGATGACCCAATCTCCCTGGCCGGCACCCTGACCGGCGCCATGTTCCGCCCATGGGAGTTCATCCTGCTGCTCGACACCCCCGACTGGGGCTACGGCACCGATCCCACCGTGGACCGCGGCTGCACCATGTTCCAGATAACCGGCGATCCCACGACCGGGATCCTGCTGCCCCACGCGAGCGTTGCGGGTCCGAACGGCATGGCATGGAACCCGAGCGGTAACGTGCCGGCGATGCTTCCTGCAGGCGGCTACACCGGCGCTTCCGCTGGCGTGCGCAACTTCGGTGCCCTGACTTGGGTGACCTTCTTCATCCGGCAGGTGGGGAACGGCGCCCCCAATCTCATGATGCAACAGCGGCACCTCGGCTGCGCCAGTATGACGGGCGGTCAACCGGGCGATCCTCAGATCCTTGCCGAGGGTGTCGAGGACCTACAGGTGTCGTTCGCCTGCGACACCGGCAAGCTCGCCCTGTACGATTTGACCGCTCTCAACGGCAACTTGGACGAGGGCACGAACGACGTCAACCGCCGCCTCGATGAGTGGTGGAACAACGTGCCCAACGACAATCTGCCGCTGCCGAATACCAATGGCTTCTGCAATCTGCCTACCGCCGTCCGCCTCACGCTGGTCGCTCGCACCCTCACCCCCGACGACATGATCGACGCGGTCGCCACCGGCAACGGCCCCCTGGATGTCGAGGACCACCGCTACAACTCACCCCGGCCCACCGACCAATTCCGTCGGCGCGTGCTCACCACGACGGTCTTTCCCCGCAACAACAAGCCCCTGTGATCCTCGCATGGACTGAGGAGAAGCACGATGAATAGCGCCAAGAAACGCAATGCCAGCCTTCGCAAGACGGACCAGGGCGCCGTCCTCATCGTGGTCCTCATGGTCATGATCGTGCTGCTGGGACTGGGGATGACCGGCCTTTTCCTCACCAGCGGTAGCATCCAGATGAACACCAACATCAATCTGCGCAACCAGGCCCTGGT
>PNBO01000280.1 GCA_003136095.1 Myxococcales bacterium
CGCAAAGCGAGCTGGTCGCTGCCATCGCTCATGACCAGACGGCGGCCATCGAAGCACAGCCCCCAGCCCTCGCCGTCGTAGGCAAACTCCGTCTGCTTGTGTAAGGTTTCCAGATCCCAGACCAGCACCTTCTGGTTCTTCCAGGTGAGCTGAAACAGGCGCTGGCCAACCCGCGCCAGTCCCTCGCCGAAGAGCTCGGCGGGCAGATTCGACACCTGTTCCACCTGACCGCTGGCCAGATCCACGCGGCGGACCGAAGAGCGGGCGAAGAGGCCCGTGCTTTCGTACAGCTTGCCGTCGAGAAAGAGCAATCCCTGGGTGAATGCCCGCGCGTCGTGCGGGAAGGTGCGCACGACCTTGAGACGGAAATTGGCGGGCGATGGCGGCCGTCCCGTGGGCTTGGCACAGACGCTGGCAGCCGCCATCATCCAGATGGCGGCGGCCAGGCGCAAGGCGCGCGAGCAGGCCCGCTGGGATCGTAACAACATGGCTTGCATCATAGCCGACAGACGCGGGCCGAGTTAGAAGGTAACGGAAAGCGCGAGCGCCTGGCGCAACCGGCGGAGAAACTCGGCGCGCGAGATCTCGCGAGCGCCCAGGTTCGCCAAGTGCGGATTCATGACCTGCGCATCGAGGAGGGCGAAGCCACGGTCGCGCAGGTGCGAAATCAAGTGACCCAGAGCGGCCTTCGAGGCGTCATCGCGTCTCCGGAACATGGACTCGCCACCAAAAAATCCCCCCATCGAGACACCGTAGAGCCCCCCCACCGCTTCCCCGCCCTCGTAGACCTCCACGCTATGGGCCTTGCCCCGCCGGTGAAGCTCGCAGTACGCGGCGACGAAATCCGCGGTGATCCAAGTTTCGGGCCGGTCAGCGGTTGGCTCCGCGCATCGCCGGATGGTCCCCTCGAAATCCCGGTCGATGTGGAAGGTCCAGTCGGACTGACGGATCCGCTTGCGCAGGCTACGCGACTGACGAAATGCGCCCAGCTCGAAGATCGCCCGAGGGTCGGGGCACCACCAGGTGACCGCGGGCTCGGAAGACCAGGGAAAGACACCCATCTGATAGGCCTCTTCCAGCACATCTGGATGCAGCGTTCCCCCCACCGCGACGAGACCATCGTCGGCCGATGCCAGATTGCGCCGCATTTCGTCGACAATCGCACTTTTGGGAGGTTGGATTCGAGGCATTGGGGTCTCCCATGCATCGCGCCACCACTTGGCGCAAGGGTCAGCGGCAGCACACGCCCACCCAGGTAACAAAATGTTTTACTTTTGTAGCGTTTTCGGTAGTATGCCGCGCCAAAGCGGTTCAGCAGCGAACAAACCAGGAGAGAAGCTATGATGAAGAAGCTTGCAGTTACACTTTTTGCACTTTCGCTTACGGCACTCGGTTGCGGCAGCGATAGCGGAACGAAGACCGACGCGGCCCCGAAGCTCGACACCCCGCCCGGCGTCGAGGTTGCACTCACGCCGGACGTGCCGGTGACCCCGGGTCCCGAAGCAGGCCCCGAAGCTCAGCTGGACAACGCTTCCGCGCCGATCGACGTGGCCATCGATCAGGTCAAGCCGACCGACGTGGCCATTGACCAGGCGACTCCGATTGACGTGGCAACTCCGATCGACGGCGCCGCGGACACGCGTATCGATGGTGGTGCGGTCGACGTGCAGCCGAGCGAGGCGGGGCGGGCCATTGACGGTGGCGTGGACGGCGGCTCGGTTGGCTGAGCGCGTCTAGCTCGCCTGTCGAACGTCAGCAAGAAGGCGGTTCCCCTCGGGGAGCCGCCTTTCTTTTGGGACGGTTTTTGTCGCTGCTGTCCTGGTTTTTTACCTGGCTGGACAAAAACTGTCGTGAGCGGCCGGCCGCTTCTGTGGATCGAGGCTGGCTTTCCTGAATTGATTCAAGCTATTTGGGAACCCACCGATTTGAGGGGTAGGATGGCACATAGCCTGCATCTGTCCCGGAAGGGGGTAACCATGCGACGTCGAACGGCTCTCGGCTTCACTCTGGTTGAACTGATGATTGTCGTTGGCATCATCGGTATCCTAGCGGCCGTCGCGATACCCGCATTCACGCGGTACGTACGGAAGTCGCGCACCACCGAGGCGGCCGGCCACCTGAACAAGATGTGGGCAGGCTCGACGACCTATTACATGAGCGACTTTACGACCATCATTGGATCTCAGGCGGTTGCCAAGCCGAAGCAATTCCCGGGGCCTGCGGCAGCGTACGAGCGGTCCTCCGCGGACTGCTGTGCCCTGACGGGTGGGCGGTGTCCCGGTGGAAGCCCAGTCTGGGCTACCGACGGGGTCTGGGTGGCGCTCAAATTCGCACTCGCCGATCCCCACAGCTACGTACCGGGGTACCAGGGCGCGAATACTGGCAGCGATTCCAAATTCACGGCCTCCGCCTTCGGAAACCTGAACTGTAACTCCATACTCTCCGAATTCAGACGCGACGGGTACATCACAACGGCCGGCGACGTGGCGGGGCAGACCCAGCCCATCGTTATCAACGAGTTGGAGTAGCCGCCCTCCCTGACGTCCCGCCCAGCGTTGCGGCTGGCTTGCGTTCCCCGGAAGGCCGAGGTATCTGACCCTGGCAATCGGTGGAATGCATGCCTTCCGACCCGCCCGTTACCGCAACCCTGCTCGTCAACTGCCACGACCGGACCGGACTCGTGGCCGCCTTGTCGACCTTCGTTTTCAGCCATGGCGGCAACATCCTGGATGCCGACCAGCACGCCGAGCGCGCCAGCGGCGAGTTCTTCATGCGCCTGGTATGGGATCTCGCGGGCTTCGACCTCGGCCGCGAAGCCATCCAATCGGAGATGGCCGAGCTGGCGCGGCGATTCAGCCTCCGCTGGGAGCTGACGTTCTCGGACCACGTTCCCCGTGTGGTCGTCTTCGCGAGCAAGGCATCCCACTGCCTCTATGACCTCTTGCTCTGCCAGCAGATCGGCGACCTGGGTGGAACGATCGTGGCCGTGCTCTCGAACCACGACGTCCTCGCCGACGTGTGCCAGCACTTCGACGTCCCTTTTGCGGTCATCCCCGTCGAGCCCAACGGTAAGCGCAAAGCCGAGCAGGAGCAGCTCGCGCGGCTCGCTTCGCTTGGCGCCGATGTGGTCGTGCTCGCCCGCTACATGCAGATCCTATCAGCGGAGTTCGTCGAGCGCTGGCCGAACCGCATCATCAANNCGCGGCGTGAAGATCATCGGCGCCACCGCCCACTACGTCACCGCCGACTTGGACCAAGGCCCCATCATCGAGCAAAACGTCCGTCGCGTTTCGCACCGGGATGAGGTCGACGATCTGATGCGAGCAGGGCGCGACCTGGAACGCGAAGTCCTCACCCGGGCCGTCCGCCTGCACCTGCAGCGCAGGGTGCTCGTGTCCGGCAACCGGACCATCGTTTTCGGCTGACGGGTCCACCGCCCTGTTGACTGGCGGCCTCCCGCGACGGAAAATCCCGCCGTTGAGGTTGTAGCTGACTACCTGCCTGGTGGAAGGAGACGACGATGAAGATCCTATGGGCCGCACTTGCACTGCTCGTTGCCACGAATGCTGCTCCCGTGTTCGCCAAAGGTGGCGCGGGCGACAAGGGCGCCAAGAAGGGGGCGTCAACCCCGGCCGCCGATCCGAACACCGCCGTGGCGAAGGCCCATGGTGGCAAGGTTTGGTTCCTCGCGGGAACGTCGCCGGGTGCGGAGGGAGTGGAACTCTCCAAGTGGCTGTCCAGCCATGCGTCTGTCGGCGAGGTGAGCCAGAAGCCCAACGAGGAACGCTGGCCCATCAACTACCTGGCCGTGTTCAAGAAGCCGCCGGCCAAGGGCCCGATGACCATCGAGTTCGTGGACAAGAAAGAGCCGAGCACGCTGGTGGCCCAGGACGCGTCGCAGACCCCGGGCGGGGCACTGGTGTTCCAAGAGCCGTACGACCTCGACGCCAACAACGGCTTCAACAAGGGCCACACCTACATCATGAAGGTGGGCCAGCTCATCAAGGGCAGGTTCGTCACCTACGCCACCGGCGAGATTTCCCTCAAATAGGGTGGCGCCGGCCCGCGGGCGCATGATTTGACCACCGCAGCCAGCAGCCCGCGTCCGCGCCCAGGCGACGAGCTCCTGCTGACTGTCGAGCGCCTGACCTACGGCGGGGAAGGCATCGCCCGCTGGGGCGGCTTGGCCGTGTTCGTACCCGATACCGCGCCCGCGGAGACCGTGCGTGTGCGCGTCCGCCGGGTTCACCGCCGGCACCTCGAGGCCGACCTGGTTTCGATCGCAAGCCCCTCGCCCGACCGGGCCTTGCCGCGCTGCCGGCACGTGGGCGAGGGTTGCGGTGGCTGTACCTGGCAGCACGTGGGCTATCCCGCGCAGCTCGCGGCCAAGACCGCGGCCGTGCGCGACAGCCTCGAACGGTTGGGCGGTTTCCGCGATCTCACCATCCGGCCGATCCTTCCCGCGCCGGACGAATTCCACTACCGCAACAAGATGGAATTCGCGTTTCATCCGGCCGGCATCCTCGGGTTGCATCCGCGCGGCGCCTGGTACGACATCATTCGCTTGCAGGAGTGTTTCCTGGGACCGCCGCTGGTGACCCGCATCGTGCAGGCAGCCCAGGAGTTCGTCGAAACGCGCGGCCTGTCGCTCTACCATCCGCGCACCCGTCAGGGCCTTCTGCGCGAGCTCATCGTGCGTGGCAGCCGCGGCTCGGGGGAAGTCCTCCTCGGCATCGTGACCAGCCCCGGCGACTTTCCCGACGGCGAGGCCATGGCGGCCCACCTGACCGGGATTGATCCGGGCATCACGGGTGTGATGCGCAGCATCCGCCGCTCGCCCGAAACCGCCGCGCCGCTGGCCGAAACGACGCTCCTCCAGGGCCGAGACCACATCACGGAAACCACCGCCGGCCTGCGTTTCCGCATCCACATCGACACCTTCTTTCAGACCAACTCGGCCCAGGCCGAGCGTCTCGTGGACATCGTCAAGGCATTCGCCGGCGACGTGGCCGGCGCCGAAGTGGTGGACGTCTATTGCGGGGTCGGCCTCTTCAGCCTAGCGCTGGCCGCGGCCGGCGCCCGCGTGACCGGCGTGGAGATCGTCGAGTCCGCCGTCGAGGCGGCGCGCCGGAACGCCGCCGAGAACGGCCTGGCGTCGTTGGTCTTTCATGCCGGCGATGCCCGCAAGGTGCTGGCCGAGGTCTTGCCCCGGGGCCTTTCGCCCCAGGTGCTCGTTCTCGATCCGCCGCGGGCCGGCGCCGGTGGCAAGGTCATGCGCCGGATCGCGCGCGCCTGTCCCCGGCGCATCGTCTACGTCTCGTGCAACCCGACCACCCTGGCCCGGGATCTCGTGGAATTGCGCCCCTTCGGCTACCAGATCGCCGCCGTGCAGCCCATCGATTTCTTCCCGCAGACCTACCACGTCGAGACGGTGGTGGCGCTGGACCACACGGGNNTTCCCTCCCCGCCCGGTTCGTGTAACCTGCGAGCCGAAGGAGCACCGATGCCGCACGCACTCGCCGGAAAGCCCGCCCCCGCCGACATCCTGGTGGACATCGGCCGCCTCACGGACGCCTACTTCGAAAAGCAGCCGGACGTCGACGACACCGAACAACTGGTCAGTTTCGGCACCAGCGGCCATCGCGGCTCGTCCCTGCTTGGCTCGTTCAACGAGCCGCACATCCTGGCCATCACCCAGGCCATCTGCGAATACCGCCGCCAGGAGGGCACGAGTGGGCCACTCTTCCTGGGCAAGGACACGCACGCGCTGTCCGCGCCCGCCGAGCGCACCGCCTTGGAAGTGCTAGCCGCCAATTCCGTGCAAGCCGTCATGCAGAGCGAGGATGGCTTCACGCCAACGCCGGCCATCTCGCGCGCCATCCTGGCCGCCAACCGCGGCAAGAAGTCGGGATTCGCCGACGGCATCGTCATCACCCCTTCGCACAATCCCCCGGCTGACGGTGGCTTCAAATACAACCCACCGAGCGGCGGGCCGGCCGACACCAATGTGACCGCGTGGATACAGGACCGCGCCAACCGGCTCCTGCGCGACGGGAACAAGCAGGTCCGCCGCATGCCGTGGCCGGCCGCGCGCAACGCGGCCACCACCCGGCAGGAAGATCTGGTCGGCCCGTATGTCGAGGATCTAGCCAACGTCGTCGACCTGGAGCGCATCCGCTCGGCCAAGATCAAGTGTGGCGCCGATCCGCTGGGCGGCGCCTCGCTGGCCTACTGGCAAGCCATTGCCGATCACTGGAAGCTGGACCTCGAAGTCGTCAACCCCGTGGTGGACCCGCGCTTCGCCTTCATGACCGTGGANNTGCTCCAGCCCCTTCGCCATGGCCAATCTCGTCGCGCTACGCGGGTCCTACCAGGTCGCCTTCGGCAACGACCCCGATGCCGACCGCCACGGCATCGTGGTACCGGGCGCCGGGCTGCTCAATCCCAACCACTATCTCGCGGTCGCCATCCGCTACCTGTTCGAGCATCGTTCGCAGTGGCCCCAGCGCGCGGCCGTCGGCAAGACGCTGGTGTCGAGCGCCATCATCGATCGGGTGGCCGCGGCACTCGGCCGCCACCTGAGCGAGGTGCCGGTGGGCTTCAAGTGGTTCGTGGATGGCCTCCTGGATGGCAGCCTGGGCTTCGCCGGCGAGGAGAGCGCCGGGGCAAGCTTCCTGCGCTTCGACGGCAGCGTGTGGACCACGGACAAGGACGGCATCATCCTGGCGCTGCTCGCGGCCGAAATCACCGCCGCCACGGGCAAGGACCCGGGCCAGCATTACGCCGAGATCACGGCCGTGCACGGCAATCCCCTCTACACGCGCATCGACCAGGCCGCGACGCCCGCGGAAAAGTCGAAGCTCAAGCAGCTTTCGCCCGCGCAGGTCAAGAGCTCGTCGCTGGCCGGCGAGCCCATCGTGGCCATCCTGACCAAAGCGCCGGGCAATGGCGCCGCCATCGGCGGTCTCAAGGTGGTGGCCAAGAACGGCTGGTTCGCGGCGCGGCCNNCTCGCCGAGGCGCGCGGCATCGTATCCGCCGCGCTGGCCGAGCCCCGCACCACGTAAAACCCACCTGCCTTTTTGCCACGCGGGGTTTTGCGGAATAAGGTTGCGGGGATAGCTCGATGAAATCCACCGTTTGCGCCTGCGCCGCGCTAACCATCTTCGGCAGTCTGGGCTGCCACGCGGGACCACCCGCGCCTCCGTCTACCGCACCGCCCCGCGCCTTGCCGTCGGGTTCTCCCCCGCCTGCGCCAACTCCCCCGCCGACGACGACCGCTCCACGCTCGGCCACGACACCGTCCGCGCTGGCGGCCGCCGTGCCTGAACCCGCGCCTTCCGACAGCCAGGCCATCGTCATCCACGACGGCAAGGAGAGCTTCATCGACGCCGAAGCGGCCGCGCGCTCCGGCTACACCATCATTGACTTCCGCGACGACTGGACGCCGTTCATCTTCGCAGCGCAGAAGGCCCCCGATGGCACGGTCATGAACAACCGCTACCGGCGCGTCTTCCTCGGCCTGGCCAACGACACCCTCGACGAAGACGGCGAGCCGCTCCCGGCGGGCGAGAGGAACTACCTCGAGCTCTACGGCATCCCGCCCTCCTTCGGCGTCCTGCGCGAGCGTTTCCTCGCCAATGAGCAGCAGACCTGCCACGCCAGCATCAACCTAGAGGCGCTGGAAGAAGTCGAGACCATCGCCTACGTCGCGCCTGAGAAGCTCAAGGCCGAGGACGGCAAAACGGCGCGCCTGCGCCGCGATCTCGAAGAGGCGCGGCAGAAGAACAAGGCCGCGAGCTTCGCGGATCTGGCGCAGAAGGATCCCAGCCTCGCGACGAAGGTGAAGGCCTACGAACATCGCGCCGCCGAAAAGGCGGCCATGACCGAGGTGGAGAAGCGTCTGGCCTGCGAGGGCATGTTCAAGAAGGGCGTCCGCCACGCCACGGGCGTCTACGACGATGCCATGCGCCTGGCGGTGCGCCGGTTCCAGCAGAAAAACATGATCTATGAAGCCAACTACCTGCGCTCGAAAACCATGGACGCGCTGGCGCGGCCGCCGCTCGCCAATGACCACCTGGCCTTCATGCGCGTGCTGCGCGAGCGCGTGGTGTCCGCGGCGGGCGTGGTCGAGGACGGCAGCGTCGAGGGCAAGTCGGGCGCGCCCACCTACACCGGCAAGAGCGGCAAGCCGATCGCCCTCCGCAACCTGGTCGATGAGCTGACCCAGTCCGCGGCCGAGCAGCTCGGGCTCGCCACGCAGGAGGGCTCGCTGGCTTTCTTCAAGCGGCACCCAGCGGCAGATTTCCACCGCTTGCGCGTGGCGGTGCGGTTGCCGGCGCTGCCGGAGTACTACGCGCCCGACATGGACCTCTCCATCGTCATCGACCGTGGTGAGGTGTGGTACGACCTGCCCTGGGACGCCAAGGGCGTGCGCCACGCGCAGCCGCGCAAGCGCTATCCGAGCTTCCACCTCTATCTCAAGTACAACAACCAGCGCATCCTGCTCGCCCGCTGGCGCACCACCATCGGTGGCTGGCGCGCGGAACAGGCCTCGGACGGCTACGAGTATTTCCGCTACAAGGGCTCGGACGTCGGCCCGCGGGTCATTCGCAATGTGGTCGCCGGTCCGGTGTGGATCGCGCCCGAGTCGACGCCCATCCGTTCGTTGCTCAAGATGAAGGGCGTGCGCGGTGCCTGGCAGCGGGTGGTGAACTACGACGAGCTCGGGCCCGGCTACCTCTCGGCCTACGGTCTGGTGGCCGGCTACTTCGTGCAAGCGGGGCGGAACGGCAAGGCCGACTGGGACAACGGCATCCGCGCCCACGGCTCGTCCGACTACCTGTCCATCTACAGCTCCGAGGGCTACTCGCACGGTTGCCACCGCCTGCCCAACCACCTGGCCATCCGCCTCTACTCGTTCATCCTGCGCCACCGGACCATGCGCGTGCTCGGCGATCAAGGCATGGGTTTCGCGCGCCAGTTCCTGGCCAACGACGATGTCTTCGAGATCCGCCTGCCCTCGCGCGGCTATTCCTACCAGCTCGAACCGCCCTTGCCCGTGGACGTGCTCGAGGGCGAGATCAAGGGCACGCTCAAGACGCCGGTTCTGACCTACGTGCCCAAGCCAGGCATCAAGTATCCGGGCCCGCCGCCACCGGTGCGCGCCTCCGACGAAGGCCGGGCCGGGGCGGGCTCCCCCGCCGCGAAATCGGATGGTGAGCCATGAGAGCTTCGACAAAGCCCACGGCCCTAGTGTTCGCGGCCGCCGCCACGAGCGCTTTTCTGCTAGCGTCGTTGGCGGGATGGGCCGCCGGTAAGGGCAAGCAAGCCGCGGCCAAGCCCGAGGAGGCCGAGAACGCCACCGACGAGGAAATTCCCGCGGCCAAGCCCGACAGCGTGCACATCTTCATCCAGACGGTTCCGCCGCGCAAAGCGCAGGTCAAGTGGGGGGGCAAGCTCCTGGGCGTTATCCCGGTGCCGCGCGCCCTGGTGGTGGAGCGGCCACGTGACAGCGGGCCGCTCGACTTGGTGATCCGCGCGGCTGGATTCCTGCCGGTCCACACGCGCGCCTACACGTTCACGGATTCACGCGTGGCCGTGAAGCTGACGCCGCCCTCGGAGAAGAGCAAGCTCTTCGGCTACCGCGAGGAGCCCGCGCCCAACCCCGACGGCGGCGCGCCGCCCGAGCCCGCGCTCCCATCGCCGCCGAGCCCGTAGCTGCCGTACGGCAGCCAGGGTGGCTCTGCGCCGTCACGGTTCCGTCGAATAATAGTCGCCGTACACCTTTGCCATATTGGTCTTGCCAGTGGCAGACAAGTGCGGCGGATTGGTCGAATCGAAGTCGCTGCAATTGGTCACGTAGAATATCGGCGATGCGGTGACCAGCCCTGGGTAGGCCGCCACGACCTTGGTAATGGCGTCGTCGACGTAGGAAGCCACGACCGTGTTGCTGCTGCCGAAACACTGTTGATTGTTGGGACCTCGGCTCATGGTGAGGAGGTCGAGGCGCTTGAGGCGCGAATATTGGGACTTGATCGTGTCGACAGCCTTGGAGAGGCCAGTGACCATGGCCGCGCTGCTCGTGAGCGAGCCGGACGGGTCGGCGAACACGTTCAGGATGACGCGATCCGGGTTGTCACTGTTGGCCGCGCAGGGTGAGGTCGGGGCTTTGCTGTACACCGCATCCGTCGGACTTTCCCAGTCTTCGACGTAGCCAGGGTGGTAGTAGATGAGTTGCCATTTCGAGTCGGTCACCTGGTTTTCGAATCCGCTGGTGTACCACTCGCTCGTGCTGTCGATGCCCAGCACCGTATTGCAGGTGAAGCTCTTCGTCGACGGTCCATCAGCGCCAGCATCGCTTGCCCCACCCGATCCGGTCGCGCCACCTTTGCTGCTCGTGCCACCAGACCCAGTCGTGCCACCCGTGCTGCCCCCGGTGCCGCTCGCCGTCGTCCCCCCCGTCGAAGCCCCCCCCGTGCCGCTGACGCTCGTGCCGCCGGTTCCCGTGGCGCCGCCCGCTGTCGCTCCACCTGCGCCGCCCGCGCCGCCTGACCGAGCACCCCCGGTGCCAGCCGAGCTGCTCATGGTGGTACCACCGCTCCCAATCGCACCGCCCGTGCCGCTCGCGCCGCCGCTGCTCGCGCCACCGCTGCCAGTCACACCACCGGAGCTCGTGCTACCGCCGCTACCGGTCTTGCCGCCCGTGCCCGCGCCACCGGTACCGGCGGTCGTTCCGCCGGTGGCCGTCACGCCGCCAGAACCGGCCTGGCTCGATCCACCGCTCCCCCCGGTGCCGACCCCACCGCTACCGCCGCCAGATCCTCCCGCTTTCGAGTTGCAGGAGAGTGCCGCCAGTCCTCCAAGAAGCACCAACACCAGACCGGGACGCCAGATCCATTGCGAGCATTCGTTGCTGGACATGGCAGCCTTCCTAGCACGTGCCCGGACGCAGCGGCTTGCTTTTTGCGCTGAGCCTGCCCCGCCGTCCGATTGCATTATTACTTTCTCCGGCCCAGCGCGGCCAAGGCCGTGCGCGCGGCCGCGCGAACCGCTTCCTCGCGTTCGTGCGCGAGCGCGGTTTGCAGGCCTTGCACGGCGCGCGCGCCACCCAAACGGCCGAGGGCCGCGGCGGCGGCCACGCGCACGGACACGTACTCGTCGGTTTCCAAACAACCGACTAGCGGTCCCACCGCCGCGGGATCGGCGACGTCGGCCAGCGCCTCGACGGTCTCGCGCCGGGTCTGCACGAAAGGCAGATGTGCGACCAGCGGTTGCACCGCGGCTCTGTCTTTGAGCCGCCCGAGCGCCGCGAGGACACGCTTGCAGAGCGAGACGTCGCTGCCACAGGAATCGAGCGCGGCGGCGAGCGCCGCAATCCCGGCGGGGTCGGCCTTCTCGGCGAGGGCCAAAGCGGCATGGATGTGCAACCCGGCTGTCGTCTCGGTCGCCGGGCTCGACACCAAGGCGCGCAGCCGCTCTTGCACTTCGGTCGCGCCCAAACGCAGCGCCGCCACCGCAGCCCAGGCACGGATCTCCTCGTCGCCGGCCTGGCCCGCGGCCGCGAGCAGCGCGGCCTTGATTTCCGGACGCGGCGGCAGCGCGGTCACGAGCAGGCTCGCGGCCTCGCGCCGGTCCGTCACGGGTCCGCGCCCGAGCAGCAGCCGCGCCAACGTCTCCGCCGCCCCAGCGTCACCAAGCCGGCCGCGTTCGATGGCATGCGCCAACTCCCCGGTGCCGCCCGCCGCGCCCAGCAACTTGTCCTCGTAGCGCGCCTGCTGCGCCAACCAGACGTCGAGCCGCTGGCGTAGCGCCGCGACCCGCTCCGGCCGCTGGTCGGCCTGGTCGCGCTGCTCGCCGGGGTCCGTGGCGAGGTCGAAGTAGTTGCAGTAGTCCTTGCTCGCGTCGCAGATCAGTTTCTCGCTGCCGAGCGCGATCATGCGTTTGTCCTCGACCTCGGCAAAGGCTGGGGGCAGCCGGCTCTCCGGCGCGGCCCCGGTCGTAAGCCACGGACCGAGGTCGGTGCCGCGCATGCGCAGGGGCAACGGAATGTCGAGAAGGCCGAGAATGGTGGCGGGGATGTCGATGAGCTCGACCGGCGCGGCCACCACGTGCGGCGCCAGGCCCGGCACCATCACGAGGAAAGGCACGCGCACCTGCTCCTCGAAGAGCGTCGTGCCGTGGTAGCGGCCGCCGTGCTCGCCAAATTCCTCGCCATGGTCCGCGGCCACGATGACGATGGCGCCCGGCCGTTTCGCCCGCAGCAGAGCCAGGACTTTGCCCACGACCATGTCGGAATACGCGATCTCGCTGTCGTAGCGGTCGAGGTCACGGCCGCCGAATTCGAATCCCGTGTGCTGCTCGTAGGGCTCGTGCGGCTCGAAGAGGTGCAGCCACAAGAAGAGCTTCTTCGGGTGCTCGGCGGCAAGAAAATCCTCGATCTGCCGCACGCGTCCCTCGGCGTCGAGGTACTCGTACTTGACGTACTCGAAGTCGAAGTTGTTCGCCTCGAAGGCCTTCATCTTGTGCGCGTCGATGTAGAACACCGCCGGCGGGAAGAACGCCGCCGTCTTCCAGCCGTAGCGCCGCAGGATCGCGGCCAGGGTTTCGTGCGTGTCCGACGAGGCCAGGCGCGCCAGCGTCGGGTAGTACTTGCCGATCATCACCGAGGCCAGCGAGAACGAGGTGTGCGGCGCCTGCGTGTAGGCGCGCTTGAAACGCACGGCGGCCGCCGCAAGCGCGTCGAGGTTGGGGGTGGTGGGGCGGCCGTAGCCGTAGCAACCGACATGATCGGCCCGCACGGCGTCGACGGTGATGAGCACGACGTCGGCCTCGCGGCGATGCGGTCCTTCCGGCAAGGGCGGCAGCGCTTCCGCGGTGGGGGCGGGAGTGGTCTGGGGCATGGCACCGGGTCGCGCCCGCAGGAGCCTGGCGAAGACGCTCGCGAGCTGGGTCTTCTCGTAAACGAAGAAGCGCAGGCTTTGACTGTGCGCGAACACCGGTCGCTCGACCACCACCCCGGCCGCGAGTACGGCGGCCGCGCCCACGCCGAGCATCCAGGACCAGCGCTTGCCGAGAAGGTGGCGGCCGCTGGCGAGAAACAGGCGGACGGCCAGCACACACAACACCAACCCGGCGAGGGCCAGGGACAGATGGAACCAGTGATAGAGGCGCGGCAGCACCTTCCCATTCGCCCAGCCTGCGGCGCAGGCGGCGAGAATGAAGCACCAACCGACGAGCAGCAGGGGGACTCGCCGGCTGCCGGCCGTCTCGCACTCGGCGGCCAGAGGCTCCGTGCGCGACAGCAGGCATCCCCAGGCCGTCACCGCGGCCCAGAGGGCCGCCGCGCCGAGAACGATGAGCAACACCGAAAGCAGACGGTGGGCGGGAATGCGCCCGGCCTGCGCCCCGGCGAAGAGCGCGAAGGCGTCGTAGACGAGAAGCGGTGACGCCAGCAAGAGGGCGACCGCGTGGGTCCCGGAAAGCCAGCGCGACTTGCCGAGCAGGCGCTCGAGCCCGAGGCTCCAGCCGATGAAGACCATGGCCAGGGCGGAGCCCGCCGCCGCACCCAGCCCCGCGGCGATCGCCAGAAGGTGTAGGCTCGACCCGAGCCCCAGCACGCCCCAGGAGCCGATGAGGGTGAGCCCGGCGTCGAGCCCGCCCGCGAGCAAGCCGCCCCAGAAGCCCGCGAAGATCGCCCGGCGGCCACGACCCATGGCTATCCGGCCTCCTCGGCCACGGGGCGCGCGCGGGCCATCCGCTCGCCCACCGCGCGCGCTAGTTCCGCATGCGCAGGCAATACCAGCCCGGGATCGACCCCCAGCACCGCCTCGGCCTCCTGGCGCGCGGTCTCGATCATCCCCAGATATACGCTCAGGTCGGCAAAGCGCAGCTCGGGTTGGCCGGCCTGGCGTGTGCCGTGCACGTCACCCGACCCACGCCGCCGCAGATCCTCCTCGGCGATGCGGAACCCGTCGGCGACGGTGGCGAGCATGTCCAGCCGCGCGAGAGCCTCCGCATCTTCCGACGAGGTCAACAGATAGCAGGAGGCCTGCTCCTCGTCCCGCCCCACGCGGCCACGCAACTGGTGCAGTTGCGCCAGTCCAAACCGTTCGGCGTCCTCGACGACCAT
This sequence comes from Myxococcales bacterium, assembly GCA_003136095.1. Lineage (GTDB taxonomy): Bacteria > Myxococcota_A > Polyangia > Fen-1088 > Fen-1088 > Fen-1118. The sequence goes on from PNBO01000280.1 coordinate 14,130, forward strand.
GACCCGCGCCGACGGCACATCCACGCCGACCTCGACGATGGTGGTCGCCACCAGCACGTCGAGCGCGCCCGTGCGGAAGGCATCGGCAACCTCGCGCTGCCGCGCGAAGGCGAGCTGGCCATGCAGGACCCCGATTCGCGCCGGCGCCAGGTTCGCGCGCAGGCTCCGGCCGAGGGCCACCGCGGAGGTGGCCGGGCGCCCTTGGTCCTCGGCGACAGCCGGACAGATGACGAAGCCCTGGCCGCCACTCGCCAGCGACTGCCGGAGCGCCTGGTAGGCCGCTTCCCGCGCGGCCACGCCTCGGCACACGCGCGTGCGCACGGGCTTGCGGCCCGGTGGCGAGGCGTCCAGGGTGACGAGCTCGAGGTCGCCGTAGAGGGTCAGGGCGAGGGTGCGGGGAATGGGCGTCGCGGAGAGCACGAGCAGGTGCGGCACCATGCCGCCTGGCGCGCCGATTTGCCAGCCGTTTTCACCGCCGCCCAGCCGCCGCAGTCGCGCCCGCTGGCGCACGCCAAAGCGGTGCTGCTCGTCCACGATGGCGAGGCCGAGACAGGCAAGCCGCAGGCGGTCTTCGAGCAGCGCGTGCGTGCCCACGATCAGATCCAGGCCGCCGACCGCGGCCGCGGCGAGCACGCGCCGCTGCTCGGCGGCAGGCAAGCCGGAATGGAGCAACCCGATACGCAGCCCGCTGTTTGCAGCCCACGCACCGAGAGTGCGATGGTGTTGCTCGGCCAGCACCGCGGTCGGTGCCATGAAAAGGGTCTGCCCTCCCGCGCGGGCGATGGCCACGCAGGCGGCGAAGGCCACCGCGGTCTTGCCACTGCCGACGTCGCCCTGCAAGAGGCACTGCATGGGGGCCTCCCCCGCCATGGCCTCGCAGATCCGGCGAGCGGATCGCTGCTGCGCCAGGGTGAGCGCGAAGGGCAACACCGCCTGCACCTCGCCCAAGGTCCGCGCGACCTCCGCGCCACAGGGGAAACCTTTCTCGGTCCGCACGCGCGCCCGTTCCACAGCCAGCGCGACTTGCAGGACGAACAGCTCCTCGAACGCGAACCGCCGCTGGGCCGGCGACGCGCCCGCGAAGAGAGTCGCGATCTCGACGTCCGGCAGATGCGCGGGCGGCCGGTGGACCATGGCCAGAGCGGCGGCGATGCCGGGCAAGCCGAGCCGCTCGCGCACCGTCGCGGGCAGGATCTCCGCGGCCTGCCGGCTGGCCACGGCCAGGGCAGCGCCGACCACCTTCTCGACGGTGCGGCCGGGAACCTTCTCGATCTTCGGATAGCGCGGCCGGATGCCGGCCCCCGCCGACTCCGCCAGGAGCGCAGTCACGTTGCTGGGATGAATCAGCTCCGGCTCGCCCTCCTCCGTGCGGCGCAGGCTGCCGGCCAGCGCGACCTGCGCGCCGCGCGTGTAGGTCTTGACCATGCCCGCGTTGGGCCGAAACCAGCGCGCGCGCAGCCGGATGCCACCGTCCTCGATGGTCACGTCGAGCAAGCGGCGGAAGAACTTGTGCACGCGCACGACGGTGCCACGCACGACAACCGGCGTGCCGGCCGGCAATCCGGCAAGCTCCGCCATTGCGTAGACACGCCGATAGTCATCGTAGGCCCGGGGGAAAAAGGTGAGCAGATCGCGCACCTGGAAGAGGCCGCGACCGGCCAGCCGCGCCGCCGTCACCGGGCCGGCGCCCGCCAGCCTTTCGATTGGATCGTCGAGCCCGACAACGGCTGAGGCCAAATCGGCAGGCCTACTTGAAGGTGAACTTGAGCTGGTAGTCGCAGATCGAATAGACGTCACCCTCTTCGATCTTTCGCGCCTCGATGCGCTCGCCGTTGAAGTCGATGCCGTTGGTCGAGCCGAGATCCTTGATGTAGTAGGCGCCGGCCCGCCTCACCACGGCGGCGTGCTTGCGCGAGATGTTCCCGTCGCGAATCGGCAGGTCGGAGGTCTTGGCGCCGCGGCCGATGATGAACTGGTCCTTGTCGACGATGTACTTCTGGTTGCCGAAGACGAGGTAGAGCGGCGGCGCACCGCCGCCACCTGGCGTGGGCGGCGGCACCGCGACCGGCAGCGCGGGTGGGAGCGGCGGGCGGCCGGCATAGTGCGAGGTCATGCGCGCCGCGGGCAACGGCGGCGGCACCGCCGGTGAGCGCGAGCTGTCCGGAACGAAGAGACCCGAAGGTTGCGCATCGGTGTCGGGGCCCGCGAGGTAGCCAACCCGCTCCGCGTAAGCCCGCATCGCTTCGTTGACAAGCTCATCGACACCGCGGTCCATGGTCTCGGACATCTGCTCAAACATCTGCCATAGACTATCGCTGCAGTAAAAGTGACGGAGGGTCTTGCGATTGGGGTCCATGGGCATGGTGGTTTCTCGCTCCAGTGAACTACGAACCGCCCTTGCCTTGCAACAAAAGCACGACCCGCTTGGCTTCCGAGCCGACGGTCATGCCCGCCGGGAAGCCCTTGATGGTGGCCTTGTCCCCCTCCAGCTTGCCGAGCGCGCCCGCATCCGCGGCCGCGCCCAGCCGGGCCTTGGCGTTCGTCGGCAAGGGCGCCTCCAGCGCCAGGACCGCGGTCATGCGGGCCAGCGGCGACGGCGACGCCAGCGCGGCCAGCACGGCCGGCTTGGCCTGGGCGCCGACCTTGGAGATGTCCTTGACCAGAAAATCGATGACGTCTTCCCGCTTGAACGATAGCTTGCCGGAGAACGCCTGCAAGGCTGGAACGATGGCGTCGGCCTTGCCAACCTCCAGCGCCGCCTCGTGGGCGCGATAGCGGACGATGTCTTTCTTGTCCTCGGCGATGATGCGCAAGAGACCCTTCTGCGCCTCGGGGCCGCCAATCTTCTCAACCACGCCGAAGGCCTCGTCGCGCAGCTCCTTGTTGGCCTTGCCATCTCCCGCGATCTTGAGTGCCATCTGCAGCACGGAGGGATAGCGCGCCTGCTGCAACGCCTTGGCGGCGGCGATGGCCTCCTCGGGCGGCCCTTTCTGCACCTTCGTGGACAGGAAATCCGTGACCGTGGGGCCGCCTAGCATGCCGAGCGCCAGCCACATGTCGTTGGGGATGGGCTTGCCCGCCGAGATGCGCCCAAGCAAGGCGGCGCCGCCCTTGTCGCGCGTCGCCTCGTCGCACACCTTGACCAGTAGCTCCGCCAGGCCCTTGTACGGTGCCTTGGCATCGCCGAGCAGCCTGACCAGCATCGGCCCCGACGGCGGCCCGATGGCGGTGAGGAGCTTGTCCAAGGAATGGCGGCCACCGGAGAAGCGTCCCTCGGAGAGATCCTTCTCGATGGACGCGAGGAGAGCCGTGTCGATGCGCTTCTGCTCCTCGGGCGGCGCATACTGCCGGACGCTGAACAAGGTGTCGCGCGCGTCACGCGCCTTGGGCAACTGCGGGCTCGCCATGCCCTTGATGTCGATGTCGACCAGGGTCTTGAGGATCTCCCAGCGCTCGCCGGCCTCCAGCGCCGCCATGATCTCGTCGACCTTCTCGGGCTTGCCGATGTCGACCAGGGCGACGGCGGCCTCCGCCCGCAGGTTGGCCGGCACGTTCGAGCTGCGCAGCGCCCCCTCGATCCTGTCGGGCCCTTTCTGGGTGCCCTTCCACGCCTCGATGCGCTCCGAGGTGGCGCTCTCGCACGCCACGAACCCGAGCAGCGAACACGCTGCCACCGTCAACGCTCTCATGTTGGTGGGATGTTAGCCACCGACGGATCGCGGGGTCAAGGCCAACGCGGACCGCGCCCGCGCCGGCTGGTTGGTGATGATGCCGGACACGCCCATGGCGGCCAGCGCCTCAAGGCGCCCGGGCTCGTCCACCGTCCACACGTTCACGGCATAACCGCGGCGACGCCACCGTGCGACGGCCGCGGGCGTGCACAGGCCGTTCTCGGGGTGCACGGCGGCCGGACGCAGCAGCGGCAAGAGCCGGTCCATGCGCAGGGGCCAGGGTCGGTGCAGCGGCCGCGGCCGTTCGAAAAGCAGCCCGCACGGCACGTCGGGTCGCTGCCTATGCCACAGCCACACCGCGGCCGGACTGAATGAGGACACGAGGACCCGTTCCGCCGCGGCCCGCGCCACCGCGGCCGCGACCGCACAGACCAGGGCGCGACAGCCCGCGGGACGCAGACCGTCGTACTTGATCTCGATGTTGACCAGAGCGGCCGGACCGCAGGCCTCCAGCGCTTCGGCGAGGGTGGGAATCTCCCCTCCCCCGCGCAGCCGGACCTCGCGCAGGGCAGCCAGGGGCAAGCCGGCGACGCGCTCGGGCCGGCCCGCCAGCCTGCCGAGGGCATCGTCGTGAAACACCACCACCTCGCCCGTGCCGCAGCGCTGAACGTCCAGCTCGACCCCGTCCGCGCCCTCGGACATGGCGCGCCGGAAGGCGGCCAGGGTGTTTTCGGTTTCGAGCGCGCTCGCCCCGCGGTGGGCAAGCACGAGGGGCCGCGGGCCATTGCCGGCCAGGAAGCTGTTCCGAAAAGACGCGTCGGAGGCCATCAAGCCAGGGCTTTATAGCGCCTGGGTGCCCGCCCAGGCTAGACTTCCAGCATGTCGAAGCATCTTCTACCTCGGCCCGGCTGGCTACTCCTGACTTGCCTTGCCGGTCTCGTGGGCTGCGTCCACGGCGCGACCGAAAGGCCCGTGCCTCTGAGCCCCACCGCGCAGGCCTTGTCGAGCGAGGCCGGCGCCGTCGCGGCCATCACCAACGAGGAAGACTACTTCGAGGCCCGATTGCTCTACCAGGCATTGCCCGAGAACACGCCCGAGCAGGCGCGGCTGCGCGGTAAGTTGCTCGAGTACCTGCTCGGCCCCCTCGCGGCCCTGGATGCCGAACGCCTGCGCAAGAATCCGGGCCTGCTCGGCACCGAGGACGATTTCGATCGCCTCGCCGACTCGTTTCGCGACGCCCTCGAGACCTTCACCCCGTCTTCCCTGTGGACCCCGGGCGGGCCGCCGCTGCTGGCGCGCGAACGCGAGTTGCTGCTCGGTTCGGCCAAGCTGCTCATGGCGG
>PNBO01000151.1 GCA_003136095.1 Myxococcales bacterium
TCGCCACCCAGGACCCCGAGCTGCGCCGCCGCTTTGCCGGCAAGCCCGAGCAGGTGGTGAATTTCATGCGCTACATCGCCACCGAGGTGCGCGAGCTGCTCGCTCAGCTCGGCTTCCGCACCCTGGCCGAGGCGGTGGGGCACACCGAGTGCTTGGAAATGCGCCATGCCGTCGAACACTGGAAGGCCAAGGGCGTGGACCTCGGCGCGATTCTCCACCAGCCCAAGGTGGCGGACAGCGTCGGCCGCCACTGCCTGATGGCGCAGAAGCACGGCATCGAGGACGAGTTCGACGACCGCAAGCTGATCCCGATGTGCCGGCCCGCGCTCGACGAGCAACGCAAGGTGCGCGCGACGCTGGCGATTCGCAACGTGAACCGGACCGTGGGCACGCGCTTGGGCAGCGAGATCACGCGGCGCTATGGCCCGGCGGGCCTGCCCGAAGACACGATCCAGGTTCACTTCAAGGGCTCGGCTGGCCAGAGCTTCATGGCCTTCGTGCCCAAGGGCGTGACCTTCACCCTCGAGGGCGACGCCAACGACTACCTGGGCAAGGGCCTCTCCGGCGGCAAGCTGGTGGTCTTCCCGCCCGCCGAGGCGACCTTCGTCGTCGAACAAAACGTCATCATCGGCAACGTCGCGCTCTACGGCGCGACCAGCGGTGAGGCGTACGTTCGCGGCCTGGCCGGCGAGCGCTTCTGCGTGCGCAACAGCGGCGCCAACGCGGTCGTCGAGGGCGTTGGCGACCACGGCTGCGAATACATGACCGGCGGCCGGGTCGTCATCCTGGGGCCCACCGGGCGCAACTTCGCGGCCGGTATGTCCGGTGGGATTGCCTACGTGCTCGACGAGAACCGCGAGCTGCGGCGCAATTGCAACACCGAAATGGTCGCCACCGGCCCGCTCGACGAGCCCGCCGAGATCGAGCTGGTCCTCTCGATGTTGCGCCGGCATCGCGAGCTGACCGGGAGCAAACGCGCGCACAACGTGCTGGTGAGCTGGTCGCTCTTCCGGCCGCTTTTCGTGCGCGTGATTCCGCACGACTATCGCCGCGTGCTCGAGGCGCAGAACAAGATGCTCGCCAGCGGGCTGTCGCGCGAAGAGGCCGAGATGGCGGCCTTCGAGCTCAACTCCAAGGACGCCGCCCGACTTTTCGGCAAATAGGATTCATGGGTCAGCCAACTGGGTTTCTCGAATTCTCTCGCACCGTCCCGCTCGACCGGCAACCGCGCGAACGCGTGGCCGATTTTCGCGAATTCCACTCGCACCTGCCCGAGGCCATCATGCGCGAGCAGGGCGCGCGCTGCATGGATTGCGGCGTTCCCTTCTGCCACACCGGCAAGCTCATCGACGGGTTAACGAGTGGTTGCCCGTTGCACAACCTCATCCCCGAGTGGAACGACCTCATCTACCGGGGCCGCTGGCACGAGGCCATCGACCGCCTGCATCGGACCAACAATTTCCCCGAGGTCACCGGGCGCGTGTGTCCGGCGCCTTGCGAGGGCTCGTGCGTGCTCGGCATCAACGCGCCGCCGGTCACCATCAAGGTCATCGAGTGCGCCATCGCGGACCGGGCCTTCCGCGAGGGCTGGGTAGAGGCGAGCCCGCCGAGCTTTCGCACCGGCAAGAAGGTCGCCGTCGTCGGTTCCGGCCCCGCCGGCCTGGCCTGCGCCGGAGAGCTGAATCGGGCCGGGCACGCGGTGACCGTGTTCGAGCGCGCCGATCGCGTCGGCGGCTTGATGATGTACGGCATTCCCGCCATGAAGCTCGACAAGGGCATCGTCGAGCGCCGGACGCGGCTGCTCGCCGAAGAGGGCGTGCAGTTCGTCACCAGCACCGAGGTCGGCAAGAACTATCCGACGGAGAAGCTACGCCAGGAATTCGACGCCATCGCCCTGTGTGGCGGCTCGACCGTGCCCCGCGATTTGCCGGTCGCGGGCCGCGCCCTTGCCGGCGTCTACTTCGCCATGGAGTTCCTGACCGCCAACACCAAGCGCCTCCTCGATGGCGAGCGGGCGGGCGACGGCTTCATCTCGGCCAAGGACAAGAACGTGATCGTGATTGGTGGCGGGGACACCGGCACCGACTGCGTGGGCACCTCGCTGCGCCACGGGTGCAAGAGCCTGGTGCAACTCGAGCTGTTGCCGCGTCCTCCGGACGCGCGCGCCGACGACAATCCCTGGCCGCAATGGCCGAAGATTTTTCGCGTCGACTACGCGCAGGAGGAAGCCGCGGAGATCTTCGGCAAGGACCCGCGCGAGTTCCAGGTGCAGACCCGGCGGCTGCTCGACGACGGCGCGGGGCACGTGCGGGCCATCGAGGTGGTGGGGGTGCGTCTCGTCGCGCCGGCCGCCGGCCCGCCCAAGCTCGAGGAAGTGCCCGGCAGCGGGCGCACCCTGCCGGCCGATCTCGTGCTCCTGGCGATGGGGTTTGTCGGTCCTGAGCCGACTGGGCTGCTCGCCGAGCTTGGCGTCAGGCTCGACGGACGCGGCAACGTCGCCACCGACGGCAGCAAGCAGACCAGCGTCCCCGGCGTCTTCGCCGCCGGCGACATGGCGCGTGGCCAGTCGCTGGTCGTATGGGCCATCGCCGAGGGCCGCGACGCCGCCATCGGCATCGATCGTTTCCTGATGGGCGAGAGCGTTCTCGAATAGGGGCGAGCGCGTGGGGCGCCCACGCTTCGCTGGCTTTGCCAGCGCCGCGCGTGGCGACGGCCCACCGGCAAGCGACCCCATGTTAGAGGTCTCCGGGGTACCGGTTGGGGGGCAGGTCACGCGTATTACAAACAAATACCAGTAAATACGCACAAAGCTGTTGCTGCGGAAGATGCACCGTGGTACTCGTTGCAGCGATACTTGCTGACCCTGTGGAGGTCCACCGTGACCGTTGAAGATCGCTGGCTTGGCGTCGAAGAACTTGCCGAATACCTCGGGGTGAGCCGTGAGACGATTTACGCTTGGCTGACCAAGGGAGCGGTTCCTGGCCACAGGATTGGGAAGCTCTGGAAGTTCAAGCGCGAAGAGATCGACGAGTGGGTGCGGGGCGGTCATGCCGCCGCTGCGTCGGCGCCAAGGCAATCCGAGCACTTGTCGCCACGCGCAAGGAAACAGCGCATTGGTTCGAGCAAGGGCAGGCGATGAAACGCGAGACGCGCGCCAAGACCGAGATCTCCCGCGGTGCCGATGCTGGCGCCTACGACGCGGTCCTGGCCGATGTCGTTGGCTTGCTCGATGAGGCGCGGCGCACGTCTGCCCGCGCTGTCAACGCGATCATGACTGCCACCTACTGGGCTATCGGTCGACGCCTCTTCGAAGAAGAGCAAGGCGGCCGGACTCGAGCCGGATATGGCGAAGAACTTGTCGAGAAGTTGTCGCGCGATCTCAGCGCCCGTTTCGGGCGCGGCTTTGGGAGAAGGAATCTGTTCCAGATGAGGGCGTTCTATCTGGCCTACGCCGAGATTGTGCAGACAGCGTCTGCACAATTGGAACCTTCGCCCGAGGGTCGGAAAGTGCAGACGGCGTCTGCACTTTCCCGATCGACGGTAGGCGGGCCGGCCATTCGATTTCCGCTGCCGTGGTCTCACTACGTCCGGCTTCTTGGGGTCGTGAGGCCCGAGGCACGCCGGTTCTACGAAGCAGAAGCCCTGCGTGGTGGCTGGACGGTGCGGCAACTGACCCGCCAGATCGACAGCCAGTTCTATGAGCGCACGGCGCTTTCACGGAACAAGGCCGCGATGTTGAAGAAGGGTCAGGTGGCAATATCAATACATCGAGTACGACAACCCTCTCGATCTCAGGGACAGCCTTGGGAGAGAGCTCGAAGGGTGGTTCACCGGCTAGGGGTGGTGTGCTCTCACGTATGGTGTGCCTGGCACGGCGTGCGTCCGCCCGTGGTGACATGTCTCACGGCGTCACGTTGAACAAGGCCGCTCTCGCGGCGGCTTGGCCACGGGGGCACTGCCCGTCACAGAGTTCTCAAAACCCAGCACTTGAGGTGGCCGGTTTCGGGGACTCCGGCGAGCTCGGGGTGATCGCGGCCGGCGCCCAGGCGGGCGAGGATTTGCACTTGCCGGCCGCTGTCCGCGGCGGCGGTGGCGACCAGATGGTCGAACTGCTCGCGGGACACGCGGCCGGAGCAGGAGCAGGCAACGACCAGTCCGCCGGGCACCGCGAGGCGCACGCCGCGCAGGATGAGCTCGCGGTAGGCGCGCTCGGCCGCGAGGTCGCCGCTTTTGCGCTTGGCGAAGGCGGGCGGATCGAGCACCACCACGTCGAACTTTTCCCCCGCCGCTTCGAGCGAGCGCAGGAGATCGAAGGCGTTGGCCTGGCGGACCGCGAGGTTGGGTAGTCCATTGCGAGCTGCGTTCGCGCGGGCGCGCTCGACGGCGCCGCCGTCCTCATCGGTGGCCAGCACCGCGCCGCCCTTGCGGGCGAGCGCCAGCGCGAAGCCACCGTGGTAGGTGAAGGCGTCGAGGCAGCGCGAGCCCACCGGGGCCAGGGCCGCGACGAAGGCGTGGTTGTCAGCCTGGTCGAGAAAGCCGCCGGTCTTGCTGTCGACGAGCAAATCGGCTACCAGCCGGTTCGGTCCCAGGCGGTATTCGACCATGGCGGAGCCCGAGCCGATGACCAGCTCGGCTTGCCTGGGCAGGCCTTCGAAGTCGCGCGCGGAGCCGTCGTCGCGGATCACCACCATGCGGGCGTCCAGCAAGCGCGCCGCGATCTCGGCAATCTCCCGCTTGCGCGCATCCATGGCCACCGAGGTGGTTTGCAGCACCGCCGCGCCGGCGTAGACGTCGACGATCAGCCCGGGCAGGCCGTCGCTTTCGCCGTGGACGGCACGAAAGGCGTCGCGGTCGAGGGCAAGCCCACGGCGAAAGGCGAGGGCGCGGGCGAAGCGCTCCTCGACCAGGGTGAGGAGGTCGGGCAGGCCCGGCCCGTCACCCGGAGGCCCCTCACCCGCCGGCCTCCGGCCGGCGGCCTCTCCCCGCAAGCGGGGCGAGGCTGGATGTGGGGCGGCCTCTCCCCGCTGCGCGGGGCGAGGCACAAAGTGGAGGATTCTGAGGGCGACCGGCGATTGCGCGGCCCAGGTCGCGACGGCGAGTGGCCGCTTGCGCTCGTCGGTGACCAGCACCACGGTAGGGCCGCCCGCGCGCGCGTCGGTGTCCGGACCGGCGAGCACGTCCTGGCGGTACATCCAGACCTGGCCGCCGGCGATGCGCGCGCGGCCGCGCGCTCCCACCTTCACCGTCGGCGTCGGTGCGGGGGCCATGGGCCGCCTCAGAACTGCAACGCCACGCCCAAGGTGGCCTCCACGCTGCCCAGGTTGCCGGTATGGCTGGGGCTGGCACGGAAAAAACCCATGCCCCAAGCTCCGGCGATTTCCGCGCCGAGACCGAACCAGTCGTAGAGGAAATAGTGGGCGCCCGCGCCGCCGCGGAAGATAAAGCCGGCGGAGCTGCGCGTGCTATCGGGGAACAAGAAGAGTGGGCCGCCGTCGACCCGGACGTGGACCACCAGGGGCAGCCGGGTCTGGAATTTCCAGGCGGCACCGGCCACGATGTCGACCGAGTACCCCGTGCCGTCGCTGCACGCGATCTCCTTGCTGCGACAACTGCCCGACACCACGCCCATCTGAATATCGAGCCACGTGACCTGGCTCAGGCGGTAGCCATAGTCGCCCTGCAGGCGCAGACCGCTGACGTTGTCGCCGAGGCCGCCGCTGAAGCCGGCGTGGAGGGCCAGTTCGTCGTTCTTGATGAAGGGGTGGGGACCGCGCAGCAGTTCCTCCTCGGCCTGCACGGGGAGGGCGGCGCAGAGGAGGACGAGAAAGCTCAAGAGGGCACGCAGCGGGCAACGCACGGTTCGCAGTCTATGCCGGCCCGGCCCCGGGTCCAAGAAGCCGCGCATTTCACCCCATGGATCCCGCGGTGGCTCGCCGGATCCGTGGCACAATGGCCCGGTCATGTCGCCGGTTCGCCNNGGCACGACCTGGGTGGTCGGGGATCGCGGCCACCACGACAACCTCGCGACCGCCGGCATGGTGACCACCGCGCTCGGCGCCGTGGCCGTCTTCGCCGCGGGCGGTTGGCTGGCCATCGGCGTGGCCTGTGAAGAGGACCCTGATTGCCCGCGCAACGAAGAGTGCCGCGAGATCCCCGCTCCTCCCGGCGGCTACCCCTATCGTCAGTGCATGCCGAGGCAGGGTCCGTAGTATCCTCCCCGCCCATGCGTCCCGACGGCCGAAAACTCGACGAACTGCGGCTGGTCCGCATCACCCCGGACTACAATCGCTACGCCGAAGGCTCGGTGCTCATCGAGTTCGGCGAGACCAAGCTCATCTGCACGGCCAGCGTCGAGAACAAGGTGCCTCCCTTTCTGGAGAAGCAGGGCAAAGGCTGGGTGACGGCGGAGTACGCCATGCTGCCGCGCTCGACGCATACGCGCTCGGGACGCAACCCCGGTGGCCGCGGGCAAGAGATCCAGCGCCTTATCGGGCGCGCGTTGCGGGCCGCGGTGGCGACCAAGCAACTGGGCGAGCGACAGATCATCGTGGACTGCGACGTGATCCAGGCCGACGGCGGCACGCGCACGGCGGCCATCACCGGCGGCTGGGTGGCGCTGGCCCTGGCCGTGCGCCGGCTGGTGGCCAAGGAAAAGCTGCACAAGGATCCCATGCGCCGCGGGGTGTGCGCGGTATCCACCGGCCTCGTCGAGGGCGAGGCGCGGCTCGATTTGGCCTACGCAGAGGATTCCGCCGCCGACGTGGATTTCAACTTCGTGCTCACCGACAACGGCAACTTCGTAGAGATCCAAGGCACCGCCGAAGGCGAGCCGTTCTCACCGGACGACTACCAGCGGTTGTTGACCCTCGCCAGGAAGGGCGCGGCCGAGCTGTTCGCGCTGCAGAAGAAGGCGCTCGCCGAGGCCAAGCAGCCGTGAAGGTAGTCGTCGCGACCCGCAACCGGCACAAGGTGCGCGAGATCGCGGTGCTGCTCGCCGAGGCGGGGCTGGGCATCGAGGCTGTCACCATCGACGACGTCGCGCCCTTGGCCGAACTGGTCGAGAACGAGGACACGTTCGAGGGCAATGCCCTGGCCAAGGCGCGCCAGGCGGTTGCCGCCTGCGGCCTGCCCGCCATCGCCGACGATTCCGGCATCGAGGTGGACGCCCTGGCCATGGCGCCCGGCGTCCGCTCCGCGCGCTGGGCCGGCGAGCCGTGCGACGACGGACGCAACAATCAGAAGATGCTGCGCGAGATGGCGGACGTGCCGACGGACAAGCGCACCGCTCGCTACCGCTGCGCCGCCGCTTTCGTCGACGGCGTCCGCGGCGTGGAAACCGTGCGCTCCGGCGCCTGCGAAGGCGTCCTGCTGACCGCTCCGCGCGGCAGCGGTGGGTTCGGCTACGACCCGCTTTTTCTCGTCCCGTCCCTCGGACTGACCATGGCCGAGATCGATTTGGCCACGAAGAACCGCCTTTCCCACCGGGCCGCCGCCTTCCGCGCCCTGGCCCAGGCGCTGCGCGAGACGGGCCGCAAAAAGTGACAGCAGGCTGAGCACAGGCGCGGGCTTCTGCTAATATCTGCGCCCTCTCGCCACTCCGTGACGGGAGATCGGGGCGTAGCGCAGTTGGTAGCGCGCTTGCTTTGGGAGCAAGATGTCGTCGGTTCAAATCCGGCCGCCCCGACCCCACTTCTCGCCTCGCCCCTTCGGGCGAGGGCGCGGCGAAGCCGCGGGGGCAGGGGCAGGGCGTGAAGGTCCCGAAGCGCCCGCAGGGCGGAGAGGCAACCGAGCGAAGCGTGGTGAGGGGCTCCAGTCTTCGCCTCGCCCCTGTGCCTCGCCAGGAGGTCATCCGGAACAGAACAAACTCTGAGAAGACGAATCCCCCTGCCCAGGACAAACCCAGTCGTGCGCGATGACTGACAACAGTGGCGGCCCGGGTGGGAGCGTCAAGACTCGCAAGATCGGGTTCCCCACTGACGAAATCCCGTTCGAGCATTTTCCGCACGACGTCCACCAACCCTCGAAACCGCCCGGCATCCACTCCAGTCATTACCACCGTCGCAAAACACCGCGCGGGGACCGCGACTTGCCGAAGGACAGGTCACCAGGGAAACCGCGAGAACCAACCGATCTCGGGTGCTTTCTGGTCCGCACGGAGTCTTTGCGGTGGACAGTCTTGACAAGTGACAAAAGTCACTCCAATTGGCACCAGTCGCATTGAGCGTTGCTCAGCCATGTGTTAGAGGTCGTGCCGAGGCTCAGCGTGTTAGTCAGACGTGCCTCTTAACATTAAGGCGAGGTAGCCATGAACAGGACCAGGTTGTCGAAGTTTGCGCAGCATTCGATTTCTCCAAGCCACGGGTTCACCGCCCTGGGGCCGGCATTCGTGCTGCTGCTGTTGGGCGTGAGCTGTTCGAAGGTCAATCCCGAAAACGACGTACAGCTCGACAAGGTAGCGTTGAGCGCGATTCCACCTGGCCAGCACAAGCAGGTGTGCGGTGACGTAACAGCCGAATCTGCGCGCTGCTACGCACGCGTTCGCACCAACTCCGCTGGCGACGTCCAGGCGCTCACCACGCCGAGTGGCCTCGGCCCGGCCGCGCTCCAGAGCGCCTATTTGGCGCCAACCGGTGGTGCCGGCCAAACCGTGGCCATCGTCGACGCCTATGACGACCCCTACGCTGAATCCGAGCTGGCGACCTACCGATCGCAATTCGGGTTGCCCCCGTGTACGACGGCCAACGGCTGCTTCAAGAAGGTGAACCAGAACGGCGCCCCGAGCCCGTTGCCCCCGGCGGATTCGGGCTGGTCAGTTGAAATCGCGCTGGACCTCGCCATGGTGAGCGCTATCTGCCCAAGCTGTAACATCTTGCTGGTCGAGGCCACCAGCAACGCTTGGACCGATCTCGGAGCCGCCGTGAACGCCGCCGCGGCGCTCGGCCCTGCCGCAATCTCAAATAGCTGGGGCGGTAGTGAATCCTCCAGCTCGACGAGCTACGACGCCCAATACTTCAATCACCCCGGCATTCTCGTCACCGTCAGCTCGGGCGATTATGGCTACGGCGTCGAATACCCAGCATCGAGCAAGTACGTGCTCGCTGTCGGCGGAACGAGCCTGGTTACGTCCGCCTCCTCGCGTGGGTGGGCAGAGTCCGTCTGGAATGGAGCCGGTAGCGGCTGCAGCGCGTACATCAGCAAGCCATCGTTCCAGACCGACCTTGGGTGCAGCAACCGGACGGTGGCTGATGTTTCCGCCGTTGCCGACCCCAATACCGGGGTTGCCGTCTACTCCACCTACGAGGGCGGCTGGCTTATCGTGGGCGGCACGAGCGCCTCGTCACCCATCGTGGCGGCAATCTTTGCCGCCGCTGGCAAGACCACCGCTGGTACTGGCTTCGCATATACCCACAACGCTGCGTTCTACGACGTTACTACCGGTAGCAATGGCAGTTGCAGCCCGGCGTATCTCTGTACGGGCCAAGTTGGGTTCGATGGTCCCACGGGATGGGGCACACCGAACGGACAGCTTATCGCCGCCAGCAGCGACGTAGCTCAGATCTTCTCGGTGACGTTCAGCCCGGCGACCCTCGAGGGTGGCTCGCCGTCGACCGGAACCATCTTACTGACTGCTGTCGCCCCAGCCGGTGGCGCAACGGTCGCTCTGAGCAACAGCGCCCCCAGCGTGGTTACCGTTCCCGGCAGCGTCGTCGTTCCCGCGGGCAGCCAGAGCGTGACCTTCCCGGTCACCACGGTTCAGACGACGACCCAGACGACCGCCAGTATTCAGGCCACCTACCCGGACAGCACCAGCGTGACCGGGACTCTGACCGTGCTCGCATCGCCGACACCAGCGTCGTTGGTGCTTGCTCCCACGAGCGTTCCCGGCGGAACGCCGTCGACCGGGACCGTCACGCTCAGTGGTCCCGCGCCGGCAGGCGGTGCCGACGTGACTCTGTCGAGCAGCAATGTCGCGGTGGCCACCGTACCCGCGACGATGAACATCTCGGCAGGGGCGTCGAGCGGTACCTTCACCATCACGACCCTGGCGCAAACCTCCTCCACGTCGGCGACGATATCCGCGGCCTACCATGGGCTCACCAAGACTGCGGTGCTCGCCGTGACCATGACCCCGGGCGTGTCGTCGATCAGCGTGTCTCCGTCGCTCCTCGAAGGCGGTGGCAGCGCAACCGGATACGTCTATCTCAACACCACGGCCCCAACCGGCGGCGCCGTCGTGCTGCTGGCGAGCAACAGCGGCGCCGCCACCGTACCCGCGAGCGTAACCGTGTCCGGGGGCCTGACGAGCGCGACCTTCACGATTGCGACGACCGCGGTGACCGCACAGACGGCCGTGACGATTTCCGCAACCTATCCCGCGGGGTTGACCACGACCACGACCCTCACGGTCTTGCCTTCGCCCACGCCACTATCGGTGACGCTCGCCCCCACTTCGGTGGTCGGAGGCACGCCCGCGACGGCAACCGTGCTGCTCTCCGGGCCGGCGCCGGCCGGCGGGGCCAACGTGACTCTCACCAGCAGTTACACCCCGGTCGCCACGGTCCCGGCGACCATCAACATTCCGGAAGGGGCGTCGAGCGGCACCTTCACCGTCACGACCCTGCCGCAGACCTACTCAACGTCGGTGTCGATTTCCGCGGCCTACCATGGGCTCACGCGAAGCGCGACACTCACCGTGACGCTAACCGCGGCCTTGTCGTCGGTCAGCGTGTCGCCCTCGATTCTCGAAGGGGGCGGTAGCGCAACCGGAACCGTCTATCTCAACACCACGGCCCCATCGGGCGGCGCCGTGGTGGTGCTGTCGAGTAGCAGCGGAGCCGCCAACGTGCCGGCGAGCATCACCGTCAGCGCGGGCCTGTCGTACGCGACCTTCCCAATTTCGACGACCGCGGTGACCGCACTGACGGCCGTGACGATTTCCGGGACCTATCCCTCGACGACGACCAAGACCACGACTCTGACCGTTGCCCCGTCTCCCACCCCCGTGTCGGTTACGCTGGCCCCGAACCCGGTAACCGGGGGCAGCCCTTCGACGGGAACCGTGTTGCTTTCCGGGCCGGCCCCGGCCGGCGGCTCCGTGGTTACCCTGGCGAGCAGCCTGACCTCCTCCGCGACGGTCCCCGCCAGCGTGACAATTCCGGCGAGCGCCACCAGCGGCACCTTTACCATCACCACGCTGGTGCAAACCACCACGCGAACCGTGACGATATCCGCCAGCCTCAACGGTTTGACCGCGAGCGCGGTGCTGACGGTGAATAGAGTGCTGCCGGTGGGCAATGCGACCTACGACGCGACCTTGAAGGTGCCCCGTTGCCTGACCGCCAACACGTTCTGCGACACGGGTGGCATGATCGATGGGCGCGGCGCGCTGGGGCCCGAGACCAACGCCCCCAACACGCTCAATTCTGCGTGCACGGACGGCACGTCCGGGAGCTACCACTATGACGAGTCCCTCGATCGCCTGAAGATCTCGACCACCGACGGCAGCGTGCTGGCCGCCGGAAAGACCGTGCTGGTTGAAGCCACCGTGTGGTCCTTCAGCACTTCGGACAGCATCGATCTCTACTTTGCGCCGGATGCCACGAACCCGGTGTGGACGCTGCTCGTGACCAAGCCGACGACCGTGTCGCAACAGGTGCAGGTGCTGTCGACCACCTTCGTCCTGCCCAGCGCCACCTTGCCGGTCATCCGGGGCAATTTCCGCTATGTCGGCTCGCCCGGCTCGTGCACCACAGGTAGCTTCGACGATCGCGACGACCTCGTGTTTGCCCTGTCCACCGGGCCGGTGAATCAGCCGCCGGTGGTGAACGCCGGGTCGAATCAGACCATCACCTTGCCGGCGGCGGCCAACCTGACCGGAACGGTGACCGACGATGGCCTGCCCAATCCTCCCGGAACGGTGACGGTTCTGTGGTCGATGGACAGCGGTCCGGGCACCGTGACCTTCGCCAACCCGGCAGCCACGGCTACGACCGCAAGCTTCTCGGTGGCTGGCACCTATGTCCTTCGCCTCACCGCGAACGATAGTGCCCTCTCGGCCAGCGCAACCGTTACCATCACGGTCACTCTCACCCCGCCGGTGAACCAACCGCCGGTGGTGAGCGCCGGGTCGAATCAGACCATCACCTTGCCTGCGGCGGCCAGCCTGGCCGGAACGGTTACCGACGATGGCCTGCCCAACCCACCCGGAGCGGTGACGGTTCTGTGGTCGATGGACAGCGGTCCGGGCACCGTGACCTTCGCCAATCCGACAGCGACAGCTACGACCGCAAGCTTCTCGGTGGCTGGCGCCTACACCCTTCGCCTCACCGCGAACGATGGTGCGCTCTCGGCCAGCGCACCCGTGACCATCACGGTCAATCCTGCCCCGCCGGTGAACCAACCGCCGGTGGTGAGCGCTGGCTCGAATCAGACCATCACCTTGCCGGCGGCGGCCAACCTGAACGGAACGGTGACCGACGATGGCCTGCCCAACCCGCCCGGAGCGGTGACGGTTCTGTGGTCGATGGTCAGCGGTCCGGGCACGGTGACCTTCGCCAACCCGACAGCGCCGGCTACGACCGCAAGCTTCTCGGTGGCTGGCGCCTACACCCTTAGCCTCACCGCGAACGATGGTGCGCTCTCGGGCAGCGCACTCGTGACCATCACGGTCAATCCCGCCCCGCCGGTGAACCAACCGCCGGTGGTGAACGCCGGCTCGAATCAGACTATCACCTTGCCGGCGGCGGCCAACCT
>PNBO01000242.1:0-595 GCA_003136095.1 Myxococcales bacterium
GAGTAGAAGAAGCAGTAGGTGTAGTAACTGAAGTAGACGACGTAGCCGACGGCGCCGAGCAAGACCAGGGTGAACGGCAGCCGGGGATAGAGGCGGGGCAGCGCGAGGGCCGCGTCCGCGCGCAGGCTGCGCAGAGGGGCGAAGAGCCGCTCCTCCCAGGCGAACGGCCCGGCGGCCAGGGCCGCCTTCACCGCGACGGCGGCGGCCAGTCCGAACATGGCGACCAGGGTCAGGAAGGAGAGGTCGTGGTTCTTCCACACCTCGACGCGGAAGAGGAGCGCGAGAAAGCCCACGAGGTAGAACGGCGCCAGCCGTTTCGCGCCGTGATGGAGGCGCGCGACCACGCCGGGCCTATCGAAGTTGGCAACCAGGTACACCCCGCCCGCCGCCACGGCCGCGACCAGGCCACCCAGGATGAAGGCCAAGAGCCGCTGCCGGACAGCGACCGCCAGGCGGTTGTCGAGGAAGTAGCGGGTGACCGGCACCGGCATGGCGGCCATGCCCAGGGTGAACCCAAGCGACAGGCCGCCCGCGCCCAGGAGCCCCAGGGCGCGCACCGCGAGCGACAACCGGGAGTGGAATTCGCTGGCGCGTT
>PNBO01000242.1:668-25033 GCA_003136095.1 Myxococcales bacterium
TTGGCCTTCTTGGGCACCATGGCGAGCAGCTCGTAGAGCGTGCGCCGCCGCTCGGCGTCCTCGGAGGTGGTGCCAAAGTGATAGACGCCGAAACCACCGCGCGTGGCATTGTGCTGAAGGATGCCGCCGAGCTGATAGGAGGTGACGAGGATGCCGAGGGAGATGGCCGCGATCCAGGCCCGCCGCCACACCGCCCCCGCGGCGCCACGGCGGGAGGCCTCGCGGCCGACCCAGGCCAGGTTGGCGATGACCGCGATGAACAGGTAGGCGGTCCAGTGGGCGGTGTACTGGAACGAGATCTGGTAGAGCGGCCGGTACCCGGTGGAGAGCAGCGTGAAGAGGAAGCCCGGCACGCAACACAGAAGCCCAATCGCCCGGCGCATGGGGAAGAACGCCAGGGGCAGGAAGATCTCGAGCAGGTAGATGAGCTTGTCCCGGTCGAGCAGAACCCCCAAGGTGAAGACGGGATTGCCGATCACCGTCTTCATCACGCCGGAGAAGCCGTGGCTGCCGTCGGGAACGAGGCCGGCGTACTGGTGGATGAAGGCCTCCTGGCCGCCGCGCTGGAGCGGCATGATGACCAGCTTCATGCCCACGAAGTAGGCGACCCCGGCCGCCGCCAGCAGCACGCCGGAGCGCGCCTCGCGGTTGGTCAGGATGAGGAAGAGGCCGAGAATCACCAGGCCGAGGGAGATGTCCTCGCGCACGGAAAGGGTGAGGACCGCGAAGATGACGGTACACACCGGCCGCCGCGCCAGCGTGAAGTAGAGCGTGAACCAGAGAAAGAACGGCGCCAGCGGGGGATAGTGGAAGTCGTAGAGATTCGAGCCGTGCAGCGGCGGATAGAAGAGGTACCAGACCGCCACCAGGCACGAGAGCCAGGGCGGCAGGTACTTGCGCGCCACCAGGTAGAGCGGCACCGCCGCCCCGCCGATGAGCATGGACTGCAAGACCAGGATGGTCTCCGCGCTCTGGTGGATGGCGTAGAAGGGAGCGATGACATAGCTCAGGTAGGCCGCGTGCTCCCCGATGAGATTGCCGTGGGGGCCGCCGTAGGGCGTGGTCTTGAAGAGCGCCCCGCTGTGCAGCGCGTTCCAGATGATGTTTTCCTCCAGCCCCAGATCCAGGCTGCTGGACAGGATGTTCCGGTGGTGAACCACGGTGTGGTAGCCGAAGAAGGCGGCGTAGCCAGCGGCGGCCAGGAGGACGATGAGGAAGGGCAGGAACCTGGCGGTCGAGCGGCGCTGCTCGTCGCGGTCGGCGAGCGCCCGCGCGAGAAACCCGGGCCGGCCGAACACCGGTGGGGCGGCAAAGGCGATCTGCAGGAGGTTCTGCGCGCCGAAGACCAGGACCAGGCCGAGAAGCAGAAAGACCACCTCGCGACCGCCTTGCCAGAGGCGCCAGGAGAACATGATGGGCAGCAGGCCGGTAAGCACCGCGGGCGACAGACGGCGGGCGAGCTGCAGGATGGCCTGGCCGCGCAGTTGCCGCCGCTTGGCGAGCAGGACGAAGGCGCCGAGCAGCAGTACCGCGGACCCGGCCAGCCCGGCCCCCACGGCGAAGAGCCCCCGCTCGCGCGACGGCCCGTTGCTCACCACGAAGTCGNNGCCGGAAAGCGCGAGCGAGAGCCGCGGTCGCCACTCTTCTCCGAAGGCACGGTCAACCTCCCCGCGCGAGGCGGGCGCGGCCCCCGCGGCCTGGCCCCGCGCCGGGCTTCCGGCAACTTCCTCGCCCGCGCTCACGTCGTCTTGCCCTCGCTCGTCCCGCCGGCAGCGGCGGACAAACCCGGCGGTGACGGCGGCCGCGGCGCCTCGCCGGCCGCGAAGTTGATCTCCCGGGCCACGGTGTACAGCGGTCGCCGCTGCACTTCCTCGTAGATGCGGCCGACGTAGGCCCCGAGAATGCCGACCACCAGAAGCTGCGCCGACGAGCCGAGCGCGACCAGGATCATGATGGTGGTCCAGCCCGGCACGGCGCTGGTGCCTTCCAGCTTCACGTAGAGGGCCCAGGCGCCGACCCCGAACGCCAGCAGCGCGGCCAGCGCGCCCAGCCAGGTGGCGACCCGCAGGGGAAACGCGGAGAACGAGGTGATGCCGTCGAACGCGAAGCCAAGCATCTTGCGTAGCGGGTACTTGGTGACCCCGGCGAAGCGCTCCTGCCGCGTGTAGGTGACCGACGCTTGCCGGAATCCGATCCAGCCCACCAACCCGCGAATGAAGCGGTGCCGTTCGCGCAGGGAACGCAAGGTCAGGACCACCGGCCGGCTCATCAGGCGGAAGTCGCCGGCGTCGAGCACCACGTCGAAGCCCAGCAAGGCGCGAAACAGGCGATAGAAGATCAGGGCGGAGAGGCGCTTGAACCAGGTCTCGCCCAGGCGGCGCTTGCGCACCGCATAGACCACGTCGTAGCCCTGCCGCCAGCGCGCGAGCATCTCGCGCACGACCTCGGGTGGGTCCTGCAGGTCAGCGTCCATGACCACCACGGCCTCGCCTTCGGCGCGATCCATGCCGGCAGTGATGGCGATCTGGTGGCCGAAGTTGCGCCCGAAGGAAATGAGCTTGTAGCGCGGCTCCTGTTCGGCGAGGGCTTGCAGCAACCTCGCCGAGCCGTCGCGCGAGCCATCGTCGACGAATACGACCTCCCAGCTCTCGCCGAGCTCGCCGAGGAAAGCGCGCAGGCGCCGGTCGAGCTCGGGAATGGTCTCTTCCTCGTTGAAAACGGGGATGACGACCGACAAGGTGGGGCGCGTTTCTGTCATGCGAAGTGGCCGTTTATACCGCGAACACCCCATCGATTGGACCACTTGTCTGTGACGAGCGAGGCCGATAGGAGCACCCAGCTCGCCACTCGATCGTCACTGACACGGTTGGTCAGGAAGGATAGGAACATACGGACGGGGGCAGCGGGCTCGACGGCGACGCCGGCGCGACCTGCCCCGTCGCCGTGACCATCACCAACATCAGGTTCCGGTCGTAGCCGCCAGCAAATCCCGCGAGCGATCGGGGTCACGTCTGCTAGGGTCGGCGCATGAAGCTCCGCGTGCTCTATCACGGCAACTGTTTCGACGGCTCGGCGTCGGCCGGGCTGTTCGCGCGTTTCTTCCGCGAACACCTTGCCCAGGGAGCGGCCGAGGTCGCGTACACGCCCATGCAACACAAGGGCGACCCGCAGCCCATCGCGGGCAATCTCCTCGACGGGGACGTGAACGCCTGCGTGGATTTTCGCTACAGTCAGGACCCGCGTCTGCACTGGTGGTTCGATCACCATGCTTCGGCCTTTCAGCTTCCCGGCGACGAGGCGCACTTCCGCGCCGACGACAGCGGCCAGAAGTTCTACGACCCGCAGGCCAAGAGCTGCACCAGGTTCCTCGCCACCTGCCTGGCTGAACGCCACGGTTTCGACATCGCGCGCTTCGCCGAGTTGCTCCATTGGGCCGAGATCATCGACGGCGCGCTCTTCCCGTCGGCGGCCATGGCGGTCGAGCTGCGCGAACCGGCCTTGCGCCTCATGACCTGGGTCGAGAACAACCGCGAACGGCCGCTCGCCGAGCGCTTCATCGAAGACCTGACAACCCGGCCGCTGGCCGACATCGCCGCCGCCGACTACGTGGCCCAGGCGCTCACCCCGCTACTCGACCGGCACGGCAAGAACGTCCAGGCCATGCGCCGCCTGTCCCACCTGGACCGGGGCGTGGCCACCAGCAACCTCATCCCCGACGGCATCGCCACCATCAACAAGTTCATCGTGTACTACTTGCACCCCGACGCGCGCTACTCGGTGACCTTGCTGGAAACGAAAGAGCGCTACAAGATCTCGGTGGGCTCGAATCCCTGGCCGAAGACCCCGCGCGCGCACGACATCGCCAAGCTATGCGAGCGCTACGGCGGCGGCGGCCATCCCGCCGTGGGGGGCATTTCCCTGCCCAAGACCGACCTCGCCGCCGCCGAGCGCGTCGCCGCGGAAGTGACGGCCTTCTTGCAGTCGGCCTAGCGTACGGCGGGCATCCGTTGGGTTCGGCGATTGGCGCGCTGATCGCGCCTGCGCGCGACCTTGGCCATGCGCCGCTTGAGCTTGGCGGCCGAGACCTCGCGGCCCGGCAGCGCCCGCTGCTCGCCTTGGGGTTCGGAGAACTCGCCGGGCGCGACGCCCAGCTCGAAGATCGTGACCTCGCGCTTGCCGCGGGCACCGATGCGCAGAGGCATCACCGCCGCGCCGATNNCCGCCGTGGGTGTGGCCGGAGAGCACCAGTGGAATGCCGCGCGGCCAGAGCAGGTCGGCCTCCTCCGCGATGTGTGACAGCGCGAGCACCGGGAGATCCCGGCGCAGCCCGGCCACGGCCTTGTCGTGGCGGGCGTGGCCGGTGTAGGCGTCGTCGAGCCCGACGATCTGGATGGCCTGGCCGCGCACCGTGAGCGTGGTGTGCTGGTTGCGCAGGATCTCGACCCCGGCCCGGCGCAGGGCCTGGCAAACCTCCTCGGCGCCAGCCCAGTAGTCGTGGTTGCCCAGCACGGCGACCACCGGCACATGGAAACCGCTCATGAGCTGCGTGAGCTGATCGAGGTAGAGCTGGCTGTGGCAGACGAAATCGCCGGTGACCAGCACCAGATCGGGATTCTGGGCGTTGACCAGAGCCTGGGCCTCGCGCTGAATCGCGAAGGGGGTCACGCGACCGACGTGCAGATCCGTCAGGTGCGCGACGCGCATGGGATCCATCTTGCCCACGTACGAGGCGGGGCCGGCAAAGCGGCGAAGCGCGACCCGTCTAGACGCCGCCGGTGGCTCGTGCTCATGTGTCTCCGCCCAGTGTTGACTCCATGCCAGCGGCGAAAATAACATCACTTGCAAGTGTAGCCGCCATCACGTAATTGTCCAGGCGAGTTTGCAAGCACGGTTACAACGCGGCATCCACGCCAAGCGTGGCCGGCTGGCCGCCATCGGCCGCAGCCGCGGCGGTGGGCTGGCGGCAATCACTAGGAACACTCGCGCAGTATGTATTGGCGCCGCAGCTTGCCGCGACCTCGACCAAACGGTTGGCGAAAAGCTGCGATGTAATGTACGGGCAGGACTTCGGCCAAGGAATGTCGGCTTGGCAAAGAGTGATGACATCGTTGGTGGTAAGGGCAGGCGGAGTCTGGCAGACCCCACCGGAGCACATCTGGGTTGCCTGGCAGAGACCGCTCTGGCAGGCATAGGTGGCCCCGTCTCCGGCGCTTATGAATCCTGGGGAATAGCAATCGGTGTCACTGGCGCACACGACGGGGTGTCCGGGCTCTGCGGCGTTCACCTGAATGGTGCCGGAGGTCGGAACATTCAAGACGTGCACGGTGAGTATCCTGGCCCAGACGAGCACAAAGGTATCGGTGCCATTGGCGCCATCGCACGATGTGGGAACGACATTGGGATCGTTCGAGGTCAGGGAGCAATACAGGCCAGAACAGGACACCGAGAACTGCACGCCCAAGGTGTCGGTCACCACGGCCGGGGAAGTACCCGACGAGGACGAACTGCCCGCGCAGGCGGCCACGAGGGAGAACAGGATGCTCAGTGCAGAAAGTCTGGTGTTTCGCGCCATGGTTCCTCGTCCGCTACATGAAATTGGCAATTGCCGCGATGAACTCCGCCGGGTTTTCCAGATTGCTTAGGTGTCCGGCGCCGGCGATTTCCGTCAAACGCGAGTTGGGAATCGCCTGCGCCAAGGCCGCCATCTCGGCGGGCGGCGAGAGCTTGTCCTCCTTCCCCGCGATGACCAGCGTCGGGCAGGCGATGGCCGGCAACTCGGCCTGACGATCGGGGCGGTCGCGCAAGGCGCGGATGGCGGCGCTCACGCCGGCGGCGCTCTGCTGGCCCAACTCGCGCACCTCTTGGCGCAACGCCTCGCTCGCCGACGGGGAGAGCAGGACCGCGAGTTGGCGCTCGACCAACGCAGGAACACCCTCCTTCTCGACCATGGCCAACGCGCCCGCGCGGCCCGCGCGGGCCTGCTCGGAATCGGCGGTGGCGCGCGTGTCGGCGAGAATCAGGCGTTCGAGGCGCGAGCGGTGCCGAGCGGCGAAGGCCAGCGCGACGTAGCCGCCCATCGACAGCCCGCCGACGGTGGCCCGGGCCACGCTCAGGTGGTCGAGCAAGGCCGCGATGTCGTCGGCCATGTCGGCGATGGAGGGGTCGCCGCGCCCCAGAGCGGATTCGCCGAAGCCGCGCATGTCCGGCAGGATCACGCGGTGGGCGGCGCCCAAGGCCTGCGCGATCCCACGCCACATGCGGCCGTCGAAGGGAAAGGCGTGCACGAGCACGAGCGGCTGGCCACTTCCGTAGCGCTCATAGGCGAGCTCCCGATCGGCGATGCGCATTCTCATGGCCGCCGACGTTAGCACGGGTTCGCGCGAGAAAGTTGCGCGGCCAGGGGGCTGGACCCACGATGAACGGTGTGGGCCTGACCATCGACCTGGCGATTCAGCAGTTCCTCGACCACCTGCGGGTCGAGCGCGAGCTGTCCGTCGCGACGGTCGCGGCCTACGGGCAGGACCTGGCCGCCTTCGCGCGCTTCCTCGCCGGGCGCGGCATCGACAACGTCCGCGCGGTGCGGCCCCTCGACGTCCTCGAGTACCTAGCCAAGCTCACGACCGCGGAGCTGTCGGCGCGCTCGCAGGCGCGCGCCCTCATCGCGCAGCGCCAGATGTTCAAGTTCCTGCGCGTCGAGCGCGTTTGCGACAGCAATCCCACCGAGGAGATCGACCTGCCGCGTTTCGGGCGCAAACTGCCGGTCTTCCTCTCCCTCGACGAGGTGGACCGCCTGCTCGCCGCGCCCGGCCGCGCTACGCCACGCGGCTTGCGCGACACCGCCATGCTGGAGACCCTCTACGCCACCGGCTTGCGCGTCTCCGAGCTGGTGAAGCTGCACCTTGCCGACCTCAACCTGGAGGCCGGCTATCTGGTCGCGTTCGGCAAGGGCAAGAAGCAGCGGATCGTGCCGCTGGGCGAGGTGGCGGTCGCCGCGTTGCGGTCGTACTTCGAGACGGCGCGGCCCTACTTCTTGCCCACGGGCGCGGCCCCGAGCCAGGACTTCGTGTTCCTGACCCGGCTCGGCCGCCGCATGACCCGCCAGGGTTTCTGGAAGATCATCGACGGCCACGCGCGCGCGGCCGGGATTCGCAAGCACATCTCCCCGCACAAGCTGCGCCATTCCTTCGCGACCCACCTGGTCGAACGCGGCGCCGACCTGCGCACGGTGCAGGCCATGCTAGGCCACGTCGACATCGGCACCACCGAGATCTACACGCACTTGTCGCGCGCCCACTTGCGCAGCGTCTACGACAAGTTCCACCCGCGCGCGTGACTTCGCGTTGACCGCCTCGGAGTCAGTCGGCTATACCCCACAGAGCGGGCTCGTCACGGAGACAGCGATTTGAATATCGGAATGGACCAACTCAGTACTGCGATTCTCTATCTGATCGCGTTCATCCTGTGCATCGCGGCCCACGAGTTCGGCCATGCGTGGGTGGCGAACCGGCTGGGCGACCCGACACCGCGATTGCAGGGCCGGCTGACCCTGGCCCCGCAGCACCACATCGATCCAATTGGCACCATCCTGATGCCGCTCATCATGGCCTTCACCTCGGCGCCGCTTCTGGCCTGGGGGCGCCCGGTGCAGATCAACCCGGCCGCCTTCACCCGCCGCTTCAGCATGAGCACCGGCCGGATGCTGGTGGCTATCGCCGGACCGCTCATGAACTTGGTCATGGCGCTGCTCGTTTCGGTGATCATCATCGTGGCCGCCCGCTTGGGGGCGCCCGACCACCTGCTCTACGCCGCTTTCCACTACCTTGTGCAACTCAACCTCTCGCTCATGATCTTCAACCTCCTCCCCATTCCCCCGCTCGACGGCGGCTCGGTGCTGGCGTGGCTGCTGCCGCGCTCCATGCACAACCTGGTCGACTTCCTGGCCCGCTACGGCGGCATCATGCTCATGCTGCTCGTGCTCAGCCCCTCGCTGGGCCTGCCGGTCATGAACGTCATCGCCTATCCAATCAGGGTCATCACGGCGTACTGGCTCCTGGGCCTCAACCTGGCAGTGGGATCGTGAAGGACGCACGCAGCGGCGCCGACCCAACCCCCGCGGCCTCGGCGGCCGAGGCGGCGGGCCATCCGGCCTACCGGGTCAGCCTGCCCGAGTTCGAGGGGCCGCTCGATCTACTGCTCCACCTCTGCCAGACCCACGAGCTGGACATCCTCAACATCTCGATCGCGTTCATCGCCCAGAAGTACATCGAGTACCTCGAGCTGATGCAGAACATGTCGGTCGAGGTCGCGGCCGACTACCTGGTCATGGCCGCGCACCTGGCCTACCTGAAATCGCGTGAGCTCGTGCCCTCGCCTGAGCCGCTCGAGCCCACCGAAGACGGCGAAGAACCCATCGACCCGCGCGAGGAGCTGATCCGCCGCTTGCTCGAATACCAGAAGTACAAGCACGCGGCCGAGAACCTGGGCGGCCGCCCCATCGAGGGCCGCAACGTCTTCGTGCGCGGCGCGGTTCTCGAGAGCGACGGCGAGGCGGGACTGGCCGAGCACTCCGTGTGGAAGTTGCTCGAGCACTGGGCGGGAGTCCTCGCGAAAACCAAGCCGGTCCACACCCACGACGTGGTCGTGGATCGCATCTCGATCAGCGACCGCATCAACCAGCTCGTCGATTTGCTGGAGGTGGGCCAGGGCATCATCCACTTCGAGGATCTCATCGGCAAGGACCTGCCCGAGGCCGAGCTGCGCCACAAAATCGTGGTCTCGCTCCTCGCGGTGCTGGAGTTGGCCCGCCTGCGCGTGGTGCGCATCCTCCAGCAGGAAGCGACGGGCGCCTTCTTCCTGGCCAAGGTCGAGGGCGCCGGCCTGGCCGACGCGCGCAACCTGACCGTCACCTCGGTCAAGGAAGCGGGGGCCGAGGCAAAACCGGAAGAGAGCCCGACCGCCACCGCGGGCGCGGAGAACGATCGCGCCCGCATTTTGCCCCAAGAAGATGTAATCTCCCCTCCCCCTGCGTCCACGGACGCGGCGCAAGACCCGAGCGATGGCCAAACGAAAGCAGAGCAAGAAACGCCCACCGAGTGACGCGGCGGCGGCGCCGCCCTGGCCCACGCCGGGGGAAAGTCCCGCGCCTGCGGAGGCCACGCCGCCGGTCCCGGAACCCACGCCGGCACCGGTCGAGGCCGCGGAACCGTCGCCGTTGCCCGCGGCCGGGCCGGAGATGAGCGCCGAACCAGCCGAGGGCGGATCCGCCGAGACCTGGCCCGTTCCCGCAAGCCCGCCCGAGTCGCCCGCGGAGTCCTGGACCTGGCCCGAGGGCGAGTCGGGCGAACCCGCGGCGGCCGCGCCGAGCGCGGCGACCGGGGACGGCGTCGGCGAGCCCGAGCCACCGCCCGAGGCCTCGCGCCTGGAATCTATCGTCGAGAGCCTGCTCTTCGCCTCCGACAAGCCGCTCGGGCTCTCGGATCTCAAGCGGTTGCTCGGCGAGCGCGACGGCAAGAAGATCACCGCCGCGGTGGAGTCTCTCTCCCAGCAGCGCAAGGGAACCGGCATCGAGGTGACCGCTCTCTCGACGGGGTGGCTCCTGCGCACCAACCCGGACAACGCGACCTGGGTGTCGCGGCTGCTGGTGGGGCGGCCCATCCGCCTGTCGCGCGCCATGCTGGAAACCCTATCCATCGTGGCCTACCGCCAGCCGGTCACGCGGCCCGAGATCGACGACATTCGCGGCGTCGACTGCGGCCCGGTGCTCAAGACCCTGCTCGACCGTGGCCTGGTCCGCATCATTGGCAAGAAGGAGGAAGTCGGCCGGCCCATCCTCTACGGCACCACCNNACCGCCGAGGACCAGTCGCGGGTGGAGGCCGAGCACGGCCCGGGCAGCGAGGAGCCGCCGCCCAGCGCGACCTCGCCCAAGCCGGAGGTGGCCTTGAGCGCGGTGGCGCGGGGCGATCTCCCCCCCGAACCCGAGGAGACCGACCCCCTGCTCGACGAGCTGGACGAAGCCTCGCGCGTGGCCAAGCAGGCCTTGGGCGACGTCGAGCCACCCGCGGGCGAGAACGCCCCGGCCGAGGGCGACAAACCCGCGGCCGACCCGGCCGAGGAGCCGCCGCCCGCACCACTATCCGGGGAATAGGGCAACCACGTGGCCAAGCTCCGACTCCAGAAACTCCTGGCGCAGGCGGGTGTCGCCTCGCGTCGCCGGGCCGAGGACATCATCCGTGCCGGTGAGGTGTCGGTCGACGGCAAGGTCGTGACCGAGCTAGGCACGCAGGTCGATCCGGCGCACGAACGGGTCGAGGTGCACGGCAAGCGAGTGCGGCCGGAGGCGCCCGAGTACCGCATCTTGCTCAAGCCGCGCGCCTGCCTGGCCACGCTGGCGCCCTCGTCGGCGGACACGGCCGAGCGCCGGTCCCTCACCCGCTTCATTCCCGACGTCGAGGTCGGGTGGCACGTTGTGGCACCGCTCGACTTCCTGGCCGAGGGCGTGATCTTGCTGACCACCGATGGCGCGCTGGCCGCGCGCATGTCTCGGGGCGGAGGCCACGTCCCCATGACCTACCACTTGAAATTCCAGGGCAAGATCGCCGACGAGGAGGCCGCCCGCCTCCTGCGTGGATGGAAATGGGATGGCCGACTGGTCAGACCCACGCGGGTCGAGTCCATCGCCACCACGGGCAAGAATACCTGGGTCGAGATGGTGGTGGCCGAAAGCCGGCCGCGTGTGCTCAAGGCGGCGGGCGAAACCATCCGGCACACCCTGCTCAAGATCTCGCGGGTCCGGCTGGGCGACATCAGCTTCGAAGGCCTGAAAATGGGCGGTTTTCGCGATGCCACCAAGCCGGAGGTCAAGGCCCTCCTGCATGACGCTGGTCTCGCTGCGTCCTGAAAGCAGGCCTTTTTCCCGCGCGCAAACGCGCTACAATGGCCGCCGTGCCGGAGACCATGGACGTGATGGACTGGCGCCCTCGACCAGGGGCCAGTCCTCTTCTTGTCCCCGCATGGCATTCCGCCATGACGGCTTCCCGCATGGGGAGCCTACGCTGTGCTGGCTTTGCCGGAGGCGCACCAGCGCGGGGAGCATGCGAGCACTGTTAGGGTTTTCATCTCAACCATAAGGAGGCCACGTTGGAAATCAACAAAGACTTCATGAGGCTCCTGCGGGCGTTCGCGAAAGTCGATGCCCGCTATCTGCTCGTGGGAGCATTCGCCGTCGAGTATCACGGCCAGCCGCGCACGACTCGCCACATGGACCTGTGGCTGGACGACGCCGCGGAGAACATGGATCGTGTGTACCGCGCCCTCACCGATTTCGGTGCGCCTCCCATCGCCATCGACCACCTGAACGCGGCCCCGCCCCTGGAAGTTGTCTGGATTGGCGTGCCTCCCAATCGCATCGACTTGGCCAAGGGCCTGCGTGGCCTCGAATTCGCCGACGCCTGGGAACATAGGGCCGAGACCGACCTCGGCGGCATCCGCGTCCATGTCATCGGACGCAAGGATCTCATCGCCGCCAAGCGCGAATGCGGCCGGGCCAAGGACCTCGCCGACGCCGACGCGCTGGAAGCAACGCCCGCGGGCTGACCCGCGCTTGCTCGCCGCCCGCCCGGAAACCGATACGTCCGCCTTCCGGCGGGCGCTTCCGACGCTGCCGGCGCGCGGTCGCGCGGTCGGAAGACGCGTGTGACGCGCGAAACCTAGCTGAAAAACTGGCGATCTGTTACGATGCGGACTCGGGCCTCGCCTGGCCACATAGGCAGACCTGACTCCAAGGCACCCATGCGCCGTGTGCTAATCGTGGACGATGAGCAGAACCTGCGGCATATGCTGCAAACCCTGCTCAAGCGGGAGGGCTATGAGCCCGTGGGGGTGTCGTCCGTGGAGGGGGCGCTGATGGAGCTCGAGGACCGCCCCTACGACATCGTGATCACCGACCTGCGCATGCCGGGACAAAGCGGCATGGATCTGGTCGACGAGATCCGGCAGCGGAACATGGACACCACGGTCGTGGTCATGACCGCCTACGGTAGCCGCGACATCGCCATCGAGGCCATGAAGCGCGGGGCCTACGACTACATCTCGAAGCCATTCGAGGCCGACGAGCTGGTGCTGCTGCTGCGCAAGGCCGAGGAGCGCGAGCGCCTCTTCCGCGAAAACCAGTCGCTGCACAAGCAGATTCGCGCCGGCGGCCAGGAGCCGGAAACCGGCCTGGGGGAATTGGTGGCGCACAGCCGGCAGATGCTGGACATGTTTCGCACCGTGCGCAAGATCGCCGAGTTCAAGACCACCGTGCTCATCGACGGGGAATCCGGCACCGGCAAGGAGCTCATCGCCCGCGCGATTCACCGGCTTTCTCCCCGCAGCGGCGGGCCGTTCATCGCGGTCAACTGCGGAGCGATTCCGGACACCCTGCTCGAATCCGAGCTCTTCGGGCATCGCAAGGGGGCCTTCACCGACGCCAATCGCGACCGCAAGGGTCTCTTCGAGGAGGCCTCGAACGGCACGCTTTTCCTCGACGAGATCGGCGAGCTACCCATCGGCTTGCAGGTCAAGTTGCTGCGCGTGTTGCAGGAGGGCGAGGTTCGCCGCCTGGGCGACAGCCAGGACATCAAGGTGGATGTACGCGTGGTGGCGGCCACGGCGCGGGATCTATCCGCCGAGGTGGGCCGCGGTGCCTTCCGCGAGGACCTCTTCTACCGGCTGAATGTCTTCGCCTTGCACCTGCCCGCCTTGCGGGAACGGCGCGAGGACATTCCCCTGCTCATCGATCACTTTCTGGCCCACATGAATGCGCGCATGGGTCTCGCGGTCACGGGGATATCGCCCGAGGCCATGCGCGTGCTCATCGAGTACGACTGGCCTGGCAATGTTCGCGAGCTGGAGAATTCCATCGAGCGGGCCATCGTGCTCTGCGAGGGCTCGCAGATCGAAGTCGACACCCTGCCCGAACGCCTGCGCCGCACGTCCGCAGCCAAGACGGCGACGCCCCTGGGCGAGCCCGAGGACGACGACCTGTCCATCAAGCGGGCCTCGCGCCGCTCGGAGGAGGCGCTCATCCGGCGCGCCTTGCAGAAGACGCGCGGCAACCGCACGCGCGCCGCCGAGCTGCTCGAAATCAGCCACCGCGCCCTTCTGTACAAGATCAAGGAATACGGAATCAACGTGGGACGCGACGCGCGCGACCAGGCCGAGTCTGGCGAGGGCCATCAGGAAACGCCGCCCCCAGTGACGCCAACACCCACCCCGCCTCCGACGGGCGATTCAACTTGGAGGGCAAAATGAACGATATGTCTTCCGAGTGGCAGTTTTTTGATTTTTCCATCGGCAAGCGCACAATGTAGGTAAAGATGCTCCAATGCAGGACATCCAAGGGAGATTCCACCGATGCCTAAGAACTGCATAGGGCTCGACATCGGATCGAGCTCGGTAAAGGTCGTGCAGATCAAGGAAACCTCGAAGGGCCTGCAGCTCATCAACTTCGGGTTCGAGCCCCTGCCGGCGCAGACCATCGTCGACGGCGCCATCATGAACCAGGGCGCCGTGGTCGAGGCCATCCGCACGCTACGCGACAACCTGGGCATCAAGGGCCGGGAGGTCGCGACCGCCATCTCCGGACACTCCGTGATCATCAAGAAGATCAAGGTTCCGCCCATGACCCCGGAGGAGCTGGAAGAACAGATACCCTGGGAGGCCGAGCACCACATACCCTTCTCCAAGGACGACGTCGAGATCGACCATCAGTTGATCACCGGCGAAGCGGCCGGCGACGGCCAGATGGAGCTGCTGCTGGTGGCGGCCAAGAAGGAAGTGGTCGCCGACTACAGCATGGTCATCCGCGAGGCGAAGCTCGTGCCCACGGTCATGGACGTGGCCGCCTTCACCATCCAAAACGCCTTCGAGGCCAACTACCCGGTGGTGCCCGAGGAGGCGATCGCGGTCATCAACGTCGGCGCCACCCTGTCGAACATCAACATCATCGCGGGCGGCACCAGCGCCTTCACGCGTGACGTGACCGTCGGGGGCAATGCCTTCACCGAGGAGATCCAGAAGCGCCTCAACGTGAGCCAGGAAGAGGCCGAGGCCTGGAAGATCGGCTCGGCAGGCGAAGGGGCCAACGAGGTCGTTCCGCAGGAGGTCGAGGCGGTCATTGCCTCGGTCGCGGACGGTGTCGCCGGCAAGTTCCAGCGCTCGCTCGATTTCTACTTGGCGTCGAGCACGGACGCGACCATCTCCAAGATCTACCTCTGCGGCGGCTCGGCCAAGGTGCCGGCGCTGCAGAGGGCCCTGGAGTCGAAGGCGCGGACGGCGGTCGAGGTGATGGATCCCTTCCGCAAGGTCGCGGTCGATGCGCGCCGGTTCGACGTGGCTTTCGTCCAGCAACACTCCGCGGAGGCGGCGGTGGCGGTGGGCCTCTCCCTGCGCAGGCTGGGGGACAAACAGTGATACGCATCAACCTACTCCCGACGCGCAGGGCGAAGCGGCAAGAGGCCGGCCAGCGCCAGTTCTTGCTCATGGGGTTGGCCATTCTGGCGACCATCGGCCTCATCGTCTTCTTCCACCTGGAGGCCACGACGGAGCTGGAGAAGGCCCAGCACGACAATACCCTCCTGCAAGCGGACGTCGCGAAGCTGAAGACGGAGCTCGGCGACTACGACAAGGTCCGCGGGCAGCGCGAGGAGCTGCTCAGGCAGCGCAAGACCATCCAGTCCCTGGAAACCGGTCGCACGGGCCCGGTCTACTTGCTGCGCGAGCTGTCGGAGATCTTGAGCCCGGGCAAGGGACCGACGTTCGATCGCGTGACCTACGAGGAGACCTTGCGCAAGGATCCCAACGCCGGTTTCAGCAACTGGGAAACCAAGCGTGCCTGGCTCGAGTCGTACACGGAGGACAATATGCGGGTCAAGATCCGAGGCTCCGCCAAGTCGAACGAGGACGTGGCCGAGTTCTTGAAACGCCTCAACTCCTCGGTGTTCTTCAAGGACGTCAACCTCGATGCCACTGCCCAGGCGGCCAAGGGCTCCGTGAAGTTCGTGAATTTCGGACTCTCAACCACGGTGATCTACTAGATGAACAACCTTCTGCAGAAGCTACTGCGTCTCAAAACGCCGGTGAAGATCGCCGCCACCCTTGGCGTGATCGTGATCATCATCGGCGCGTACGGCGGCCTTTTCTATCTGGACATCGAGGACCAGATCAAAGGCGCCCGCGCCCGGAACGGGCAGCTCCAAACCGAAAAGAACAACTACGAAACGCGCAAGCGCGAGTACCAGGCGTACCGCACCGAGCTCACGCAGCTCCAGCAGGAGCAGCGCGATCTCTTGAAGGCCTTGCCCAGGAAAGCCGAAATCCCCACCTTCCTCTCCAATCTGCAGGAACAGGCCGAACTGGCCGGGCTGGAGATCGTCTCCCTGTCCATCGATGCCGAGAATCCCATGGAGCTCTACATCAGGATTCCCGTGCGGATCGAGGTGCGCGGCACCTACCACAGCATCACGAAGTTCTTCAAGAACTTGAGCGAACTGCCCCGCATCGTCAACGTCGAAAAACTCGGGCTGAGCATCGAAAAAATCGAGATGGGGAGCTCGCCGCGCATGCGCGCAAGGTTCGTGGCGGTCACCTTCCGCTATCGTGATTCAGGTGCGAGCGTGCCAGTGGAGGAAGGAACATGAAGCGGCTGCTTGCGGCGGGATTCGCCGCCGCCCTGGGGGCAGCACTCTGGCTCGCGACCGCGCACGCGCGCGGGGACGAAGACGAAAAGCCGGCCAAGGGGGCCGCCGCCAAGGCTCAGGCTGCCGGGGGCAAGCCCGAGGCCACGACCACGAAACCCACCGCCCCGGCGAAACCCGCGGCGCCGGCCACCCCCTCCGCGGGCGCGGACGCTCTCGCGCAGCGGCTGGCGGTGTTGCGGCGCAAGGTGTTGCGCGAGGAAGATTTCGCCGAGAACGACGACACGAATCGCGATCCCTTCCGTTCCTATCTCGACACCTGGATCGATCGTCCCGTCCGGAACACAATCCAACCGATCGCCGCGATCTTTTCCAAGTACGCCCTGGATGAATTGACCCTCATCGCGGTGATCAGCGGTGACGCCAATCCGCGCGCGATGTTCAGGGATCCCACGGGTCTGGGCCAGACCGTGAAGCGCGGCGACTACCTCTCGAAGTCGGGCGCGCGCATCACCAAGATCCTCTCCGATCGCGTCGTGCTGGAGCTGTCGGAAATAACCCCGGGCGGGACCACCAAAGCATTGGAGCGAGCCGTCCTCGTCAATCCGGAGGGAGCAGATCAATGACCTGTCAAAGCGAACGACCCAAGTTCTTGGCCGCTATGCTGGGGGCCGCGACGATCGCGGTTTGGTCCATTCCTGCTGTCGCCGAAACGGTGCGCGTGCGCACCATCCGGGTCTCGGAAGCCGCGGGTGACACCGCCGTCGTCATCGCCGCCTCGGCGCGCCCCACCTTCACGACCTGGAAGCTGGAGCAGCCGCCCCGGGTCGTGGTCGAGCTGAGCGGTGCGCGCCTGGGCGACGTCAATGTTCCCATGGACGCCGGCACCTACGCCGTGGGCCTGGTTTCGGCCAGCGTCACCGAGGACGAGAGCGCGGGCCCCCGCACCCGCATCGTGCTTACCCTGCGTCAGGCCGCGGACTACCGGGTCGAAGCCAAGGGCAACGACATCACTTTGCGGGTCGTGCCCCGCGTACGGCCCGTGGAGGCGACCAGCGGCGTCGCCGAGGCGAAGGCCGAGGCGAAGGCCGAGGCGAAGGTCGAGGCGAAGGTGCAGGCCGAAGGGCGAGCGCGCGTCGAAGCCCAATCTCGCGCCGAGCAGCAGACCAAGCTGGCCGCGCAAGCCAAGGCCGAGGCCGCGGCCAGCGCAGAGGCGCAACGCAAGACCGAAGCGAAGCTGCGCGACGAATCGCAGCAACGGGCCGCCGCCGAAGCCAAGGCCGAGGAGCGCTCGCGCTCGGAGGCTGCGGCGAAGACGGAGGCGGACCGGTTGCGCGCCCAATTGGCCGAGGCCCAGCGCGACACCGCCAAGGCCCGCGCCGATGCCACCGTCGAAGAGCGCTCACGGGCGGAAGCCGCGGCACGGTTGGAAGCGGACCGATTGCGCACCGAACTGGCCCAGGCCCAGCGCGAAACCGCCAAGGCCCGCGCCGACGCCAACGCCGCCGCCCAGGAGAGCCAGCGTCAGAAGCTCGCGCTCGGGGAGGCCAAGGCGCGGGCCAAGCAAGCCCAGGCCGAGGCCGAAGACGCGCGCCGGCGAGCCGAATCGGCGGAAGGCGAAACCGCGACGGCACGGAGTCGCGAGTTGGAACGCGACAAGTCGCTCCGAGCCGCGGCGTTGGAGGTGGCAACTCGGCAAAAGGCCCTCGATCGCATCGCGCAGCAGCAGCGCGAGCAGCAAAGCCAGCTCGACAAGGCCGCGCGTTTGGTCAACGAACGCGAAGTCACGGCTCGCGCCTCGGAGGCAAACCTCGCGGAGCTCGAGAAGGAAGCCCGCGACGCCCGCGCCCGCCAGGAAAGCCTGTCCCGCGACGCCTCGGCCAGGAGCAAGGCCGACGCGGCTGCCGCCTTCGCCGAGGCGGATCGCCAGCGCGCGAATGCCGCCAAGGTCACCGAGCAGTCTCGCCTGGAGCTCGCCCGGGCGGTTTCCTCGCGCCAGCAGGAAGAGGGACGCAAGGAGGAGCAAATGCAGCTTCGCCGCGCCGAGGAAGCCAGGCTGTCCGCGGCCGTCGCGTCGCGCAAGGCCGAGGAGCTGCGCCTCGCCGACGCGCAAGCCGAACGCGTCCGACTCGAGAAGGAGCGCGCCCAGCTCGAAAGCGAGCGCGCGCGCCTGGAGAACGCGCGCCAGGCCTTGCTCGCCGAGCTCCAGCGAGCCAAGAGCGCAGCCCCACCCGCGCCAGCGCCGGTGGCCACGCCAGTCCCCGTCAAGCAAGCCGTGGCCGCCCCCGCCGTCGTGGCGGTGAACGCAGCCCCCGCCAAGGCGCCCGTCGCCGCGCCCAAGACCGCCGCCCCCGCCGTCGTGGCCAGAAGCGCGGCTCCCGCCAAGGCGCCCGTCGCCGCGCCCAAGACCGCCGTCCCCGCGCCTCCCCCCGAGCGGCCTCGGTCGATTACTTTGCGAGCACCCAGCCAGGTCCGCGCCATCGACTTCGTGGATGAGCCCAGCCGCGCCTCGGTCATCATCGACGTCGACGAAAGCACCACGGTTTCGGTCGAGCGCATGGCTGGCCGCCGATTGAGTCTGCGTCTCGAGCACAGCGAATTGCCGGAAAGTCTCGAACGCAACCTGGACGCCACCGAGTATCTGGGCCCAGTCAAGGTCATCAGCTCGTACCGTGATCGTGCCCTGCGGGGCACCGTGCGGGTCGACGTGGATTTGGCCGAGGACGTTCCCAATCACGTGCGCCTGCAAGGCAATCGTATCTATTGGGACTTCCAGAAGGCGCAAGGCAAGGCCCCCAGCCTGCCCGCAGTACTGTTCGTGCCCGCGCGGAAGATCGCCGGTTTCGTCGCCACGGCGAAGGACGGCCTCTGGGTGGCCCAGATCGCGCCTCCCTATCTTACCCCGCCCGGCAGTGCCCCTTCGGACAGCCCCGGGGCAAGTCCGGCTCCGGCACCCGCGCCGAGCGCCGCCGCGCCTTCCTCCGCCAGCGCCCAAGAGAGCCGTCAGGGAACCTCCACGGGGTCGGGCAGCCGCACCACTCTCGGCAAGAAACGCTACGTGGGGCGGCGCATCGACCTCGATTTCAAGGGTGCGGACATTCACAACATCCTGCGCCTGCTGGCCGATGTCGGCCAAGTTAACGTCATCGTCGCGGACGATGTGCATGGCGAGGTCACCATCAAGATGCGTGACGTGCCATGGGATCAGGCGCTGGACGTGGTTCTGCGTTCGAAGGGGCTGGGGTCGGTGCGCGAGGGCAACCTGCTGCGCGTGGCGCCACTGCCCCTACTCGAAAAGGAGCTGGAGGCGGAGATCGCCCGCCAGAAACAGGTCCAAGACGTCCTCCCCATCGAAACACGCCTCATCGGCGTGTCCTACGCCGAGGCCTCGCAACTGCAAGACAAGGCCAAAGACCTCCTGACCCCGCGCGGAAAGATCTCGGTCGATGCGCGGACCAACACCCTCATCGTCTCGGACGTGGTCAAGAGCCTGCAACTCATCGAGGATCTGGTTCGCAACCTCGACACCCAGACCTCGCAAGTGGTTATCGAGGCGAGGATCGTGGAAGCGAACTCGAATTTTGCCCGGCAGATCGGCGTGCAATGGGGCGGCAGCGCCTTCGCGGACACGACCCACGGAAACCCGACCGGCTTGGTGTTCCCCTACAACGTGGGGATTGGCGGTGGTGCGGACGACGGCCAGGCTCCCCTCGGCGGGCTCGTGCCCGCGCCGCGGTCCGGAAACGGAACCAACGCCAGCAGCCCAAACTTCCTGGTCAACATGCCGGCGGCGGCGGGCCTCGGCACTGGTGCCGCCATCGGCCTCACCATGGGCTCCGTCGCCGGGGCGTTCAACCTGAACCTGCGACTCTCGGCCTATGAGAGCACGGGCAGCGTTCGCATCCTGTCCTCGCCGCGTATCACCACCATGGACAACATCGAGGCGAGCATCTCGCAAGGCGTGTCGATCCCGGTGTCTACGGTCAGCGCCATGGGCGCGCAGACGCAGTTCGTGGACGCCAAGTTGAGCCTTTCGGTCAAGCCGCACGTCACCAACGAAGGCACCATCGCACTCGTCGTTAGCGTGACACGCAACGAGCCCGACTTCGTGAATACTGGCGCGCGCGGCGATCCGACCATTCAGAAGAAGGAAGCCCGGACCACCATGCTGGTCCGGGATGGCGACACGGCGGTTATAGGCGGTATTTACACGCGTAACACCGGTATCAGCAGCAATCGTGTGCCGTTCTTCTCGGACATCCCGATCCTGGGTTGGTTCTTCCGCAGCAAGAAGGAAAACGACAATCGCTCCGAGTTCCTGGTCTTCATTACCCCGAGAATTGTCAATCGCGCTCGGACGCCCGGGCAGTAGAATTGGAGCAGGTGCCACCATGATGCAACACCCTATGAAGAAGTGGTTCGGTTGGGACGTAGCCATCTTCGTGATGGTGCTTGGCCTGGTGGCTTGCGGCCGGTTCCTCGCAACCGATGCCTTCCAAGCCTTGGAGATCAAGCAGGTGCAAGTTCTCTCGGGAGGAGACTGCACCGTGCCTGGGACCCCGACCGCCTCGCACCGCACCACGGGAACTCTCGACCTCGCTCTCCCCGACGGTTCCTTGCCGCCCTACGTCCTTCCCGTCGCCGTGGCCAACAATCTCAGTTCGGTTGGCGGCAGCACGGCCGACGAGATGAACAACATCACGCTCACCCACTTCACCGTCGAGCTTTCGGCGCCGGGCGTGACGTGGTCGAGCGCCTGTCCCGCGACCTTCGACACACCAACCTTCACCTTCCTCCTGGCGCCCGGAGGGACGACCGGGGCCGATCTCGAGGCCATCACGCCTGCCCATTCGCGCTGTATCTTGCCCTACGTGCCCGCCGGGGGTCTGACGGTCACCGCGAAGATCTGGGCCAAAGGGCGCCATGGCGGAACCACGATCGAGAGCGCGCCGTTCCTCTTCCCGATCGACGTCTGCACCGGCTGCCTGCAACAGGACTACACCGACCCGGCCCTGGTGGTGTATCGCTACCCGGCCGACTATCCGCTGTGCGCTTCGCTCACGGGGACCAACCTCTACCCGGGCGATTCGTGCCTGCCGCCCGGCCAGGACGCGACCATCCTGTGCTGTGGCGTGACCATCTCGGTGGGTAGCGTGAGCCAGAACGTGGCGGTGTGTCCTGGCGTCTTCACCGGCACCACGTCGACCGCGACCTCGACCGACACCTCCACGACCCCCTAGACTTCGGCGGCCTGGCTATTGACACGCCGGGAAGTGACCGACTAGAAGCGAAAGGAAAGCGATGTTCCGCGACAGTCTTCAGGGCATGGTTGATCGCCTGGCCGGAGGGGTGGCGGGCATCCTCATGGGCTTGGACGGAATCGCGGTCGATGCCTACACCAAGCCTGGCGAAGAAGACCTCGACATCCAGACCGTCGGTATGGAACTGGCGCATGCCGTGGGGCAAATACGCAAGGCGGCCGGGCAACTCGAGGTGGGGCAGCTTCGCGAGTTGACCCTGAAGGCCGACAAGCTGGTGGTCTTGGTCACCTTCCTTACCGACGAGTACTTCGTCGCCTGCGCGGTCAGGCCGGAAGCCAGTTTCGGTAAGGCGCGCTACCTCATGCGCCTTCTGGCCCCGCAGATTCAGGCCGAGCTGTGAGCGGAGAGAAGCGCGCCCCGCCGCCGCCGGTGATCGTGGTCGTCCACGGCCCGAACCTGAACCTGCTCGGTACGCGCGAGCCTCACATCTACGGCAAGACCACGCTCGCCGAAATCGATCGGGACCTCGCGGCCCGCGGCGCCGAGCTTGGCCTCGCCATCGAGACCTTCCAATCCAATCACGAAGGTTCCCTCGTCGACCGCATCCAGCAGGCCCATGGCAAGGCCGCCGGCCTCATCATCAATGCGGGTGGCCTGACCCATACCAGCGTGGCCTTGCGCGATGCCGTCGCCGCCGTCAAGGTTCCCACCATCGAAGTCCATCTGTCGAACCTCTATGCGCGGGAAGAATTCCGCCACCAGTCTCTCATGGCCCCGGTTTGTCTGGGGCAGATTGCCGGGCTGGGCGCGATAGGCTACCTTCTGGCGCTCGAAGCTCTGGCCCGGGTCGTGCCAGGGAGTCCATCGTTTTCGGCCGGACGGCCGCCCCCCCCTGATTCGTTCCCAGTCAAGTCGCGTGGCGCGACTTCGTCCAAGAAAGGAGCCGCGAGAAAATGAGCAAACGCAAGGCCCCCGCTGCCGCCGCCAAAAAGGCGTCCACGGCAAGCCGGCAGGAGTGTGCGTGTGGATGTCAACCCATCGAGATCGACCGCCTGCGCGAGCTGGCCGAGCTCGCCACGGAGTTCGACCTCGCCGAGATCGAGACGGATGCCTGTGGTGGCGTGCGCGTGGTCCGGCGCGCCAGCGGGGTGCCCGCGCCCGCCGCGGCGCCGCTGCCTCCGCCCCCAGTGGTTCATGTGGCCCCGCCCGTGGAGAAAGCTCCGACGCCCGCTGAGCCCGGCACGCTGCTCACGTCGCCGTTCGTGGGGACGTTCTACCGCGCGCCTGCGCCCGAGGCGCCGCCCTTCGTGGACCTGGGCCAGGCCGTGCGCAAAGGTCAGGTGGTGTGCATTGTCGAGGCTATGAAACTGATGAACGAGATCGAGTCGGAATTCGACGGCAAGATCCTCGAAATCCTGGTCAAGAACGCGGAGCACGTCGAGTACGGCCAGCCTTTGTTCCGCATCGAAAAGGCCTGAGTTATCACCAGGAGCGGCAACGAGCCATCGGAATCAAGGTCCCGCCCCTGCCGCCGGCCGCGAAAGTCCACAACCAACACCCACGGACGGTGCACGCGTGTTCAAGAAGGTTCTCATAGCGAATCGGGGCGAGATCGCCTTGCGGGTGATCCGCGCCTGCCGGGACCTCGGCCTGCGTTCGGTGGCGGTTCATTCCACCGCCGACGCGGATGCCTTGCATGTGCGTTTCGCCGACGAGAAGGTGTGCATCGGCCCACCCCCCTCGCGCCAGAGCTACAACAACATCCCCGCCCTCATCAGCGCCGCCGAGGTGACGGGGGCTGATGCCATCCATCCCGGCTACGGGTTTCTGGCGGAGAACGCCGATTTCGCCGAGGTCGTGCAGAAGTGCGGCCTGACCTGGATCGGGCCCCAGCCCCACGTCATGCGCACCATGGGCGACAAGGTATCCGCCCGCCATGCCATGGAGGCCGCCGGCGTCCCCGTCGTGCCTGGCACCCCGATCATCGAAACCGACCGCCAAGCCGAGGAGGCCCTGGAACGCATCGGCCTGCCCGTGATCATCAAGGCCACCGGCGGCGGCGGTGGCCGGGGCATGAAGATCGTGGACGAGCCAAGCCGGCTTCTGACCCAGCTCGCGGCGGCGCGTTCCGAGGCCCAGGCCGGTTTCAACAACCCCGCCGTCTACCTCGAACGCTACATCGCCAGACCCCGCCACATCGAGGTGCAGGTGCTGGGCGACGGCCAGTCCGCCATCGCCCTCGGCGAGCGTGAGTGCTCCATCCAGCGCCGCCACCAAAAGCTCATCGAGGAAGCGCCCTCGGTCGCGCTCGACGACGCGCGCCGGGTGGAGCTGTTGCGGGCCGCACGCAAGGCCACCGCCGCCATCGGCTACAAGACCGTCGGCACGCTGGAGTTCCTACTCGACGAGAACAAGCAGTTCTTCTTCATCGAGATGAACACCCGNNCTGCCCGCCGAGATGCGCCCGCGCGGGCACGCCATCGAGCTGCGCATCAACGCCGAGGATCCCGTCACCTTCGCCCCTTCGCCGGGCACCATCACGGCGCTCAACCTGCCGGGCGGCATCGGCATTCGCGTGGACACGCACATCTATGCCCACTACCGGGTGCCCCCCTTCTACGACTCGCTCCTCGCCAAGCTGATTGCGCATGGAGACAATCGGAACGTCGCCTTGGCGCGCTTGCGGCGTGCCCTCCACGAGGTGGTGGTCGAAGGCATTAAGACCAACTGCGATCTCCACCGCCGGGTCCTGAGCCATCCCGACTTCATCGGCGGTCGCTTCGATACCCACTTCCTCGAACGCCTCTAACGCGCCTGCTAAAACGCGTTGGCGAGGCCGAGCGCAGCGAGGGGGGAGGCAGGGTGGGTGGCAGGTGGCGGGTGCAGAGCTAACCCTCCCAGTCTCGCCGCCGGGCAGGCCCTGATCTTTCAGCCATGAAACGCGCCGCCCCTCACCCGCCTCGCTGCGCTCGGCGACCTCTCAACCCTTCGGGCACTTCGGGTCCTGCCCGCCCTACCACCACCCCCGCGGCTTCGCCGCGCCCTCGCCCGCTGCGCGGGGCGAGGTGGTTTCATGTCAGGGTTCCCATCACGCGTAGGCGGAGCCGGGCTTTGCCCGGCCGTAGCCAGAGCGCGGGAGGGTTTGGGAACCCTCCCAGGGTTCCCATCATATCGCGTTGGCGAAGGCCGGCTTCGCCGGCCGTAGCCAGAGCGCGGGAGGGTTTGGCGAGGCCGAGCGCAGCGAGGGGGAGGCAGGGTGGGTGGGGGGTGCCGAGTGCAGAGCTAACCCTCCCAGGGTTCCCATCACAACAGATTGCTTGCCGAAGTCGTCCGAGCGGGCAAATACTCGGACGTTCCTTTACAGGTGTTCCGTTCCCGGTAACACTGAGCAAGCGGACACAATCAGGTGGTAACCAAGAAAGACAAGC
>PNBO01000454.1:0-2123 GCA_003136095.1 Myxococcales bacterium
TGGAAACCCTTCGAGGGTTTCCATGTCAGTAACCGGTCTGCTTCTGAGCATGGCCGTTGGCGCGGCGTGTTCGACCGCCACGGTCCGCCGTGAAGTCAGCGCCAGCCACGACTACCCGGCCGGCGTGGCGCAGATGCGCTGGCACACCATGCTCCATCCCCACCCGCTGACGGAATCGCATCCCGAGGAGTGCGCCACCGGCGCTCTCGTCGGCCGGCGGTTGGTGCTCGGCTCGCGCGGGGGCGCGGTGGTCGGCGTGGACGTGGGCACGGGGGCAGTGTCGTGGTCCACGCGCATCCCGGGTGGTGTCGACGGGGATGCGCGCTACGACCGGCCGCGCGGCCAGGTTTACCTGGGCAGCGACGACGGGTACCTCTACGCTATCGAACCCGAGCACGGGGCAATTCGTTGGTCGGCCAAGTTCAAGGGCGCCATCGAGCGCAGCCCGGAGATCGCCTCCGACAGCCTCTACGTGGCCACCGCGGCCGATCGCGTGTTCGCCGTGGACCCCGCCGACGGCAAGGTTCGCTGGCAGTACGAGCGCGACACGCCCGAGGGCTTCACCATTCACGGCAACGCGTCTCCGCGCCGCCACGGCGATTGGGTGTTCGCCGGCTTCTCCGACGG
Source organism: Myxococcales bacterium (assembly GCA_003136095.1). Taxonomy (GTDB): domain Bacteria; phylum Myxococcota_A; class Polyangia; order Fen-1088; family Fen-1088; genus Fen-1118. The sequence continues at coordinate 628 of PNBO01000454.1, forward strand.
CTACCTCGTGGCCTTGCGGGCCGGCAGTGGCGAGCTCGTTTGGTCACGGTCGCTCGCGGGCGCCTCCGATCAGTTCGTGGACGTCGACGCCACGCCGATCATCGACGGCGGCAAGCTCTTCGCGGCATCGTTCTCCGGCGGGTTCTACGGCCTGCGCCCCAAGGACGGCGAGGTGCTGTGGCACACGCTCATCGACGGCGTCAGCGCCATCGCGCTCGGCGTGGGGAATCTCTACGCGGTGTCGGCGCGAGAGGGGTTGGCCGCGGTCAGCTTGCAGGGCAACATCCTCTGGCGGCAGGGCTTGCCCGAGGCCGGCGACTTGACCATGCCGGCGGAGATCGGCCCCTACCTGGTCTTCTCCGGCAGCCGCGAGGGCCTTTTCGTCGTCGAGCGCCGCACGGGCAAGCTCTTGCAAGTCTTCGACCCCGCGCGCGGCATGTGCGCTGCGCCGACCGTCGATCCCGAGGGCCGGGCGCTCTACGTGCTCGCCAACAGCGGGGCACTGTATGCGCTTGATCTGCTCTGGTAGCCGGGTCATCCGGATTTGTCACCACAGAGAGCGCAGAGAGCGCAGAGCCGGAGGGGAAGGGTTTCCGGATGCTAGGTCCGAACAGTTTTTCTCTGCCACCCGTGAGCAGCGGGGCGCTCTAAGCTCCCAACTTGATCTGGTTGCCCGGCTCCGAACTTGGGAAGCGCCACCACGATGAGCGGCGGCGGGTTATGATGGAGTTGGACGCAAGCAAGGCCTCGCCTGATGGCCCCGCATGCAAAGGTTGGGGTTCTGGAAGATCCCAACCCTTTCCTTCCCCTCCGGTCTCTGCGCTCTCTGCGCTCTCTGCGGTGAGAATCCGTAGCTAGTGCGGTGGCGCGAGGTGGCCGCCGAGGCTGAGCCTGCGCACCAGTTCCTTGATGCGGCGGCCGCCGCCGGCGTCGCGCGCGCGCCACTCGATGCCGAAGACGTTCTCGTCGCCGGTCTTGCCGGTCCAGGCCACGCGGCCGATGAAGGCCATGGGCACCTCGGCGCCGGGCGGGGCCAGCTCGATCACGACCTGCGCTTCGTCGGGCACGGAGGCGGGCGACAGCACGAAGGCGCCGCCGCGGCCGATGTCGCGCAACTTGCCGTGGAGGTCCTCGGTGCTGCCCAGCGGTCGCCAGGTGATGGGCAAGTCCACCAGGACGCGCTCGTGGCGCCGGCGGCTGTGCACGCTGGCGCCCAAGTTGGCCATCTCGAGCAGGTAGTCGCACTTCACGCTCTCGCCCGGCAGGAACTCGACGCCGATGCCGGCGCGAATCTTGAGCAAGTGCCGGCCGGGCCGGCGCCAGGCCACGCGGCCGTAAAGCATCATGGGGGGTTGCCGGCGGCCGAGGCGAACCTTGACGGCGACCGGATCGCCGGCTTGCAGCTTGCTGCGCGTGGGACAGAAGACGCCGCCGTTGCCGCCCGACGGCTGGTAGACGGCGCGGAACTCGCGCGCGTTCTTGATGACGAACTCCGT
>PNBO01000454.1:2147-33091 GCA_003136095.1 Myxococcales bacterium
TTCATTCTTAGCAAAAATGACGGCGGGCACAATCATTGCTTTTTTCGTGAGCTACCCCATCTCTTGCGCCGGCGGTCGCTTCTCGTCCTCAACGACACGCGGGTGATCCCGGCGCGCCTCCATGCCCACAAGCCCACGGGCGGCCGCGTCGAGGTCTTCCTGGTCGAACGGGTGGCCGCTCCAGCCAGCGTCGAGCCGGATCGCGTGGGGAGCCGGCGAGCTTTGCTCACGCCCTGCTGGCCTGCGGACCGGCGCGGGAGGGTTTGGGAACCCTCTCAGGGTTCCCATGACAGTTGGGCCGAACAGTGGCAAGTCCTCCTGCGCGGGATGGGCCGCTGCGCGCCGGGCAGCCGGCTGCGTTTCGCGGCGCCGCTCGATGCCGAGGTGGTAGAGAGGCGTGAGCGCGGCATTGCGGTGCTGCGCTTTTCCGGGCCGGGGCAGGGGGGCTTGCTCGCCGCGGTCGAGGCCGTGGGCGAGATGCCCCTGCCGCCCTATATCGAGGCGGCTCGCCGGAAGCACCCGGGGTTGCCACCGGTCGACGATCGCGAGCGGTACCAGACGGTCTTCGCCCGGCAGCCCGGCGCGGTGGCGGCGCCGACCGCGGGGCTGCACTTCACGGCCGGCCTTCTCGCCGAGATCGAGGCGGCTGGGCACGAGATCGCGCGCATCACCCTGCACGTCGGGCCGGGCACCTTCCGGCCGGTGACCACCAGCGATCCCGCGCAGCACCGGCTGGACGCCGAGCGGTTCGAGGTCGGCGAGCGGGCCGCGGCCAGCATTCGCCGCGCGCAGGCCGAGGGACGGCCCATCGTGGCCGTGGGCACCACCGTGGTGCGGTCACTGGAAACCCTGGGCCGGCGTGGTCCCATCGCCGCCGCGACCGGCAGCACGGACCTGCTCATCTTGCCGGGCGACGAGTTTCGCGTGGTGACCGATCTCATCACCAACTTTCACCTGCCGAAATCATCCCTGCTCATGCTGGTGTCCGCGTTCGCCGGGCGCGAGCACGTGCTTTCCGCCTATCGCGAGGCTATCGTTCGTGGCTATCGTTTCTACAGCTACGGCGATGCCATGTTCATCCGGCCAGAAGATGTCCCGTCATGAGTGACCGCTTCGAGGTCCTGGCCACCTGCGGGCCGGCGCGCGCGGGTCTGCTGCGCACGTCGCACGGGGTAGTGGAAACGCCGGTGTTCATGCCGGTAGGCACGCAGGCCACCGTGAAGTCGCTCTCGTCCGGCGACCTGGAGGCCCTGGGCGCGCGGATCATTCTGGGCAACACCTATCACCTGGCCATGCGGCCAGGGCACGAGTTGATTTCCGGGCTCGGGGGCCTGCACGAGTTCATGGCGTGGCCGGGCGCCATCCTCACGGATTCGGGTGGTTTCCAGGTCTTCAGCCAGAGCGGCCGGCGCACCATCGACGAGGACGGCGTCACCTTCCAGTCGCACGTGGACGGTAGCACGCAGCGCCTGACGCCGGAATCGGCCATGGCCATCCAGGCCGCGCTGGGCAGCGACATCGCCATGGCTTTCGACGAATGTCCGCCCTCGGACGCCGAGCCCCCCGTCCTGGCCAAGGCCATGGAGCGCACCACGCGCTGGGCGCGGCGCTGCCTGGCGGCGGAGCCGGCGGTGGGGCAGATGCGCTTCGGTATCGTGCAGGGTGGGACCAGCCTGCCGCTGCGCGAGGCACATCTGGGCGAGATCGCCGCGATGGCTTTCGAGGGGCTGGCCTTGGGCGGACTGTCCGTGGGCGAGCCGCCCGAGGTCATGCACGAAGTGGTGGCGCATGTGGCGCCGCGCATGCCCGCGGAACGGCCGCGCTATCTCATGGGCGTGGGACGCCCGCAGGACATCCTGGCGGGGATCGGCGCGGGCATCGACATGTTCGACTGCGTGATGCCTACGCGCAACGCGCGCAACGGGCACTTGTTCGTGGCCCAGGGCCACCTCAACATCGCCAACACCCGCTACCGCGATGACCGCCGGCCGGTCGATGAAGCCTGTCCCTGCGAGGCCTGCCGGCGCTACAGTCGCGGGTATCTATCCCACCTGTTCAGAGCGAAAGAAATCCTGTATTACCGTTTAGCTACCCTGCATAACTTGCAGTATTACTTGAACATCGTCCGGGACGCCCGGCAGGCCATCATCGAGGGGCGCTTTCCCAGCTACGCCGCCGCGCAATCGGCGCCCATGGCAGTGGGCGAATGACGTAGTCAGGGTTGGCGGCGAGGGGCTTTTTCTGGTAGCGGTGGTGCTATGGCAACCCGAGTTGGCGTGGTTCTCTCCGGCTGCGGCGCCTCCGATGGCTCCGAGATCAACGAGGCGGTGCTTACCTTGTACTGGATCGAGCGCGCCGGGGGCCACGCCATCTGCATGGCCCCGGACGTGGTCCAGGGGCGCGTGGTCGATCACCTGACGGGAGCCCCGGAGGGCCAGGCAGTGCCTCGCCGCGTGCTGGCCGAGGCCGCTCGCATCGCGCGCGGCCGCGTTCTCGACATCGCTTCCGTGCGGGACACGGACCTGGACGCGCTCATCTTTCCCGGCGGCCACGGTGTCGCGACGGCGCTGTCGAACTATGCCGAGAAGGGCGTGGTGTGCGAGGTGCACCCCGAGGTCACCCGGCTGCTCAAGGCCATGCTGCAGCGGCGGCGGCCCATGGGCTTCATCTGCCTGGCGCCTATCCTGGCCGCGCGCGTGCTCGGGCCCGCGGCCGGCGTGCGCATCACCTTTGGCACCAAGGCCTGCGAGGAAGCCAAGCACGCCGCGATCATGGGCGCGGACGTGCGGCCGTGCCCGCTGCGCGAGATCCTGGTTGACGAGAAGAACCGCGTGGTTTCCACGCCGGCCTATATGTACGACGACGCTCGCCTGTCGGACGTGGCTTTCAGCATCGAGCGCCTGGTGCGGCAGGTGGTGTCGCCCGCGCGCGATCGGCAACTGCGGCCGCAGGCCGGATCGGGACAGCCGCGGGGCCAGGGGCAGCGGGGGCCAGGGCCGCAGGCCGCCCCCCAGGAACCTGGCGGAGGCGTCGTGGTTCGGAAGCCGGCAAGGCCCGCGTAGGCGGAGCCGGGCTTTGCCTGGCGTAGCCAGAGCGCGGGAGGGTTTGGCGAGGCCGGGCGCGCAGCGCCCGGGTGGGGGGGCAGGGCGTGCAGGGCCGAAGTCCCCGAAGGAGAGAACCCTTCAAGGGTTCCCATAATAACCGTTCGCCGCCCCGGCAACCACCCGCCTACTCGCCCAGGTGGCGGTTCTTCTTGATCTGGTCGAGCGCCTTCTGATACTCGACCTCCCAGGTCGCCGTGCCTTCCTCCAGGTTCTTGATGCGGCGGCGGACCTCGGCGTCGATTTCGTCGTCGATCTGCATGTGCTTCTTGAGGATGTCGGTCATCTTCTTGCGCAGGACCGCGTCCTCGGCGAAGACCTCTTCCACGTGCGGCGACTGCATGAACGACTCGATCATCTGGGTCGTCATCCAATCGAGCCCCTCGTCGCCTAGCCCGAACCCCTTTTCCCCGGCGATCTGACGCTTGATCTTGCCGAAGTGTTCGTAGGGCAGGTTGCGTTTCTGCAGGAGATCCTTCGCCTTCTCCGTGCATTCGCGTTCGAGGCGGATGTACTCCTTGAGCACGGCCTGGACATCCAGTTCGGCTTCCCCCCGGTCGAAGACGGACAGCTCGTCGCCGTCCACCAAGACCTTCACGATCTCGGCCGCAATGGTCGGAATCTTGCCTGCGTATAAGCGCATTCTCCCTGCGGCTTCTAGCGAAGGGTAGGGAGGCAGTCAAGGACGGAGGCAGGCAGCAAAGCCCATTTCCTGCCCTTTTGTCGCTCTCGGCCCTTGACAGGCGGTTCGCGGCAAGCAAAATCGCCCGGCGCTGTCCGGCCATCCCTTCTCGGGAGGGCCGGCGGGGTCCCGATGGCGGGTTAGCTCAGTTGGTCAGAGCAGGCGTTTCATACGCGCCGGGTCCTCGGTTCGAGTCCGAGACCCGCCACAAAGCGTTAGTCCGTGAGTGTCCGTGTGCGTCCAAGGCATCACGCGAAACCAGCAACTTAGAGCCTCATTGGCTCCGCTAGTGTCCGCTGGCGCCCGCTTGCAACCGGTAGAGTGTGGGGGTAGGTTAGGGGGTAGGTCGAGAAACCCGAAGTCGACTTACCCCCAAACAAGGGGTTCGGTTCCTGGCCGAAAGGAAGGCCCCCGATGTTGACCGATACCGCGTGCAGGAAGGCGAAGCCCACGACCAAGGCGTTCAAGCTCTTCGATGCCGGTGGGATGTTCATGCTGGTCACGCCCGCCGGCGGCCGGTGGTGGCGCTTGAAGTATCGCTTCGCCGGCAAGGAGAAGTTGCTCTCATTGGGCACGTACCCTGAGACGACTCTCGCCGAGGCCCGCACGAAGCGAGACGACGCCCGCAAGCTGCTGAGCCACGGCATCGACCCGAGCGCACAACGGCAGATCATGAAGGCGGCGGCCGTCACCAGCGCGACGAATACCTTGCGCGCCATCGCCGACGAATGGTTGCTTCGCTTCGGCCCGGCGTGGGCACCGTCTCATCTGCGCGGCGTGAAGGCACGGCTTGAGAACGACGTCTACCCGTGGCTCGGCTTGCGCCCCATCGCCGAGGTCACCCCGCCCGAGGTCCTCGCCGTCCTCCGCCGCATCGAGGCCCGGGGCCGGCTAGAGACCGCCCACCGTGTTCGCACGCACCTCGGGATGGTGTTCAGGTTCGCCATCAGCACGGGCCGAGCGGAGCGCGACCCCACCCGCGACTTGCGTGGGGCACTGAAGCCCGCGGTGACCGAGCACATGGCGGCCGTGACCGAGCCCGCGAAGCTGGCGCCCCTGTTGCGCGCGATTTGGGGCTACAGCGAAGGCACGCCCATCGTGTCCGCCGCCCTCCGCCTCGCGCCGTTGCTCTTCGTGCGTCCGGGCGAGCTGAGAACAGCGCGATGGGCGGACATCGACCTGGTCAAGGGTGAGTGGAAGTTCACGACGTCAAAGACCAAGACGCCGCACATCGTGCCGCTGTCCAAGCAGGCCGTGGCCATTCTCCGCGAGCTGCGCCCGCTGACCGGGTTCGGGGGCGGGTACGTGTTCCCCTCGATGCGCGACCGGAAGCGGCCGATGTCCGACGCCGCGGTGAACGCAGCCATGCGCCGGCTGGGCATCGACGGCAAGACGGCATCCGGCCACGGGTTCAGAGCGACCGCCAGAACGCTCCTCGATGAAGTGCTCGGGGTCCGCGTCGACCTCATCGAAGCCCAGTTGGCCCACGCCGTTCGCGACTCGTTGGGGAACGCGTACAACAGAACCTCCTTCTTGCCGGAGCGACGCAAGATGATGCAGCAGTGGTCGGATTATTTGGCGGGACTTGCGGCGGGGGAGTTGACCTTGCCACTGGAGAAGACGAGGGCGAAGTGAGGATTGAGCAGTAGACTGATTCACCGTGGGCACCGTGCCGGCTTGATCACCGGCGCGGGGGCCGACCTTCCGCTTCCGGCCAGCCCAGCCCACGACTTTTTCGAGGAAGCGGGAGAGAAGCGGAACCGTGAAGACAGCACAGAAGGCCCACCGGACGAAGCGCCCTCGCGCTGGTGAGGCGCAAGCGGCCGAGGCCGCATCGGTGGCTGGGCAAGGCGCGGGCGCGGCACAGGCGCAGCGGGCGGCTCTCATCGAAGCGGCTTTGAGATCCGGCATCGGCAAGAAGTTCCCGCCTGGAGCGCGTTCGAGCCGGGTCGTGGGCGGAGATGGTGAGTCACAGAAGAGGGCGAGGGCGGCACGGCGAGCGTATCAAGCCGACCGTCCACCAACGGCAGACGAGAAGTGCGAAAAGAGAACGGCCGCATTCCTAGCAGGCAAGTCACAGGCGGAGGCCAAGCGCTATCGGCGAGGGCAGAAGAACGACGGCAAGGTGGCGGGCATACGCAAGCATCGTTTCGCCAAGGGCCGTTCCGATGAAGGTGGAGTCGATGAGCTAGACAGGCAGTCCAGGGCGAGGGCGAAGGAGAGCCCCGGTGCGACGGAGGCTGCTCTCAGTGGGGGACTCGACGGGGCACGCATCGCCAAGGAACTGTGCGCCCTTCCCGATACAGACCTAGTCGCCAAAGTCAGGCAATCCCCAAAGGAATTGGGGGCAGTGCTTCCACCGAAGGACCTTGCCCTTCCCCTTGCCGAGCTAGCCGCCAAAATCAGGGAATTGTTTTCACCGGAAAACCTCGCCGCGCACGGGGCTCATGTCACCTGGGAAGCTGCGAAGCAAGGTCACGAGGTGCTCGCGCCGAAAGGCAAGAAGCCCGAGGGGAGGAAGACGAGCGTCCAGCGCGCAGCCGCATTCGCCGCATACCCTCCCCTCGACCCTGTTTTCTGCTGCCGTCTCGGCGGCGTGACGGAAACCACGCCGGGGAAGCCAACGAGGTTGGACCTCGACCGCCTGGAGCAAGTCCGGCGCGCGGCTTCGATGGTGGCAGCGGCGCGAGAGTTCTACGCACACGTCAAGCGCACGTTCCCTCGGCGCTCGGACCTGGAAGAGAAGCTGCGTCCGCTCGCGGAGGTGAACCGCCGGTGGCTGCAAGAGTACAAGCGCGTCCGCGCCGAGATGCGGGCGGGCAGGGCGACCAAGCGGGACCTGCTCAGTGCCGCCAGCAACCCGCCGCCCACTCCGGCCGTGCTTCGTCCGCTCCTGCAACTGGCAGCCAAGATACCGCCGCGCACCGGAGGCGCACTGAAAGACCTTGCCCCTGAACGCGGCCCCGGCGCCGGCGGTGGTTGGTTGGGCAACGTCAGAGTCAACGTCACAGTGGCCGGCTTCTACGCAAGCGGGAGGTTTGCCAACGTGCAATGCTCGCGCACGAGCACGGTAGAACTGTTGGCGCCCGAGCGGCTGACAGCGCTGTATGCGAGCGGCTCGCGCGGTGGACCGGCCGAAGTTGCCAAGGCAGTAGCCGGCGCGATCCTCGACCGCAGCCGCGCGGCCGTGGAGTCCATGGTCGACCAAGCTCGCACGGCCGAAAGCCTGGACAGCACCGCCGACATCGTCGAGGTCGACCTACTCGCCTTGGAAGCGACGCTCATGGCAGCCGGAAACCAAGACAGCACCGCCGAGGTTGACCTGCCTACGTTGAAGGCCATGCTCGAAGCGCTTGCGCAGTTGGGCGCCGATAGCTGATTTCTCGGACACGTCGCTAAACTAGGGGGAGGGCCTGTTTTCCAGGGGCAGGCGCGCTCTGGCCGCAATAGTGTGGCTAAAAGACGACTAGCAGAACCTCTTCCCAGGGCGGAAATCGAGACGCTGCGGCGGGCAGTCGGGGGTGACAGCACCTTCGCCGCTGCTCGGCGGCTGGGCATATCGCCCCACAGTTTAGAGAGAGCACTGGCGTCGGTCGGACTTCGACCCGGGACAGCTTGTTTGATTCGCCAGGCGTTGCAGCAGCAGCAGCAGGAGCCGCGTCCGTGACCGCCCCCGACCTCGTCACCGTCGCCGAGCCGCTGCGCCTCCTGCGCCTGGTCGAGGTGTGCTCGCGCATCGGCCTGGGCAGGACATCCCTCTATGATTTGCTTCAGGCGGGCGAGTTCCCGCGGCCTGTGCGACTCGGGAAACGGTGCGTGCGCTGGCAGAGCAATCTGGTCGAGGCGTGGATACTCGCGCGCATCGCCGAGGGCCGGGCTGTGAGAGGTGGAGCATGACCCGGCGGCGGACGTGTCCGACCTGCGGGGCCGATCCGCGCGCGCGCGATCTACTCCGGGCGCTGGCCGCCCTCGCGCGGGCGCAGGCCGAGTGCGCGCGCGCTGTCGACGCCGTCTGGCGCCACCTCGGTGGTCAGGCACACCGGCGGGCCCGCCAGTCGCGCCAGGCGGTGCACCGATGATGGCCATCCAGGCTGCCCTCGACTACGCTGCGCGGGGCTTGTGTGTCCTGCCCTGCCAGCGAGCAGGAAAACTCCCGATCACAGCGCACGGGCTGCGCGACGCTACGACGGACGCGGCGACGATCCGGCGGTGGTGGACCGAGACACCGGGCGCGAACATCGGCCTAGCCTGTGCAGCCTCGGGCCTGGTCGTGATCGATGTAGATCGGCATGGCACCGACGGGGTCACCACCATGCGGGCACTCGTCGCAGAACTCGGGCCGCTCCCAGAGACGGTGACGGCGGTGACGGGTGGTGGTGGATGGCACCTTGTTTTCCAGGCACCGGCTGGTGCGCAATTCAAGGGCACTCTCGGCCCTGGCGTCGACCTCAAACACGCGGGCTACATCGTGGTGTGGCCGTCGCGCCACCCATCGGGCAACACCTATCGCTGGGTACGTTCGCCGCTCGACCGGCCGCCGGCAGCACTGCCCGCCCCGTGGCTCGCTCGGATGCGCAAGCCCGCGTTGCAGCCGGTGGCCAGTCATCCGCCCGTCATGCGCACCACTGGTGGAACCGTCTACGGACGCGTGGCCGCCGAGCGCGAAATAGAGCGCGTGCGGACCGCGCCCGAGGGCGAGCGCAACCGCACCCTGAACACGTCCGCCTGCAAACTCGGCGCGCTCCGCGCTGGCGGTGAGCTGGGGGACTGCCGCGAAGAGCTGGTAGCGGCGGCGATGGCGGCCGGACTGTCCGAGCATGAGTCCCGCGCGACAACCGAGAACGGCTGGCGAGCCGGCGTGAGTAGACCACGCACCAGGGGGATGTATCCCATGATGGCGAGTGCCGCCCGAGGTGCCCAATGATCGGCGACGGGCACCGGGCACGCTCCACGATGCCGGCCGTGCACGTCCCGACGACACTGCTGGCGTCGCCGGACTTCTTGATGGTGACGGCTGCGTCTCGGGGATACTGGATCGCCCTCCTTGGGTTTTGCGCGCGCGCCGAAAACGGAGGCCGAGTAGCCGGCGCCGCCAAGTGGGCGGAGGCCCAGTGGGCAATCGTGCTCGGGTCCGGTGGGAGTCGTGCGGTGGTCGACGTGCTCGCCACTGAGGGCCTGTGTGAGTGGTCGAGCGGCACGCTCATCGTGAGCGGCTACCCTACGGACGCGGAGCGAGTCTACCGCGCCCAGCGCTCAGGTGGCCGCAAGGGAGCAGCCGAGCGCTGGTCCGGTGGACCCCCCAAGACACGGGACAAGATGAGATCCGATAGGATGGGATCCGATCCGATCAGATTGACACCTACTGGGTCACCCATTAGGTCACCTATTAGGTCACCCACTGGGTCACCTACAGACACGGCCGCGCCCGAACGCGAGCCGAGCGTCGCCCACGGCCAGGATGACGCGCCCGCGGGGGTTGCCAAGGGGGTTGCCAAGGGGGTTGCCAAGGGTGGCCATGTGCGTACTCACGGTACTTCCGCGCCGGCCACGAAGGTGGTGATGTCGTGAGCAACGCCCTGGCCATCCTCACGGAAGCTCGCGAGCTGGGCATCTCGGTCACGGTGGACGGCACCAAGATCGTTCTGGAAGGCGAAGCCTTGACCGAGGACTTCGTGGCCCGCTTCCGACCGCTGAAGCCGGAGGTCCTACGCCTGCTGACCTCGTGCCCCGTCACCGAGAAGCCCACGGCCACGCCGGTGCCAGAGGCCACGGCACTGGGCATGGGCCTGCTCTGCGACGACTGCGGGCGGCCGACCGTCGTTGCGCTGGTGACGAGCTACGGCGGGCGCTACTGCCGGGCGTGCGTCTTTCCCGACGCGGCCAAGGTGGACAAGGCACCCGTGGCCAAGGTGGACAAGCAAGAGGAGTTGCTCAGATGACCGCCCTCGGCGCCACCGTCACGATCCTGGCCCGGCTGACGACCCGCCTCGGCCCCGGCCTGCTGCATGAGGTGCGGTGCGAGGCCCTGGGGCCGCTGTTCGTGGGGGATGGCCTGCACTCACCTGGTTGCCGTTGTGGTTGTGGCTTGGGTTGCAGCCCGGAACGCGACTGGGGCCTGTGCATCCCGGCGCAGCGGCTCGGCAAGCGAGTCGAGATTGTGGACGCCGCCCTGGTCCGCTTCACGGTGCGGGACCGGCACCGGCACTGCCTCTCGACCTGGTATCCCGTCGGGGGGATGCGCTACCTCGGGGGCGATGTTTTCGAGCTGGTAGGCAACTTCAGTTTCGGTGGCATGGACGGCTCGATTGCGAAGGCGCGGGAGTGGCTCGATTCGCGGCAGCAACCCGACAACGGCTATCGCGTGTACGAATGGCAGCGGCGCACGGGCAACGCCCTGCTGACCGGCTATCCCCGGAATGAGCTGCTGATGCCGCGTGAGCCGAGGATGCTCGCGCAAGCGGAGCGCGTGCTGCTTCGCCACTGCGGGAGGGCCGAGGCGTGAGCCCCCACTCGATTTCCCAACAACACCAAGGAACGAACGGAAGGAAGACATCATGGCCGGAATCCCCACCCAAGTAATCGAAAACGCACGGGAGCAAGTCCTCTCGTCAGATATCAACCGCGTCTCCAATCTGGCCGGGCGCGAACTGATGGACGCCGCGCAGTCGCGCTCCGTGCGCGCCGACTTCTACGCGCCCGCGAGCAACAGCTTCGATGACTTCACGGTGGGCGCGAAGGCGGCTCAGGCCATCCCGCTCGCGGGCCTCACGCGCCCGCCGAGCTTGGATGGGATTACCTCTGTGTTCGACATGGCCATCGGCGCCGGCGAGGCGCAGTTGCCGGGCACACCTTCGAGCGTCGACATTTCGGGCTATCAGCTCTTGCGGTGGCCCGCTCAGACACTGACCTGGCCAGCAGGAGGAACGCCGAACCCCAGCGATCCGTTGATCTGTTTGGTCGTGGCGACGCCGGCGGACGCACTGACGGACCTCCAGTCAAGGAACATCTTGGTGGATCCTGTCGCGCGGACGGTGGCGCCGGCCAACGTCTACAAGACCACAAACCCGGTCGCGACCCTGAGTGTGGTGGCGGGCACCGCGGCCGCAGCCCCGGTCGCTCCGGCTGTCCCGGCGGGAGCGCTCGCGCTGTTCGAGGTCTACGTGCCTCCGCTCGCCAGCGACTCGACGGCGTTCCTGCCGGTGCGGCGGGCATGGCGACAGATCGAGTTCCCGGGCACAAGTCAGCACGGCATCGTGAAGGGGGGAGTGCCGGTCCTCAACACGACGGCCACACCGGCGCTTGTGTCCCTCGCGGCTGCGCCGTCAAGCGTTCACCGCATCGTGATCGACGGTGAGCTTCTCAGCTTCGGCGGGATGTTCATCAATCCGGCGCAGCCGGACTCGATCAACCCGCCGGTGGCAAGTGGCCACGCCAACTTCGATGCTCCCGCCTACCTGTATCTCTGCGGTGGTCGGAACCAGCCGCTGCTCAATTACTCCTCGCTGGTCCCGGGCGTGTACTCCCCGCTTCCCGTGGCCCTCATCATCAGCCTCACGCCACCCGATGCGTTGGGGTTTCCGACGGCGAGCCTGGCCACCGCCACGCCGACGCGCACATTCCCACGGGCCGCCTGCTGCTATGTCGGTCTGTGTTTTTGCGCGGCCGGCGCAACTACGAACGTGCCAGCCTTCTACGCCGGCGACTTCATCTACTCGGCAAAGACCGTCCCGACCGCGAACCTCAAAGGCTTCCTCCTCCCGGGCCTGGGCGCGACCAACGCCTTCGCCGCCTACACCTTTGCCGGCCAGCCCGCCGTGTCCGACGTGGTCGACCTTTCAGTCGCCTACGCCACGGTCCCCGCCGACCAAGGAATCTTCTCGACGAGCAGTACCTCGGCGGGTCAGTTCGCGAGGTTCCTGTTCACGAATGACATCGGGTACTCGGTCGGGAACAAGCTCGCCATCAACGCCAACCCGTTCCAGATCTACATCATGTCCGCTGGCGGAAACGGCACCATGTACGTGGTGCCGGCCGGGTACAACATGAACGTGCCGAGGCTCGGGAGGTGACCATGGCCATCGACACGAGCCCCGAGAAGCCAGACGAGCGCGCCCCCGCCGCGCCGCCGACGAAGGCCGATGAGGCAACGGGAAGGGGGGACGACTTCTGCGATCAGTTTTTCGCCGATGACGACCGCGGGGAGACGCAGCCATGATTTTCGCTCCGGGCTCGGCACGGCGTACTCCGGCGCCTGGTCGTGCGCGCGGGCGTGGGGCCGCGCGACTTCGCGCCGAGCCCGGGGCGGACCTACGGCCGCGTGAAAGGGGACCTCGCCTATGAGCAGACGCAAGCCACCCGCTCCCGCCTCGCCCGCGCCGCCCGCGCTGACCCTGCTGCCGGCGGTGGTCGAGGTGGTGCCGCCGGTGGCCGATTCTGGCCGGAATTCGGACGAGGCCGAGGACGACGGCGAGGGGCTTTCGGCGCGGGAAATCCGATTCTGCGACCTCCTAGCGACCGGCACCACTCCGCGCGAGGCTGCCACGCAAGTTGGTATCAGCGAACGCTCGGGCCGAAGGTGGAGGCAGAAGCTCGCGATCATCGCGGCCACTCGTTCTCGGCTCAACGATTCGATCTCGGTCGGTCGGAGCATCTTGGCCTGTGGGTTCGCGCAAGCCGCGACGGCGCTCGTCGCCATGGCCAGCGGGGGAGAGCCGGCGGACTCGTCGAGAATAGCGGCCTGCCGTGCAATCACTTCTGGAGCCATCGAGCTGATCGAGGCCGACGTCGAAGCGCGCTTGAGTGCGCTTGAACAACAAGGACCGCCCGGCCCCGGCCTTCGAGGTCGATGGCGGCCCTGAGAAACCCAACCACACACCTGCCACCAACCAAGAAAAGGAATCTGAACATGAGTAAATACGATGACGATTTTCGCCGCCCCGCTCCGCCGTTCCCGGCGACCATCGAAGAAGCAGAGCGCCTCCAACGGGGCTTCCACCAGAAACCACAAGCCATCCGCGCACAGGCGCCCGGCAAGCCGATCACGCAGGAGGGACGCATGATGCGGGACGAATGGCGCGCCACTTACGGCGATGTGCTACGGAAAGTCGGCCTCGCCCTGGGCGAGATCGGCGTGGCCGACGCTGTAGTGTCTTGTGTCGCGTGCGAGCGCGAATTCCGAATCCCCTTGGCAAAGGGTTTGAGTGCGGCAGGGCTTCTCTGTCCGTCGCCCAAACACTGTAACCAATTGGCCATCGAAGAAACACAGCGGCCGGCGGAAAGTCTCTGATGCGGGGCTTGCATCGCCGACTCGAAAACCTGGCCGCCCGCCGCCGCCCCGACCCGAAGGCGGACCCTTGGGAGAAGCTGAGCGCGGCCGACTGTCGCGTCCTCGCCGAGACGGGCCAGTTACCGCCGGGTGTGGGCGTGACGGTGCCCGAGTTGGAGGCGACGTTGAGCCCGGCCTGGCGCAGCCTCAGTCCCGCGGTCTGCAAATTCATCATTGACCACAATGGGCAATTGCCGGACGGCCTCGACCCGGAGTCGTTGTGCGGGTAGACGGGCGCCTGGCGCTACATTTGCCGGCCGTCTCCCCGGCGCCCGGCGCGGTGGCGGGGCTTCGGCTGCGGAAATCGGCGCTCGAATCGGCAATCGCTGAGAGACACCGACAAGCCAGGGCGGCGGGCACCACAGCGGACGTGCGGATGTTGGGCCAGGAGTTGCGCCAGGTAAAAGCCCGGCTCGAAGCAACCATCCCCCAAAACGAAAACCAGAAAGGAACTCGAACATGACTGTAGACGTACTGACAGACGTCGGGACCGTGGTTGAACTCTCCCTCGGTGGCTCGCAGGACCGGGTGGACCAGGCCGTAGTGGATGACTCGTTCCTAACCCCGCCCATCGGCGTGATGCTGACGAACGCCGTGAGCCCGGACGACGGGAACGGCGGGCACACCGGCGGGTACTGCGTGGTCGGGTGCAGCGACCCGATGGTCGTGAAGATTGCAGCGTCTTCGGGCGAGCCCGCTGCATCGGCGAAGCTCTACTTGCAAAAGGCGGACGGTACTGCCGGCGGGGCATCTGACCAAGCCGTGGTGGACGCGAGCTACACCGGCCCGTGCCCGCTCGGTCAGTGCATGCCCGTCGGGCCGACCGGGGCCACTCGACTGCGCTACATGACCTGGGAGCCGCAGCCGCCGAACGGTCGGACTTGCCGACGAGCCTCCAGCTTGAGCATTACCAGCAGCACGGTGTTGGTGGACTTCGCCTCGGCACCCGTGAAGGCGGGGAGGCAGTACGAGATTGAAGCGGAGCTGATATTTTCCGCCGGTGCCAGCGGCGGCGTGGATGTGGCTTGGGCCGCGACAGCGGGGCTCGGCTTTGCCACTATCAACGGCGAGGTCGTGGCGGACGCGCCTGCCGTTGCCCTCGCGGGCGCGGTCACGGGCATGGGGCCAGGTGCGAGACTGGGCTGCGCCGGGCCGACGATTGGCAAGGCGCGACTGCGCGGCGTGGTCGGCATCACGGCCGACGGCTACGTGAGCATCGAGGCTTCCCAGCACGTGTCGAATGGCACAGCGACGGTAATCAACGCGGACTCGTGGTTCCGCGTGACCGAGGTCTGAGTCTGAGATGGCCGAGCCTGACGAGCATGCCGAGGACAGCGGCGCTTGCGCCGAGTGTGGCTCGACCGCATTCGTCTCTGCTCGGTGGTGGCGGGGGAGAACCATCTGCTCGCGCTGTTGGGCGAAAAAGGGCAAAGGCCCCCTCGTGCGAACGAATTTCGTGAAAAGCGAAACCGCCAAGAAACCGCGGCGGCGGGGGCGGCCGAGAAAGGAGATCGCCGGCATGGATACCATCACCCGCCACGGCCTCAAATCGGTCCCCATCAAGAAGCTGCGCCTGCCCGGTGACGTGGCGACGAGGCGGCGGAGCCAGCACGTCCTCGACCTCGGCCGCTCGTTCGCGCTCACGGGAGGAGAGCCGCTGGCTCCGATCATCGTCGAGTGGGGAACGTGGAAGCTGATAGCAGGTGCGGACCGTATCGCCGCTTGCCTCAACCGCGGGGTCAAAGAGGTCGACGTGCTCACGGTCGAGGGTGAGCCGGATGCGCTGGCCGAGCTGGCCCTCATCGAGAACGCCATGCGACGCCACTCAGCCGCCGAGCAGGAGGCCGCCATCGCCAAGCTCGTCGCGATGCACACGGCCCGCGAGCAGGCCGGGGCGTTCCCGGATGTGCCGGACGATGCGACACAGGGCGATGATCGGGTCAAGGTGACACGATCACGTGGAGGGCGGAAGCGTGGCTCTCGCAAGGCGAGGACGCAGGCTTACGCCGACGTTGCCGCAGCCACGGGCAAGACACCCAAGGCAGTCAAGAGCGCCGCGCATCGAGCGAAGAAGAAGGCCGAGAGGGCGGCGGCGCCGGCCGAGAAACCGGCGCCGGTCATCGAGACGTTCGGGCTCGCGGTCCCCGAGGCCATCCTCGACGCCACGTCCAAGCAGCACTCTGTCCTCACCGAGATGGCCAACAAGCTCACCGCCCTCAAGAGCGCCCTGACCCGCCTGGAGAACGAGGCCGGCATGCAGTTCCAGGGACTCAAGACCGCTCTGGACACGGCCGCGCGCGAGGCCCGTGGCGAGTTGCCAGCGTCGGTGTGCCCGTACTGCAAGGATCCGGACGGCACCGCCAGGCGTCGGGATGGGTGCAACGCTTGCGGCGGTGCCGGGTGGCTGCGCGCGAGGGCGGTAGCACACAACGAAAGCGGGGCAGCGCCCACGGCAATGGGCCTGCCCCCGGTCAACGCAGCGAAAGGAAATTCGTCGACATGAAAAACAATAGCATCACCTGGCACGGGTCCAAGAGGGTTCTCATCAGGAAGCTCCGGCTGCCCGGCAGCATGGAGAAGAGACGCAAGAGTCAACACGTCCTCGACCTCGGCCGCTCGTTCGCACGCACCGGAGGCCAGCCCGCTGAACCGATCATCGTCGAGCACATGACCTGGAAGCTCATCGCCGGCGGCGACCGTATCGCGGCCTGCATGAACGAGGGCATCGCCGAGGTCGAGGCGCGCATGGTGAGCGGGCCACCGGAGGCGCTGGAAGCCTTGCAACTCATCGAGAACGTGAACAGGAGAAATGGCGGCGAGGAGAGGGACGCGGGCATCCGGCGATTACTCGAACTGGCAGGCACACCTGAAGGTGACTCGGAGGCGTTCCCGGACGTGCCGGACGAGCCGGAGGAACGCGACGCGCAATTAAGTAACAAGTTGTTACCGAAAGGCGCAGTGGGCACCGGCAAGCGCGGTCGCCCGAGCACCGGGAAGGCGCGGGCCATCGACGAGGTTGCGGGGATTACCGGCAAGACTTCGGCCGCTGTCAAGCAGGCCGATCACCGAGCGAAGAAGAAGGCCGAGAAGGCGGCGGCACCCGAGGGGCCCGCGAAGCCGGTGCCGGTGATCGAATCGATGGGGCTCATCATTCCCGAGGACATCAGCCGACAGACCGAGATTCAGAAGCGCGTGCTCGCCGCCATCGCGGGAAAGCTGACCACCCTGCAAGGGGACCTCACCCGCGCTGAGGGCGAGTTGGGCCACCAGCTTCAGGGGCTCAAGGAGGCGTTACACTCGGCTGCTTTCCGCGCGCGCCAAGACCAGCCAGCGTCGGTGTGCATCTGGTGCAAGCTCGTGCCCAACGTGCGCGAGCGCTGCCACTCCTGCGGGGGCCGCGGCTGGCTCACGGTCGGCGAGATGAAGGTCGTCGGTCACACTTCCGCGCAGGGACTGAGCCTGTATGAACAGCTCTTGGCGACGGGAGACAAGATGGGCATCTGGCACGGCGGAAAGTTTCTGACCATGGAGGAGGCAGCGACAGAGCTTGCCGATTCCCCGGGGAACGTCGAGGCGGCAAGGGAGGGGTTTGCCCGCCAATCGCCAGAGCGGCGCGAAATACCGGGCAGCGAGGGGAATTGCCGGGCAGTGAGGGCGCGGTGATGCGTAGCGGTGGAGGTGTGGCAAAAATCCGGGCGGGTGAGATAGTCGCGCGTCATGGCCCTATCACCAGAACATTTCGAGTTGTTCAAGAAGCACTTACGGGAGACATGCGGATCTTCCATCGCGTGCCCGACCTGCGGACAGAGCCTGTGGTCAATCGACGGACCTGTGGTGATGTTGGAATACAGCGTCGAACTAGAAAGTGCGGTCATCAACGGCAAAGGCGCTCCCGTTGTCGTGATGACTTGCACGCATTGCTACTTCGTGAGGCAGTTTGCCTGGCTCCCAATTTTGGGTCACAAAGTGACATTCGCGGCTCCGGCGGAGGACGATTCCGATGTCCAACGCTGACGCAAAAGAGGTCGCTAAGTTCAGGCTCGCTGGGCTGCCCATCTACTTCACAGGGCATGTCCACATGGAGGTGGAGCACGTGAGCCCCTCTGCCCTAGAGGCTCACAGGCTAAGTGCCGAGGCAGCCGTGAAGGTCGCCGAGGCGCAGGAGCGAACGGCCGTGGCTACCGCTGCGGTACCGGCTCGTCAGTGGACAGTCAGGCATGCGATTTCTGCTCTAGTAGTTTTTGTCGGCCTTGCACTTCTTTACGTAAAACCGGGTGTGGGGGGATGGGTTGTGCTGGTTGTTGCGATCATGAATGCTCCATCAATTGTCGAGCAGATCAAGAAGGCAATCGGGAAGTAGCTCAAGCAGTTTACGGCTGTCCCGTCACATGCCCGCAGTGCGGGCACATTCCCCTGACCGGATAGCGCCACGCCACCACCACCTGCGGCCGAGCCCGCGCCGCGCTACTGGCCGAGGCGGCGGCCGAACTCGCGCTTGCCAAGGCTGCCGCAGTTGCCGAGCGAGACGGCATCGGCGCGCGTGGGTGGGGTACGACCGCGGCGGCCGGCGGTTCGGGGATCAATCCGATCCGCTGCCCGGATCAGAGTTTGTCAGGTTCGCCGACGGTTGTCTTTTTGGTGTGTCCCGGCCCGCGTGCGGGTCCGCTTGCTCATGGCGTGACCGTGATGGAGGCCTGTGCCACCTCGGTCAGCGTGCCGGTGCCAGGTCCGACCAGACTGCCGTCCACCGTGAAGGTTCCGACGTCGGTGATGCGGAACGAGGACAGCAGGGTGTGGCCGCTGGTCTGCGGGTTGGCGTAGTCCTTCTGGGAGTAGGCGCCGCCGTTGATGGAGATGCGGACCGTTCGGCCGGCCATGTCGTCGGCACTCTCCAGCTTGAAGTAGAGTTGCCCGGTCGAGCCCATGGTGGCAATCGAGAACGTGCTGCCCTCGCCGATGAGGTCGGAGCCCGTGCTCCCAAGGCCCGTGCCGAACGTCAGGCTGTTCTTGTAGGTGACTGGGGTGATATTAGCCGCGACGGCGACGGCGAAGTCCATGGCCGCCTTCTTCTGCCCCGGATCGCTCGGCGTGAAGTCGGCCGCGTACGATGGCATCAGGCGGACCTCGACGTAGTAGTTGCCCTTGCAGAAGTTGATCCACCAGTCGGTGCCGCTATCCGTGATGCGGGACTTGGTGCCCACCGTCGGGGAGGTCGGGTCGGCCCAGGTGAGGTGGTAAAGACTCGCGCTGAGCAACGAAGTGTAGAGCCCGCAAGCCTGGTCCGCGCTGGGCATCTGCAAGATGTAGAGTTTCAGCGTCGAGCCGCTCGTGGAGTTCTGCGGCGACACCAGACTGGCGTTGATGTAGTTTTGCCAGGCGAAGGCCACGGGTGAATAGGGCGCCGCGAAGAAGTTCGCCGCCGCGCTACCGATCAGGTCCGTGGTGCCCTGTGCTGTCGTCGCCGTCGCGGCGACCATGCCGGAGGTCTTCGAGATCGATTGATCCACCACCCAACCCGGAATCGTTATGCTACTCGGCACAACACTGAGGACGGCCGCCGCAGGCGCGGTGCAACCAAGTTCCTGCGCCAGCCTCAAACCGTCGTCGCAGGTCTCGTTGGGAGCCGAGGTCATGATCCACTCGTAGGTCGCCTTGGTTCCGATCTGGACCATGCACGCCCTGACGGCTGGGCATTCGAGGATCTGGGTCTCGCCCGCAACAGAGTCCCGGCCTGTGTCCGACCCGACCATGGGCAGCAGGTCAGGCGCGCTCGCGTCCGGCAGTGCTGAAGGCGCGTCGATGGTCGCGAACAAGTCGGCCGGTGGATGGGTGTCCACGGCTGTCATCTGGTCTGGCATCCCGGCATCCGACGCAGGAGCCGTGCAGACGCATGCCGCGTACGTACCGGCCGAGGTGCAGGTCTGCGCGCCCTGCTGGCCGTTCTGGCAGGCGCACGCCACGCTCGTGCCCGGAACGCAGGTCCCGCTGTTCTGAGTCACATTCGTGCAACCGCCTAGGCTGGCCGCAAGAAGACACGAACCCACGATCCACAACCTGGTGAGCATGCGAATCATGGTCGCGCCGTTCGGGATTCTCTGCAACTTGAGCCGGGGCAGAAGGTAGCCATCCGGTACAAGGTCGGGAAGGGCTCGGAAGCATGGGAGGTGAAACGCGAGAAGGAGCGTGAGACGGCCAACAAGGTGCGGAGCGAGGCGCAGAAGGGCAAACCGAGGCCGAAGGGCGGCGAACGTGTGCCCCCTCGGGAGGGCGCACGTTCCAAGGGGAAGGGTCGCAAGCACAAGGGCCACGCCGCCGCCCTAGCCTTCGCCCTGCCTGCTCAAGCCACGCGCGGCCCGGACGGTTGCCTGCGCGCTCGTTTGCTTCGCACGAACAGCCCGGGCACCGGGTAGGAAGCCACGTTCGAGGCCACGCAGGCTTCGCCATCTCACGCCAGAGCGACGCAAGCGCCCGGGCGGCACGGCAGGGGCCAGGACGGCGAGAACGCGGCAAGGGGCGCAAGCCAGGGGGTAACTGTGGGGGTAGGTGGCCGGGTGCCTCGACATAAACCAGAGCGGTTTCAATTCGTTGCGGCTTCAGTTCGATGGCGAGACCCGCCACCAGAGAGTCGTTCACTTGGCCGCGAGTTGATTGCAGAGATCGATCCAGTCGGGCTCGGAGAACGTGACCAGGATGCCCGCGCGCGCGCTGAAGCGCGGGTCGACGTTCTCGGTGGTGCTGCAATGGACGATGATGCCGTCGACCTTGATCTCCTTGCCCTGATCCGCGAGCTGGACCGTGACGTGGATCCGGGTTCCGATGGGGCGGGCGTCCGGCATGACCAGCAGCATGCCGCGCGGGCTGGCGTTGACGATCCGCGAGTGCATGGCTGGCGAGCGCAGGTCGAGACGGATCGTCGCGGTGGCATCGAGCGCCACTCGCGGGCCATCACACCGTCGGTCTGACTCGGTCAGGAAGACTTCTCCTGTAGGCTGGTCGCTACTTCTTGGTCGTGCTGGTTTCGATCTTGGGTCCGCTCTTCGCGGCGGCCGCGGCGGCGGCGGCGGCGGCCGCCGCGTCGGCGGCCCCGGCGGGCGTCGCGGGAGCGGCGGCAGCCGCGTTGGCGGCGCTCTCTTGCGCGACGGGAATCTCGGGGCCGCCCTCAGGATTGCGCTCCCACTTGTCCACGCGGCCCGAGCCGGTCGTGTCCTGACCGATGCGGTCGAGGCGGCCATTCTCGTAGTACTGCCACTCGTCGATCTTGCCGTCGCCATTGCGGTCGCGCTCGACACGCACCAGCTTGCCGCCCTCGAAGAACTCGAAGTAGTCGGGCTTACCGTCGAAGTCCATGTCCTTCTCGGAGCGCACCTTCTTGCCGTCCTGGAAGAACGTGCGGCCGTTGAACTTCCCGCTGTAGTCCATGGAGTATTCGTCCATGAAGATCTCGCCGTTCGGCCCGTAGTACTGCACCAGATCGATCTTGCCGTCGAAGTCGAGGTCGGTCTGCTTGCATACGAGTTGCTGAATGGTATGGCCTTCATGCGCCGTCGCGATGAACAGCTTGATGACATCGGGTTTGCCGTCGCCGTTCGCGTCTAGCGTGACCACCTGCTTGCCTTGGTCGTCGCAGCGGGAACGATCGAACTTGGCGCCGAAGTCGTTCGACGAAACCTTCAATCCGGCGGTGGGATTTCCCGTCCCGGGGGTCTGCTTGCTGCCGCAGGCGGGGGCGAGGGCGCCGAGGAAGAAGCCAACCAGCGCCGGGAGGTGGAGGAACCGTAGGAAGCGGCTCGAAGCTGCAGGGGGTATTCGCATGGGGCGTAGGCTAGGACAACTGAGCGATTGCGGCAAGGGCGAGTCGCAGCATGGACGAAAACCTTCTGGCGGACGCGGGATAGGGCTTCGCTCGCAACCCAAGGCTTCAGGCTCCAGGCTCCAGGCTTCAGATTCTCTGGTCGAAAGCGGCGATCGGCGCCCACAACCCAAGGCTTCAGGCTCCAGGCTCCAGGTTTCAGGGTGTCTCGTCGGGACGGAGACGGCTGCCCGTCGGATCTGGGCTCGCAGCCCGAAGCCCGCCTCGGACGGAACACGAGCGGTCGCGCGCTAGACACGGTCGACCCGATCGTGTGCCATGGCGAAGACCTTGAGCTTTGCTGGATCTCTGCTCACGCGCCTGCACTATAGCCTGAAGCCTGAAGCCTGGAGCCTCATGACACGACCGCTGAAAACATCGTCGTGCCACGCGAAGAATCTCGGAGGTAGTAGAACAGGGTTCCCATCACGGCCGCGTGGGGAGCCGGCCGGCTGTGCCGGCCGCGTACCATCGCGGGCTTGGGAACCCTCTCAGGGTTCCCATCACGGCCGCGTGGGGAGCCGGCCGGCTGTGCCGGCCGCGTACCATCGCGGGCTTGGGAACCCTCTCAGGGTTCCCATTACAATTGACTACATACCTATGGTCATGCATGGTCCTGCCATGGCACGGAACAAGATCTCGACCACCGTGTACATCACCGCGGAACAGAACGAACGGCTCAAGCTCCTGCACCACAAGACCAAGGTGCCGGTCGCGGAATACATCCGCCAGGGGATTGATTTGATCCTGGAGAGGGAGAAGGGTCAGCTTCCCGGGCAGCTCACTCTCGATGCGATCCGCCGGTAGCCCAGAAGGTGAAACGCAGTGCCGACCCCGACCCCTCTGATCCGCAATTTCTCCATCATTGCCCACATCGACCACGGCAAATCAACGCTGGCCGACCGGCTCATCGAGTTCACCGGCGCGCTTACCCAGCGCGAGCAGAAGGACCAGTTTCTCGACAGCATGGATCTCGAGCGCGAGCGTGGCATCACCATCAAGGCGGCCACCGTGCGCCTGGCGTACCACGCCAAGGACGGCCAGACCTACGAGCTGAACCTCATCGATACGCCGGGGCACGTCGACTTTCACTACGAAGTATCTCGCTCGCTGGCCGCGTGCGAGGGCGCGCTTCTGGTGGTGGACGCCTCGCAGGGCGTGGAGGCGCAGACCCTGGCCAACGTCTACATGGCCACCGAGCACAACCTGGCCATCGTTCCCGTCATCAACAAGATCGACCTGCCCTCGGCCGATCCCGACAACGCCAAGCGCCAGATCGAGGAGGTCATCGGCATCGACGCCTCGGGCGCTATCCTGGCGTCGGCCAAGGACGGCCGTGGCATCGAGGACATCCTCGAGGCGGTGGTGCACCACATGCCGGCGCCGGTGGGCGACGCGGGCAAGCCGCTCAAGGTGCTCCTGCTCGATAGTTGGTACGACAGCTACCGCGGCGTGGTCCTGCTGGTGCGCGTGGTCGACGGGACGCTGCGGGGCAAGCAGAAGATTCGCCTGGTCGCCGCCGGCCGCGACTACGAGATCGTCAGCCTGGGGGCCTTTGCGCCCTTTCCCAAGGACGTGGACGAGCTCGGCCCGGGCGAAGTGGGGTTCATCACGGCCGCGATCAAGGAGGTCGCGGATGCGCGCGTGGGCGACACCATTACCGAGGCGAGCAAGCCCTGCGAGAAGGCGCTGCCCGGTTTCCAGCCGGCCAAGCCCATGGTCTTCGCCGGCATCTTTCCGACCGATCCGGCGCGCTACGAGGATCTGCGCGACGCGCTCGACAAGCTGCGCTTGAACGACGCCAGCTTCAGCCGCGAGCCCGAGGTCTCGGCCGCGCTCGGCTTCGGCTTCCGTTGCGGCTTCTTGGGCCTCTTGCACATGGAGATCGTGCAGGAGCGACTGGAGCGCGAGTACGACCTGGACCTGATCACCACGGCACCTACCGTGCGCTTCCAGATCGTCAAGCGCGACGGCAGCATCGTCGAGCTCGACAATCCGGCCAAGTTTCCCTCGGAGGGCGAGATCGAGCGCATCGAGGAGCCGATCATCAACGCGGCCATCCACACCCCGCCGGAATTCGTGGGCGGCCTGCTCAAGCTGTGCGAGGAGCGGCGCGGAACCCAGACCGCCCTGACCTATGCCGGCGAGCGCCGGGTCATCATTCGCTACGACCTGCCGCTCGCCGAGGTGGTGTTCGGCTTCTACGACCGCATGAAGTCCATTTCGCGCGGCTACGCCTCCCTCGACTACGAGCCCAAGGGCTACCGCGCGGCCGAGCTCTGCCGCCTCGACCTGCTGGTCAACGGCGATCGCGTGGACTCGCTCTCCGCCATCGTCCACCGTGAGACCTCGTACATCAAGGGCCGCGACCTGTGCATCAAGATGAAGGAACTGATTCCCATGCAGCAATTCGAGGTCTCGATCCAGGCGTCCATCGGCTCCCGCGTCATCGCGAAGACGGTGGTCAAGGCGCTACGCAAGAACGTGACCGCGAAGTGCTANNGAAGGCAAGAAGCGCATGAAGCAGGTGGGCAACGTGGAGATCCCGCAAGAGGCGTTTCTCGCCATTCTCAAGGTCGACTAGCCATGCGGATGAAGATTCTCGAATCCTGGCGTTCCTACCGGCAATGGAGCCGGGCCAAGACCGAAGCCAAACAACTCGTGGGCGAGGCCAAGCGCATCCTCAAGAAGAAGCGCTACCGCATTCCCGAGTCGGTGGCGACGGCGGTGCAAGCGGCCATCGCCGAAGTCGAGGCCGCGCGGCAGGGCGACGATTTCGAGCGCATGCGCCAGGCCATCACGGATCTCGACGCGCGCCTGGACGAGCACCTGGCCTTCGCGCGCAAGTCCTCGGCGCGCCAGTACGCCGAGTCCATCGGTCTAGCCCTCGGCGTGGCCTTGCTCCTGCGCGCCTTCGTGGTCGAGGCTTTCCAGATCCCTTCGGGTTCGAT
Source organism: Myxococcales bacterium (assembly GCA_003136095.1). GTDB lineage: Bacteria > Myxococcota_A > Polyangia > Fen-1088 > Fen-1088 > Fen-1118. Next base: position 26,056 of record PNBO01000454.1, read on the forward strand.
GATTCCGACGCTGGAGGTGGGCGATCATATCTTCGTATCCAAGTTCGCCTACGCCGTCGGCATCCCGTTCACCAACGCCAAGATCGCGGAACTGGGCCAGCCCAAACGCGGCGACATCATCGTCTTCAAGTTCCCGCCGGATCAGAGCGTGGACTACATCAAGCGCGTAGTGGGCCTGCCCGGCGAGACCATCGAGGTCCGGCGCAACGAGGTGTTCATCGATGGCAAGCCGATGCCGCGCGAATTTGCCGCGGAACCGTGCACGACGGATGACGGCTCCGCCGTCGAGGGCGAGGAGATCCGGCATCCTTGCGAGGCGTGGCTCGAGCACCTGGGGTCCGTGACGCACGTGACCCACCAGGACCCGCGTCTCGGCCCCTCGAACTTCGGTCCCGTCAAGGTCCCAGCAGGCCACTACTTCGCCATGGGTGACAACCGCGACAACTCGAAGGATTCGCGCTTCTGGGGCTTCGTGCCCTACGAGCTCATCAAGGGCCGCGCCCTCATCGTTTGGTGGTCGCGCGATCCCGCACGCGGCGGGCTGTCGCCGGCGGGAGTCGCCGATTGGTTCAAGTCGATCCGCTGGGGCCGGTTCTTCCAGCGGGTGGAGTAGGGGATCGACAATTCTGGACAAGCCCGGTTGGATGCGATGCCGGCGGCACCGGCCTCCGGCGTTGGCACGCGAGCGAGCCCCTCAACGCCCAAGCGCGCCAGCCGGTTCGGGCTTGGAACCTGAGAGCCTTTTCCAGAGCGTCTCCGACCTGCGTAGGAGCCGGGGATTCTGGGCAAAATGCACGAGATTCAGGGCCAACGCCTCGCTGGGAGTCTTGTCACCGGTCGTGGTCAGGTGGGACAGATAGCCCTGCGAAAGCCCAAGGACCCTTTCGACATGCGCCTTCGAAATGCTGCATTTCGACAGGTGCGCCAGGGAAACCGTCACCAGGTCGCGCATGCGCGCACGGAACTCTTTCTCCAGGGCCGCGTCGAGCTTCCGGGCAACGCTGTCGTTGATCCACTCGGTGTCACAGTTGTCGCACGTCGGGATCTCCAGTTTCACTGGAACCGGCAGAGTAAGGGTGCGGTACTTCGCCTGGCGGCCAGCAGCGGCGACGGGCCGCACGATGCCTTTGCCGCATTCCGCGCAGCGGAAACCCTTTTTGCTGGCTGGCTTCGGCTTGACCCTCATGGCTTCACCTCATGGCCGCGCGCGGTCCGTATCGGACGTTCGAGCGGGTAAAACGAAATGAGGATTACCTGTTCGGGGAGTAAGGTGAGTTTGACGTACCAGCCCCGGTCCTCGATGGTGGCGGCATACACGTCGCAAGGGTCGTACGGCTATCTGGTTTCGACGAAGTTTCGCTCGGTGAGGGATTCGATCATGGTTCGGGCCGCAGCGAGCGCCTGGGCAAAGGTGGAGAAGCTTGCTTCGGCCTTCGTCCGCGAACGATGGAGCCCATCCTTCCGTCGAGCGATGTCCTGCACATCGCGCAAGCGGAAGAAGGGTTTCCTGGGCGCCATGGGGCATGTCCTGCTAAGTGTGGCTTGTGCTCAGTACAAAGTCAATCTCGCAGGCAGGGCTCGTGCAGGCCATGGACTTGCCGCCCACCTCGATCGCACGCTTTGTGGACAAACCCTCGCACGGGCACCATCGAAGCCGTGCCGCGACACGCGGAGATCAAGGAGCCCCTCGCCATCAAGATTCTGAAATCGCTTGGCGCAGGGTAGAAGCTCGCTTCGTTGTCTGCGTGAGAAAGTGTAAACTCCGCGTCGTGCAGTACCGACGATTTGGCCGAACGAAGTTTGATATTTCCGTCTTTTCACTCGGAGGCATGCGCTTCCAGGAATCCTGGCTGCGGGGGGCGGAGACTTCGCCGACCAGCCAGCAGAACCTCGAGGCGACCCTCGACCTCGCGCTCGGCCTGGGCATCAACCACGTCGAGACCGCGCGCGGCTATGGCACCAGCGAGGCTCAGCTCGGCCCGGCCCTGGCCCGCCACCGGCGGGATCGCTTCCTCTTGCAGACCAAGGTTCTGCCCAGCGAGGATGCCAAGGAGTTCGAGGCGCACATCGAGGAGTCCATGCGGCTGCTGCGGGTCGACTATCTGGACCTCTTCGCCGTCCATGGGGTCAACGATGAGAAGTCGGTGGAGCTGACGCTGGCGCCGGGTGGTTGTCTCGAGGTCGCGGAGCACTGGCGCCAGCAGGGGCGCATCCGCGCCCTCGGGTTCTCGACGCACGCGCCGCAACCGCTCATCCTACGCATGATCGACAGCGGCCGCTTCGACTATCTGAACGTTCACTGTTACTACCTGTTCCAGGACAACGTGCCCGTCCTCGCGGCGGCGCGGCGGCAGGACATGGGCATCTTCATCATCAGCCCGTCGGACAAGGGCGGACGCCTCTACCGCGCGTCGGCCAAGCTGCGGGCACTGTGCGAGCCGCTGTCGCCGATGGTGTTCAACGATCTGTGGTGCCTTGCCCATCCCGACATCCATACGCTGTCGCTCGGCGCCGCGCGGCCGACCGACTTCGAGGAGCACCTCAAGGTACTGCCCATGCTCGCCGATCCCGCGCCGATTCTCGACCCCATCGCCAGGCGCATTGAGGCCGTCTACCGCGAGGCCCTGGGCGATGCGTTCGCGAGCCACTGGCGGGATGGCCTGCGCGAATGGGACGAGCTGCCCGGCAAGATCAACGTGAAACGCATCCTCTGGCTGCGCAATCTGGTCCTGGCCTTCGACCTTCTCGACTTCGCGCAGGAGCGCTACATCTCGATGCAGCCCGACGATATCTGGGTGCCCGGGGCACGCGCCGAGAGCTTCGACGACGCCGAGATGATCGCTGCGCTTCCCGATTCGCCGTTCCGCGAGCAGATCCCGGCCATGCTGCGCGAGGCGCACCAGATGCTCTGGAACCCCAAGGTCCGCCCGCAGCCGTAGCGCGGCAATGGCAAGAACCCGTTCGTAGGCCCGCACAAGGCGCCCGCGGTCGCTGCGGTTCGCGGGGGGGCGTGTCTTTCCGGGGGCTGCGATGAGCCGTTCACCCGCGCCGCTACACTGCGAGCGAAAGGAGTTTCCCGCGGGCGGAAAACCGGTGTTTTGCTCGATCGTCGCCATCATGCAGCAAAGGAGCGCTGGATGAAATCCGCAGAACGCGCAACGAAATCGGGTCGGCGGCACTCACTGCTTCTCGGGCTGGTTGCCGGTCTGGGCCTCTTCGCCGCGAAGGATGCGTTCGCCACGGAGTACTACGTGGCGCCCACCGGCAGCGATACGAATCCCGGCACCATCGATAAACCCTTTGGCACCATCCAGAAGGGGGCAGACACCGCGCTGGCGGGAGACACGGTCTGGCTGCGTGGCGGTACCTATGCGATCACGACGCCCAAAACGAGCAGCGCCGGCATCCTGTTCTCGAAGAGCGGAACCTCGGATACCAACCGGATCAACTACTGGGCCTACCCGGGCGAGGTCCCGATGGTCGACTTCTCCAACATGACGATATCGACCACCGGCTACACCATGGGTTTTTCGATCACGGGTAGCTGGTTGCATTTCAAGGGCATCGAGGAATGCTGCGTCCCGATGAACAGCTATTCCAACAATGGCTTCGCCCTGGACAGCGGTGGCAACGACATCTTCGAAAACCTCAACATGCACCACAACAGCGGCAACGGAATCTTCATCGGCAGCAAGAGCGCAGGAGGCCACCTCGTGCTCAATTGCGATGCGCACGACAACTACGATGCGACTTCGAATCAAGGCCAGGGACAGAATGCCGACGGCTTCGGTGTCCACTACCAAACCGCCGGTGACCGCACGATCATCCGGGGCTGCCGGGCGTGGTGGAACTCGGATGACGGGTACGATTTGATCAACCAGGAAATTCCAGTCACCGTGGAGAACTCCTGGGCCATGGGCAATGGCTACGCCGATTACGGCAACACCAATCCTTCGTCGGGAAATGGCAACGGCTTCAAGATGGGGAGCAGCAAGACCGGCGTCCGCCACCTCGTCCAGAACAACGTGGCCTGGAAGAACAAGGCCTCGGGGTTCTATGCCAATCACTCCACGGGCGGGAACACCTGGTACAATAATACGTCGTTCCAGAACGGCACTCAGTACAACATGTTGGCGAGCCCGGCCGGCGATCCGAACACGACCATCATCCTGACCGGGGATCTGGCTCACATCATGCGGAACAACATCGGGTTCCCCAACAAGAACTCCAACATGACGGGGGTCGACACTGCCTTCAATTCCTGGGATCTGAATCTCACCCCGGCGAACAAGGATTTCCTCAGCGTCACGGATCCGAGCATGACGGTCAAAGATGTGAGCGCGGAATCCTCGGGTGCTCTCGGCCCCCGCCAGGCCGACGGCAGCCTGCCCAATGTGGACTTCTTGAAGCTCATCGCGGGCAGCCAGATGATCGACAAGGGTACCGACGTCGGTCTGCCCTTCCTGGGCGCGGCCCCGGACCTGGGCGCGTATGAATTCGGAGCCGCCGGGGCGGGTGGCGCGACGGGCAGCGGCGGCGCGACCGGAACGGGCGGTACATCCGGCAGCGGTGGCGCGACAGGCAGCAGTGGCGCGACGGGCAGCGGCGGCGCGACCGGATCCGGCGCTGCCACGGGCAGCGGCGGCAGGATCGGCGCGGGCGGCACGCCCGCGACCGGCGGCAGGACGGGAACGGGTGGAAGTAGCGGCGCGGTGGCCACTGGCGGCATGGTCGGATCTGGCGGCAGCAGCGCGGGAAGTGGCGGCAACACCGCAACGGGTGGGGCGAGCGGATCCGGCGGCACGCCGGGAAGTGGTGGCGGGTCCAGTTCCGCTCCCGCGGGCAGCGGGGGCATGGTTGCCTCGGGCGGGACGTCCGGGGGCAGTACGGCGCAGGGCACGGGCAGCGCGAACAGCGGCTGCTCCTGTCACCTCGCCGGTGCCCAAACAGCGGGATTCCCTGGCTTCGCCCTGCTGGGTCTGGCGATATTCGCCCTTCGTCCGCGCAAGCGGCGCCGATTCGCCGGCCGCGAGCTCGGCGTCTCGGTGGTTAGACCTGCGTGCGGATGAGGGCACGCACGCCGACGACCACGTCGAGCTTGCGGATCTCGGCCACGGCTTTCTGGAAATCCGCCTCGGTCACCTCGTGGGTGAAGATGACCAACTCGACCGACGCGCCGGTGGCTTCTTCCTGCGTGACGGCGCTGATGCTGACGCGAAAGTCGGCGAAGATTTTGGCGATGGCCGCGAGCACGCCGGGCCGGTCCCTGACGTCGAGGCGCAGGTAGTACTGGGACTTGACCTCGCCCATGGGCACCACGGCCTTATTGAGCGTCCCGAAATTCATGCGCGGGCTGGTGCCGCCGCCGCGCTGGTGCATGGCCAGGTCGATGATGTCGCCCACGATGGCCGACGCCGTCGGCAACGCTCCGGCGCCCCGGCCGTAGAACATGACGTCGCCGACGTAGTTGCCGCGCGCGAATACGGCGTTGAAGGAATCGCTGACCGCGGCCAGGGGGTGCTCCTTGGGCACCAGCACCGGGTGGACGCGCAGTTCGACGCGGCCGTCGTCGTGCGCTGCCCCGATGGCGAGCAACTTGATGACGAAGCCATAGTCCTTGGCGATGGCGATATCGCGCGCCGAGATGCTGCGAATGCCCTCGGTGTGGATTTCGCGATAGTCGAAGTGGCTGTCGAAGGCCATGGCGGCCAGAATGGCCAGCTTGTAGGCGGCGTCGTGCCCGTCCACGTCGGCGGTGGGGTCGGCCTCGGCGTAACCCAGGCGCTGCGCCTCGGCCAGCACGTCGGCGAATTCGGCCCCCGCGCGGTGCATCTTGGTGAGGATGAAGTTGGTCGTGCCGTTGACGATGCCGAGGATCTTCTCGAAGCGGTTGGCGGCCAGGGACTGCCCGAAGGCATGGATGACCGGGATGCCGCCACACGCGCTGGCCTCGAAGTGCAGGGTGACGCCGTGCTTGCGCGCCAGGGCGAAAAGCTCCGGCCCCTTCTTGGCGATGAGCTCCTTGTTGGCCGTGACCACGTGCTTGCCGGCCGCGAGCGCGGTCTCGATGAATGACTGCGCCGGCTGGACCCCGCCGATGACCTCGACCACTACGTCGATGCCGGGCTCCGCCAGCAAAGACGCGGCGTCGGCCGTCAGCACTGACGCGGGCAGTCCTGTCGCGGCGCGTTTTTCGGGGTCCAGGTCAGCGGCTCTGCGCAGCTCGACGGCCACGCCGGTCTTGCGCACGAGATGATCCTTTTCGGAAACGAGCAATTTCACGACACCGCCGCCGACGGTGCCGCACCCGATCACCCCAACCCCGAGTTTTGCGCTGGCCATTCTGGTTCTCCTCTTTCTGCCGACGTCCGGCCGAAAGACCTATCGCCGTTTGGCGTGAACTTCAACCGTCGAGAGCGTGACATTGTGGAGCGGCTGCCTATTCTGGCGGGCGATTGCGCTCAAAACATGGTCGTGCTAAGAAGACCGGACATCATAGGCACACCCGAACGAAGGGCGGGCCCCCAAGCCCGCCTTTTTTTTGTCCAACGATTCTCCCTCAAGAAAAGCACAGCGACCCGGCACCCCGAAAATGCGCAAGGAAATCGACGATCTCTGGCGGTTGATCGAGCCCCCCATCCAAGGGGCCGGCCTGGAGCTTGTCGAGTTGCAGTGGAATCGGGAAGCCGAGGGCTGGGTGATGCGCGTGTTCATCGATCGGCCCGAAGGACCCACGGTGCCAGGGGTCGGCGATGGCGGGGAGCCAGTCTTCGAGCCCCTGTATGTGGACCACGAGGATTGTGAGCGGGTGAGCCGCGATCTTTCGGCCACGCTGGACGTGGCGGACAGCATCCATCACGCCTACCGGCTCGAGGTCAGCTCGCCGGGCATCGACCGGCCGTTGCGCCGCGAACGCGATTTCGCCCGTTTCGCCGGGCAGAAGGCGAAAATTCGAACGACAGATCCGGTGGAAGATCGACGGAACTTTTCCGGCGTTCTCCGCGGCGCCCAGGACGGACAGGTGCAGATCGATTGC
>PNBO01000414.1 GCA_003136095.1 Myxococcales bacterium
TAGGTTTCGTCGCGGCGGGGAAAGGCCTTGGCCCAGAGAAAGCTGAGCGTGATGAGCGCGGTGTTGAGCAAGCCGAGGCGCCAGGCCACGACGAGGGTGATGCCCAGGGGATAGGGAAAGAAGTGGCGGGCGAAGTAGATACGCGAGAGGCGTGGCCTCCGCAACAGCACGCGATCCTCGCGCTCAGGGTCAGGCGCCGGCCGACGTACTTCCCTGATACGTCCGCTCGCCTCGGGTGCGAGGGTGCGCAACACCACCTCAGTCGCCAGCTCCACGTCGTGCCCGCGGGCCACGTCGTCCGCCGCAGGCGCCCCCTGGCGCGGCAGCATGGAGAGCCACCAGTTCATCACCCGCTCGCTCTTGGTGAAGAAGCGGTGGCCACCGATGTCGATGCGGTTGCNNCTCCCAGGCGGCGGTCAGGCCGGCCGGTCCAGCGCCCGCGATCACGGCGATGCGCTTCACAGCTGGCTCACCCGCGCACCGGGCGCCGGTTGTTTCTTCGGACAAGCATGACCGAGGCGCAGCTTACGCTGGGCCGCCCGGACGTACACGCGAAAGTGGATTCCGCGCCGAAACCAGCCGGGGCCGCCCCAGGAGAGAAGCCGAAGCAACCCAGCGGCTCGAGATCGATCGACGGCCCCGCTGCCGCGAAATTTCTGACCGGCGGAACTAGTGCTGCCCGACGAAAGATACCCGGCAGATCAGAGCATTTGCCTCGGGCAGCACGCGAGCGCAAAGNNGCAAAGCGCGAGCCGCGAGGCCGGCTTCGCGGCCGAGGCGGGGGAAGGGGGGACCCGTCTGGCTTTGCCAGACGGGGGGAGGGGCACACCCCTCCGTAAATTTGGCTAGTGCCGCCGTACTTCACGCCACTGCTGGCCCTTCTCCGTCGGGCTCACGCCAGAACTACAGGGGAACTTCTGTCTAGCGGCACTAGTTCACCGGGAAGTACACGGCTCTGACGCCACTATAGCCGCTACTCCCGTCGGTCATGCCGATCAAGAAGTCCCCAACCCAGCCGGCCTGCGGGCTCGCCATCAGCCACAGGTTCAAAGATGTTGACGGAGATGGCGGGGGCACGGTGGAAGATGCCTCCACAACGGGTGCGATAGGGTTGGCCAACGAATAGGCAGAAGCCGTCGCATTGCTGCCGCTGGTGCCCAAGGAAAAGAGCCTACCATTCTTCGCTATGGTTTCCCCGGTGGATGCCACGGTTCCCACGATGGTTGGGGCTGCCGGGTTGGAAACATCGACGACCTTCATGTGGACAACGCCACTGCCATAGGTGGAAACATTCAGATAAAGGTACGACCCTATCTTGGCCGGCCACTCCCAAGCCTCCTCGCTCCCTGTCGACACGGAACCAGCCAGAGTCACCGCCGCCAGGTTGGTAAGGTCGTAAATATTGAGGACTTGAGCTTGCCGACAGGGCATGTAGAGGTAATGCCCATCGATCGTCATGCCGGCATCGCCGCCGTCCACCATCCAGGGAAGTGACCACTCGCTGAATTTCTTGGGTGCATCCGGATTGCTAATGTCTATGACGTAGACTTTGTTTTGGGCATAATCTTGCACCAGCAAATAGCCCGAATAGACGAGCAAATTACTCCACCAAGAGACCAGTGAGCTCGCGGTTTGGAGCTGCAGGGAGCCACGAACGTAGGGGCTCGCCGGGTTACTGACATCGACACCGAACATGGACGTGGCATACCCGTATCCACAGCACGATGATCTCACGATCCACACGATGTTGTTGTAGATTGCATGAGCGGCGAGTTGCGAATCGCTATATCCATGGTTGACGGATCCCAGTACCGTCGGGCTTAGCGGATTGCTGACGTCCAATACTTTCAAGCTTGTATCCGCCACTTTGGTTATGTAGGCCTTGGTTCCATCGAGCACCAGGCTGCCAGCTCCCAGGTAAACATCCATCGCCGCGGTGGGGAGTGCGTATGGCACCGTCTGACAGGTACCCAACACGCATGCCTGGGTGGACGTGCACTTGATGCCGCATCCGCCACAGTTGGCCCTGGTGTTCAGATATGTTTCACAACCATCATCCGTAAGGGGAGCTGCTGGCTGCGTGCAGTTGCCCCAAACCCCGGAGCAGGCAGCCGTATTGCACAGTCCAGCGTTGCAGCTCAACCCCAGCACGTTCGCGCTTTGACATGGCCGACCGCACTGGCCGCAGTTGTTCACGTCCATGGTCAAGTCGGAACACGTGCTTCCGCACATCGTACCGGAACAGCTCCCTCCGGTACCGGCAGCGCCTCCGGTTGGTCCGGCAGCGCCTCCGGTTGCTCCGGCAGCGCCTCCGGTTGCTCCACCAGCGCCTCCGGTTGCTCCACCAGCGCCTCCGGTTGCTCCGGCAGCGCCTCCGGTTGCTCCGGCAGCGCCTCCGGTTGCTCCGGCAGCGCCTCCGGTTGCTCCGGCAGCGCCCCCCGCGCTCGTCCCCCCGGTGGCTGTGCCGTCACTGGCGTCTGTCGTCCCTCCGGTAGCTGTGCCACCGGTGCCTGTCGTGCCATCGAGGCCTGTCGTGCCGCCGGCGCCACCGACGGGAACATCCGGCGGAGCGTCAGGTGCATCTGGCAAACCGGAATCGCCGGCGCCTCCCACCCCGCTGCCCCCGGTTCCGCCCGTCGCGGCTGTGGTCCCGCCAGATCCACCGCTCCCGCTCGTTCCACCCGTGCCGGCATCCACTCCGCCGTCGAGCCCGGGAATAGGCAAGTGCGCGGGCTTGTCCGCAGCGCTGTCGACCGTCTGTCCCTCATCCGCCATGGCATCCACTCCACGGGCGTCCGGGATGCCGCCCTCGGCTGCCACGCCGTCCGAACCGCTATCGAGTCGCGGGCCCGGAGCAGCGTCGGGAGACGAAAGCGGGGCCTGAGGATCGTAGGCCGGAAGGCTGCTCACGTTGACATCGATGGATTGGGCGCAGGTCCCGTTGGAACAGGTGTTGTTTCCGCCACAAGTTACACCGAGGCAAGCGCGACCGAGAAAGAGCGTCAGCACCCGGCTTTGGTCAGACAGAAAATCCAGTCGGGCCGCTTGCGAGACGACAGGGTTGGGGTTGTTTCCCAAGAACCCTCTCGCCGTCACGGTGAACGACAGATCCTGGTTGCTCGCTTGCACGAGCGCCAGAACGACCGGCAGCTTGCTCTTGCCCGTCTCGTTGCCCGTCGTCAGCGGGAATGAACCCGTGCGCGCGGAGGTCGGGCCCGTGACGTCAATGTGGATGCTGTCGATCTCGGTCGGAATCGTGAGATCGCTCCACACCACGACGACGATCCGCGTGTTGCTCTCTTGGCTCGAACAGGCACCGGCGAGGTTCCCAAGCAGGGCCAAGGTCCAGAGAGCACGCCGCATGGCTACTTGACCTCCCAACAGTTGAGGCCCGTCCCACTGCAAGGACTGCTCGACCGATGGGTCAGCAGGAGTGCCGTCACGGTGCCTGCAACCACAACGGCGCCGACGCCGGTCCAAAACCACCACGTCTTGTAGATTGGCTGAGCGACGCTCGTTTGCTCGGGTGCCAGGGGAGAGGTCAGAGTGGTCGTGCCATCAACCGACGACGGGACCGGAACGGCGATGGGTGGGGTGGGCGGGGCCGCGGCGCCAGTCGAGCCGGCCGCCGCGATTCCCGCCGACGGGACCGGGACGGCGATGGGTGGGGCGGGCGGGACCACGGGGCCGATCGAGCCGGCCGCCGCGATTCCCGCTGGCGAGCCAGCAGGTGTTGGCGTGGGCTCCGGAAGCGCGGGCTCCTTGGCAGGCGTGGTCTCGGGCGACGTGATAGCCACGACTTCTTTCTTCTCCTCGAGCTTGCGCTTGATCTCTTCGACGAACTTCTCGGCGGTGCCGCGGTTCGGGGCATCCACGCTCGCGTTGCGCAGAAAGGCGCGATACCTTTCCAGTGCCTGACTCAACCTGCCCCCCATCCGGTAGCTTTGGGCAATGTTGAACAGGAAGCCCGGATCCTGCACCAGCGTGTAGGCGGCTTCGTAGTGGGAGGCCGCTTCCTCGTAGCGCCCAAGGTCGTAGGCGGTGGTGCCCCGGCGCCATTCCGATCGTGCGGCGTCCTTGTCCGCCTCGGCCTTCGCGCCATCCTGGTTGGCCGCTGCATGCGCGGTCGGAACCCAGACCATGGCCTGGAACAATGCTGCCACCACGACGAGCCGCATGACCTGTCTACTATACTTGAACGACGGCGTGTGGGCATGTAGGCATCGTAGAAGATCGGCGTCCACGGGCTGGCCACGGCATTCGAGAACATCATCCGTAGGCGGTCGTCTTGCTTTCGCGTGGAACGAGCTGGCCGATGGCCATCGCATCCAATAGGTGAGTATTCTTGAGGAATGCTGGTTTCTGAGCACAAGGCGAAACAGCAGGATGTCGGCGCAGGCGATGGCCTTGAACAGCAACCGGCGCATGGCCCCGTCGAGGCCTCGAAAAGTCCCGAATGTCCTGATTCACAGCTGCGAGCTGTTGGGAAACCACCCGCGCGATGGCAGAGTGTGCGACGGCTTGTGTGCCAAGACTGAGGCTTCTCCGGATGGTGACTGGTGCCGGGGGGGGTTGCTGGCGTTGCGGAGTCGCCGCGGTCCCCGCTGTGAAGGCGGTTGTAATGCGCCCATTGTGTGCGATGCTCTCGTCGCCGTAGCATCGCAGCCCCCATGACCCGCGAATCCCAGTCGGACTCCGCCGAAGTCCCAGAGCGTCCGTCGAGCAAGCCTCCCGGTGGGGTGGCGCTCACGGCCGGCATGTGGATTCTGATTGGGCTCGGGGTCATGCAAGTGCTCAGGCTGGCGAGCAACGTCGTGCTCACGCGCCTGCTGTACGCCGAAGCATTCGGCATGATGCAGCTGGTCTACGCGTTCATGGTAGGGCTGCACCTGTTTACCGACGTCGGCATCGGCCCGAGCGTCGTGCAGAGCCCGCACGGCGAGGAGCCGGAGTTTCTCGACACCGCCTACACCGTACAAGTCATCCGCGGGTGCATCCTCTGCGTGATCGGGGTCGCGCTGGCGTATCCCTTCGCCCGCTACTATGGGGATCTCCGCTTGGCAGCGCTCCTTGTGGTCGTCAACCTCTCCTCGGCCATCGGGGCACTGCAATCGACCAAATGGTTCACCGAGGGACGCAGGTTGGCGCTGCGCCGCCTGACCATCATCGACATCGGCATCCAGGTCCTGTGCTTCGCCGCGACCCTCGTGGCCGTGTTCTTCACGCGCAGCGTGTATGCGCTGCTGGTCGGTACCTTGTCGAGTGATGTCCTGCGCGCCTGGACCAGCCACTTCTGGCTGCCCGGGCATCGCAATCGCTTGCGCATCGTACGTGCGCATTTGTACGGCATGCTGCGCTTCGGGCGCTGGATTTTCCTGTCGACCGCGCTCACCTTCCTGGTCGGGCAGACCGATCGACTCGTCTTCGGCAAGCTGGTGCCGCTCGCCATGCTCGGCATCTATGGCATTGGCGCCAACGTGGCGAACATGGCACCGCAAGTCCTCAACAGCGTTATCGATCGCTTGCTCTTTCCCATGCTGGCCAAGGCACACAACGAGGAGAATCGCTTGGCATCGGCCTTCGCGCGGGCGCGCCGGCCCATCCTCGGGCTGGGCGGCTTCGCCCTGGCCGGCTTCATCGGCGGCGGGCGCGCCGCCGTCCATCTGATGTACGATCCGCGCTATCACGGCGCGAGCTGGATCGTACAGGTCCTCTCCGTCGGGGCTTGGTTCGGCCTGCTCGACTACATCAACACGCGCGGGCTGCTGGCCCGGGGAGACTCACACTGGTTGGTGGCCTCGGGCCTCGGCAAGTTGTGCGGCATGGCGCTGCTGATTCCCATCGGCTACTCCTACTTCGGGTTCCCGGGCGCGGTCGTTGGCTACGCGGCGTCCGAGCTCGGACGCTATGGCGTGAGCTGCGTGGCCGTTCATCGCCGGGGTCTGCTGGCATTGGGAGACGACGCCAAGTACTCCGGGCTCATGTTCGCGGCCAGCGCCCTGGCGTTTGCCGGGCTGGCGCTGGTCGAACGGACGGTGACCCACAATGCCGCGATCGGGGCACTGACGGTGTTTCTCGTCGTGCTTGCCGTCTATGCACCCACCTTGCGTGGCCTCTGGCGCAGCCTGCGCGAGCTGCGGGCAGCTTCCGCCGGCAACGTCGGCACGACCGCGCCCGCGCCGTCCGTCGAGGTGTTGCCGGGCTAGTCTTCGAAGCGGGGCGGAACGCTTCGCCGACCCAGCACCCACTCGTAGGCTTGCACGGTCTTCGTGGCCTTGGCCTGCCAGGTGTAGTACCGAAGTGCGCGTTCGTGGGCGGCCTTGGACAAGTCGCGAATGCGGTCGGGCTGCGCGGCGAGCGCTTCGAGCTCGCGCCGGAATGCGGTCACCAATTCCGCCTTGGTGCCGAGCGGCACCCGACTCCCGGTCGCCTCGGTCACCAGCGTCGCCGGCGCGCCGTAGGCGACGACCACGGGCACGCAACCGGTCGCCATGGCTTCGACGACGACGCCCGCACCCAGCTCGCGAATCGAGGGAAATACCAGCACCTCCGCGTCCCGCATCAGCATGCCGACCTCGGACTGCGGACGCTGGCCCAGGATTTCCACCGTGCCGGCCAAGTCGTGCCGGGCGACCAAGGCCTCGAGCTGCGCTTGCTCGGGCCCGCCCCCGACCATCACCAGGCGGTGGCGACGCAAGGACGGGCTCCCGGCAAACGCTTCGATTGCGACGTCCGGGCACTTGTAGGCGACCAACCTGCCGGCGTAGAGAAACACGAGCCGATCGCGCCGAGGGCGCTCACCGGGCCAAGCGAAAAGGGCCGGATCGATGCCGACTTCCGGGAAATCGATCGTGCGCGCGCGGGCCGTGGCGGGCAGATCCTCGATGGTGTGGCGGAAAGCGGCCAACACGCAGGCCGCGCGCGCGTACGTGCTGCGGTAGAACGGCAACAGCCGGTAGGCGTCGCGAAAGTAGCGGAGGTACTCGCGCTCGCGCCGCAACTCCTTGCCGAAGCCGGGTGGCCAGGCCAGCCCGCCATTGAGAGGGCCCAAGACGAAGGGCACCGGGCTCCACCGGGCCATGGGGCTCGGCAGCGTGGGGGACATCGGGCTCAGACGATGAACCAGGTCATATTGACCGGCCCGCAAGGCGGCTTTGAACTTGCGCCAGGCCGCCAACTCGAACGCGACTTGCGCAGGCCAGGCCATGGCCACGGCCAGGGTCTGGGCATACTGTTCGCTGCGCCTGATCATCTGGCTCAAGCGATACATCGGCGCGGCGAGATACTCCGTGTCCAGGTAGACCACGTCGGCTTTCCCTGCCCCGGCCCGGGTGAGCGCGGGCCGATTGCGTACGTGGGTCACCAGCGTGACCGAGGCAATCTCCGCCAGCGCCAGCGCAGCTTTGTACGCCACCACCGGCAACGAGGGCCATTCGGGATTGCACGCCTCGGCCAGAAGGAGGACACGGTAGCACCCCGGAGGGCTGGCACGGGCTGGGATCATCGGAGAATCCTCCTGCGGGCAAATCCCCTTGCTTTCAGGCCAAGGGAGTTCCCACGGCGGCTTCGTAGCACCCGCCAGCTTGGCACGCAAGAAAAAGCGGATTAGATCATAGTTGGGCTCATGATGACCTCGCCACGAATTCGCGTCCTCTTCTGCATCCAGAGCTTCGCCGGTGGAGGCGCCGAGGGCGTGACGCTGAATCTTGCACGCGCCCTGGCTCCTGCGCAGTTTGCGCCCACTATCTTCGCGCATGAGCGCTTCGGAGAGTTCGAGCCGCCAGCCTCGACCCCTGAAGTGCCCATCGTCATCCACAATCGCAGGGACTATCGGCGCCGGGATCTGCCCGGCCTTTTCGCAAAGACCCTGCAGCTCGTGCGGACGACCGACGTCGTGGTCGGCGCCAACGAGGGCAGGCCCACGTTCTTCGCCCTAGCCGCGGCGAAGCTGCTCGGCAAGCCGTGCGTGGTGTGGACCCACTACAATATGCACGAGTTCTTGCGCTCGCGCTCCTGGCGCCAGCTTGCGTCCCTGCGCTCCTCGGCTTTGGCCGACCGGCTCGTCTCGTGTGGACGCGACGTCCTCGAATCCGCCATCCGGGTCACCGGCATACGAAGAGATCGCGCCGTCGCCATCGCAAACGGCATCCCGATCGCTTCGATCCAGCAGCGGGCCGCCGAGCCGGTCCTTCCAGCCGACGCCATCCTCTTCGAGAAACCGACCATTCTCGGTGTCGGCCACCTCACCGAGGAGAAAGACTATCCCACCCTGCTGGCCGCGCATGCCCGCTTGCGCGCCGAGGGCGGCTCGCAGGCGCTCCTGCTTCTCGGTACCGGCCGCATGGAGAGTGCGCTTCGCGAACGCGCGACAGCGCTCGGTATCGGAGGCAGCACGCACCTTCTGGGCTATCGCTCGAACCCGTATTCCTACATGCACAGGTGCACCGTCTTTGGTCATCCGTCACGTCAGGAGGGATTTGGTCTGGTGTTGGCCGAGGCCCTGGCCTGTGGTGCCTCGGTGGTCGCTACGGACTGCCCCTCCGGACCACGCGAGATCCTCGACGGCGGCCGCGCTGGTATCCTGGTCCCGGTCGGTGATGTTCCTGCCCTGGCCCAAGCGCTCGGGCGCGTCCTTTTCGATCCCGCCGAACGGGAAAGGCTGCGGCGAGCAGCTCCGGGGCAAGCAGCCGTCTACGACGTAGCCAATTGGGCCAGACAATGGGGCAAGCTCCTGGTCCAATTGCACGAGGAGAAGAGCCTGCGGGCAGGGAAACCACCCGCGTCAGGGCCCCGATCCTGACGCGACGAATAGCCCGGCTGCGAATCAGGACATTCGGCGCTTATCCTGACGCATTTGCATCGGCTCCGAAATCATAGGCGAATCTGGGGTGCCGAACGCACGGCTGGGACTGCTCCGAGACGCATCTCTACGCTTCGCCGCTCGGACGCACCCGCGAACGCAGATTCTGCGCCGGTACCAGCCGGTCGCGCCCTGGGAAGCTCGGCGGGACGATGTCGGCGTTCTCCGACAACCCAGCCACACCTCTCCGGCCGCGAACCGCGTTGTTGAGAAAGACCTCCAGCCGCCGGTTCTGTCCGCCGCTGCCGTCGTAGAACAGGCTGACGATGGGCATGTCCACGTCGGCCGAGAGGCGCCCGTAGATCGCGGTGGCCACGGTTTCCGGCATGCAGCCGAACGGCGCGCAGTTCACCACCATGGCCGCGCCCTGCTGCGCGAACTTGATGGCACGCCCGACGGAGAGCTTGCCCTCCCCCCCCAGATAGAACGGAATATACGGTGTGGCGATCTCCAGGCACTCCTGGAAGCGCGGCTCGTGCCGGTCGTCGAGGAAAGGGCTGGCCGCCTTCATCAGCTTGCCCTCCCAGTGCTTCATCCAGGTGTAGGTGACGAAGGTGTCGGCCTTCTCCCACGAGATGATGGTCGACGGGAATTCCTCTTTGTAGTTCTCCAGCGACGAAGTGTAGATGATCCAGTCGGTGATGGGCAGCATCCAGGCCTCGCCCCCGAAAGTCTCGACCGCGCCGATGACGTCTTCGTTGGCGTAGGGGTTGTTGCGCACGTAGATCTCGCCCACGATGCCGACCAGCGGCTTGCGCGGGCCCGCGGTCTCGATGGCCGCGATCTTCTGGATGGCCGTCCGCAGGGCGGCAGGTATGTCCCCGTGCTCCTCGATAGTCCGGCACACCAGTTCGGCGCCCTCGTTCACCACCCGGTCGGTCTCGCCGACCCTGACCTCGTAGGGCCGCACCTTGCACTGAGCCTTGAGCAGGATGTCGGCGCAGGCGATGGCCTTGAAAAGCGACCGGCGCATGGGCCCGTCGAGGCCCTGGTAGGCATTGTTGGACGCCGGCGCCAGGAGGGCGACCTCGTGACCGAGCCCCTCGCGCTCCAAAATTTGCCGGTGCAGAACCGTGTACTGGCCGAACCGGCACGGGCCCTTGGAGCTCGGCATGAAGAAGGCGTGTTTGCCTCCGCGGGGCTGCTGGCGCAGGGTCTGGAGGAAGGTGCCGATGGTGAGCGCGCAGGGCAGGCACTCAGAGCCGCGGGTCAGCGAGCGGCCGAGCTCGAACGACTCCTTGGTCTCGTCGGGCAGCATGCGCGCGTCGTAGCCGTGCGAGCGGAAGGCCGAGGCGAAGAGGCGCGTGCCGAAGGGATGCATGGGCGGCAGCCAGATGGTGCGGCCGTGCATGTCGGACGGCTCGGGGCGCACTTCCATGCGCGGGCCGCGCTCCGGGCGTGGGCGGCGGAGCACGTCGAAGAAGGCCTCGAGCCGGGTCAGATAACCAGCGTCGGCGCCGTGCTCGTCGAGCTCCAGCATGAGCAACGGCCGGTTGCCCATGATCTCCTCGGCATAGGAAAGCAGGAAGCTGTCCGGCCCGCACGAGAAGTTGGTCAGGTAGACCACGTCCATGCAATTGCTCTCGGCAGCTCTTTCCAGGACGGCGAGGATCTTCTGGCCGTAGCTCCAGAAGGCATTGCGATAGCGCTCGCCCAGCCGGTCGAGCTCGGGTTTGATGAAGTCCATGGGCACGACGGTACGGCCCAGATCCGCGATCTTCTGCGGCAGGCCCAGGTTGGCGCCGGCATCGTAGTTGTTGTAGGGGCGGCCGACGAGCAGGATGAGGCTTTCCTGGTTGGCCTCGGCCTCGGCCAGGAGCTTCTCGCCTTCCGCGTAGCAGCGATCCTCGAATGCGGCCTGGACCTGCAGGCCCGCGCGCCACGCCTTCTTGATCTGCCGAGGCGAGCAGCCGAGTGGCCGCGACAGCTCGTCGGCCAGGGTCTTGATGATCTCGTTCTCGCGCATGCGCATGTCGACCAGCGGCACCAGCAGGCGCGAGACATCCACGTGATTCATCGTCAGCGCCGTACGCGCGGCGGCGCCGGTGCCCTGCACGAAGGGACACACGGTGGTGCCCGTGGTCTCCTCGTTGGCCGGCGTGTTCTTGACGTGCGGAACGAACACGAAATCGACCCCGTCCTCGATGGCCAGCTTGGCCACATGGCCGAGCGCGAGCTTGGCCGGGAAGCAGAAGTCGGCACCGGCCATGCGCGGGCCGAGCTCGCGGATCTCATCGGTCGTCTGGCCCGAGAGCTGCACCTTGTAGCCGAGTGTGTTGAAGAACCGCTGCCACATCGGATAGTACGTGTACATGATCAGCGACTGGGGAATGCCGATCACGCGCGCGTCGTCCGCCACCTTGACGCCCGCGCCGGCTTCGCGCCACAGACGCTGCCGCAGCCGCAGCATGCGGTCGTGCGGGCTCTTGCGCACCTTCTGCTCGCCGGGCTCGCGGCCACACATGTAGCCCCACGACGGCGAGCCCGCGACGCCCTCGATCTCCGCGAAGGTGATGCTGCAATCGTTCTGGCACAGGTCGCAGGTTTCCTTGCGCAGGGTCACCTTGCGGCTTTCCAGATCGAGCCCGTGGAAGTGAGATTGGGTCTGTTTCTTCTCGGCCATCGCCTGCCGGGCCAGCCGGGCCACGCCGAACGCGCCCATGACATGGCAGTAGGGCGACACCACCACCTCGACGTCGAGCAGCCGCTCGAAGGCTGCTACCAGCGCTTTGTTCCGCGCCGTCGCGCCCTGGAACATGATGCGCTTGCGGCTATAGTGCCGGTTGCCCACGACCTTGTTGAGGTAGTTCTTGGCCACCGCGACCATGACCGCGGCCAGCGCCTCCTCGCGCGTGGCGCCGCCCTCGATGAAGCGCATCACGTCCTGCTCCATGAAGACCGTGCAGCGATCAGTGGCACGCGGGGGCCTTCTGCCCAGCACGGCCGCGCCGACGTCGGCGACCTTGTAGCCGAGCTTGTTGGCCTGCTCCTCGATGAACGAGCCCGTGCCCGCGGCGCACACGTAGTTCATGTTGGCGTCACGGATGTGGCCGTCCGCGATGTGCATGTACTTGGCGTCCTGGCCGCCGATCTCGAAGATGGTGTCGACCTTCGGGTCGGTATAGGTGGCGCCGGCGACGTGGGCGCTGATCTCGTTGATGATGCTGTCGGCGCCGATGACCTCGCCCACGATCTTGCGGCCGCTGCCCGTGGTCGCCGCGCCCAAGATCTCGATGCGCGTGCCCTTCTTGCGCTCCAGCTCGCGCAGGGCGCGAAAGAGCTTCTGCGTGGCCCCGACGGGATCGCCCGCGGTCTTGCGATAGATGTCGACCTTGAGATCGTCCTTCTCGTCGATGAGCGCCAGCTTCGTGCTGGTGGACCCGATGTCGATGCCGAGATACGCATGCAACGTCTGCCCGGCGGGCCAGGACACCACGCGGACCTCATTGCTGTCCTCGTCGACGTAGGACTCGGCCGTGGCAAAGTCGGGGTACTTCGACTTCTCCAGCGTCAGCGGCCAGTCATGGTACGCGACGTCGCCGGTGGTGGCGATGCGGTGGATGGCCTCACGCGAAGGCAAGCGCTTGGGCACGCTGGCCTGGCGCGCGGCGCCGATGGCGCCCGCCAGGTGCGGCTGCGACGGAATACGCAGCAGGTTCGGATAGGCGGCGCCAAGCCAGCGCAGGACTTCCTGGTTGAGCGCCACGCCGCCCACGATGGCGGTCGGCTTGTCGAGGGGTTTGGCGCGCAAGAGCGTGCCGATGAGGGTGCGGGTCATGCCCCGGCAGAGGCCCGACCACATGGCGGCCTTGCTGTAGCCTTCCTGCTGACGGTGAATCAGGTCGCTCTTGGCGAAGACCGAGCAGCGAGTGGCGATAGAAGGCGGCTCCGCGACCTGGCCCACCAGGGTGGGATCGTCGTAGGAGATGCCGAGGCGGGCGGCCTGCTCGTCGAGGAACGAGCCGGTGCCGGCGGCGCACATCGAGTTGGTGGCGTAGTTCTGGAAATGTCCCTGGGCGTCGAGCTGGACCAGCGTGACCGAGCCACCGCCGATGTCGATGATGTTGGCGATATCGGGGAATTCGGCCCGCACCACCGGGATCTGGCAGGCCGCCAGGTCAAGGCGTGGCAGCTCGAACGACTCGCAGAAGCGGGTGGCGTTGGAGCCGCAGAAGCCGATGGCGTCACCCGCGACCACGGCCAGCTCGGCCATCGCGTTCTCCAGCGCCTTGGCCGGCTCGCCACGGTGCCGGGCGTAGAAGGACTTGACGACCTGGCCATCACTGCCCAGCCGCACGGCCTTGAGCGACACCGCACCAATGTCGATCCCGATCCTCCCTGGTTCTTCCTTCATCGGGGCCTTTCACTTGGAAAAGAACCCTGGAAGGGTTCTTTCGATCTCCCGCGGGGACCATCGCCGGGCAAAGCCCGTCGGTGCTCGACGCGCCGTAGAATCAGATGTAGGTGTCACGCGGTGGGGCCGATGCCTACCACGGAACCCGACGGATGGCTAACCGGAAGCGGGGTGGTAATGCTATGGGCCATTTGACGCTAGCGCCTGTTGACTTGAAACCTAGAGACTACCCTCGGATGGGGTGCAGGGACCCAGGCCAGCCCACGCCAAGAAAGAACCACCAGGAAGGCAGGGGAACGACCCGGCTTTTCTCCCTCGCGCATGGCCCGATGCTTTGGCCGACAAGATTCTCGTGTCAACTTCGGCTGTCGGCTGCTAGCGGCCGCTTCCTCGACGGCGACGGCAACGCGCCCATCGAGAGGGCCAATTTTTCAGTCGCTTTTCGCCGCGGGTCTGTTCATGTTTCCTCCCACAGAGGGAGTGAATCTGGATGCACATCTACCCGTTCCTGCAAGCGGTGCGCGACAAGCACCCCCTGATCCACCACATCACCAACTGGGTCACCATCTTCGACTGCGCGCAGGTCGTGAAGTCCTTCGGCGCCTCGCCGGTGATGGCCCATGCTCCCGAAGAGGCCGGCGCCATGACCGCCATCGCCTCGGCCCTGGCGCTCAACATCGGTACCCTGACCACCGAGGTGGTCGAGAGCATGAAGCTCGCCGCGGCCGCCGCGAACCACAAGGGGATTCCGGTGGTCTTCGACGTGTGCGGGGCCGGCGCCACCGCCTACCGCGACCAGAAAAGCCTGGAGATCCTCGACGCGGCCAAGATCGCCGTGATCAAGGGCAACAGCTCGGAGATCGCCCGCATCGCCGGACTCGAAGTCGAAACCAAGGGCGTCGACGCCGGTCAGGTCTCGGCCGATTTGCGCGAGATCGCCAGGTCCTTGTCCGGCAAGCGCGGCTGCACCGTGGTCATCACCGGGGCCGAGGACATCGTGGCCGGTGACGGCAAGCTGTTCCTGGTGCGCAACGGCCACCCCATGATGGCCAACCTGGTAGGCACCGGCTGCATGGCGACATCGGTCATCGGCACCTTCGCCGGCGCCACGCCCGCTCGGATCCCCGAAGCAGCCGCGGCTGGTCTCGCGTGTTTCGAGATCGCGGCCGAGCTGGCGGTCCAGAAGTCCGATGGCCCCGCCGCGTTCAAGCAGCAGCTCTTCGACTGCGTCTTCCGACTGGACGAGAGACAGGTCGAGGCCCTGCAACGAGTCGCCGCAGCGGAATAGGGGCTGCCCTTACTAGGCGTGCCCGTAGAGGTGGCATTCGGGAGAACGGCGCTCGGCTTCGTCGGGCGGGGTGGGGACGACCCCTCTATTGTCATGGAAACCCTGGGAGGGTTTCCAACCCTTCCCGCGACGGGCCTCGTCGGGCAGAGCCCGCCGGAGGCCCACGCGAATAGACGCATGCCTACGGCCGCGCTACGCGCGTCCATGGCACGCTCGGCTGCTGGGGCCTCCCGCGACGGGACTCGTCGGGCAAAGCCCGCCGAGTCCCACGCGTTTGCTGGTCGCCGGCCCNNGAGTTCTACACGGGCGGACCCTGCCTCGGAATCGTCCCCACCCCGCCCGCGCGCCGAGCTGGCATCCGCGAATAGAGTTCCAGTTGTCCAGCCGGAGCGTGAAGCGCGAACATCCCACGAGCCAGCCCCTGCACGGATCGGACGGCGCGCAGGGGGAACGAAGTGTCCCGACCGTCGGCGTGAGGAGCCGCTCCGGCCGTCCGCGGCCGGATGCNNCCCTCCCAGGGTTTCCATTTCAACCTACGGCGGGCGGGGCACTTCGTTCTCCCGTTGCAGCCGTCCGCTCGCCGAGCCCGAGCGCCGCTCTCCCGGTTCTTCGCTCGTCAAATAGGGACAGCCTCTAACGCGCGTGCCTCGATTGCCGGTCTCATGGAACCTTCTCCCCGCTTCCGTTGTCCGTAGCAGCAGAAGGGCGAAGGTGATTGCGGCCGGCGGGTGCCGGCCCCCTCGTCCCTGGATTGTCCGGCCCGCACGGCTCGGCCCAGCGCTGCCACCGCAGCCCCGGCCGCATAGCGCCGGCCCAACGCGAGGAGCAAGCCATGTACAGCTCAGCACTACGAACCGAGGAAGTCCCCGAGATCCCGACCCCACCCGCCCCCGGGCCTGACGGCCCGCCCGCCCTCGAGGTGCGCGCCACCTACAATGGCGTGCTCATCGGCACGCGCTTCCTTTCCGAAGCCGAGCCCAAGCGCCGGTTGTGGCCGGTCAAAGGACTCGACCCGCGGACGAACTACACCATCGGCCAGTCACCCTTGGCCGACGCGCCGGCGGCCAGCGACCTGCTCGGCGCCCCCGACCTGCCGCTGGTGACAAAGTGGGGCGCCGGCTTCCTGGTCAACGTGACGCCGCGAATGACCGGGGATGTCGCCGTCGGTGGCAAGGTCTACCGCCTGGCCGACTACCTGGCCGGCCGCGGGAGCAACTTTACCCTGCCGGCGGACGGCCGCGCCCGCATCCACTGCGGGGCCATGAGCTTCCAGCTCTCGCACACCACCCGCGCGAATCCGCTGCCGAAACGGTGGTTCGCCTGGCGTTGGGACGAGCAGAAATGGAACCTCGGGTCGATCCTGGGACTCGGGCTCTTCCTTTTGATGATGTTCGCGATCCCGCCCGAAGGGGTGTCGGTCTCGAGCGACTTCACCGGCATGACCCGGGCCTTCGTACCCTTCACCGTGACGGCCCAGGAAACCCCGGAGGTGCCGGAGTTCCTGACCAAGCAACCGAACAAGGGCACCGGTGAAGCCGGCAAGGCGCACGCCGGCGTGTCAGGGAAAATGGGCGACAAGAATTCGAAGAAGCCAACCGGCGCCTACGCCGTCAAGGGGAATGGCCAGGACATGCACCTCGGCAAAGCCGAGGTCGAGGCGCAGATCCGGAACAAGGGCATCCTCGGTCTGCTCAACTCGGCCACGAGCTCGCCCTTCGCGAGCATCCTCGGCCGCGGCTCGGCGGTGGGCGATGCCAAGGAAGACATCATGGGCAATCTCTTGGCCGCCAACATCGACAACGGCTTTGGCACGGGCGGCTGGGGCGTCGTGGGCACGGGCAATGGCGGTGGCGGCACGGGCTGGGGAACCCTCGGCACGGGTAACTTCAACACCCTGGGCGGCCGGGGCTACGGCCACAACCCGGGCGGCGGCGAACTGCGCCGGCACATCGCAAGAGCCCCGAGCGTGATCCCTGGCGTGGCCACCACCCGCGGCTCTCTCGACAAGGAAATCATTCGTCGTGTGGTGCGCCTGCACATGAACGAGGTGAAGTACTGCTACGACCAGGAGCTCGTGCGCAAGCCTGGCCTGGAAGGCCGCATCTCCGTTGAGTTCATCATCTCGGGCGTCGGACAGGTCATCAGCTCCATCTTGCAGAGCACGACGATGAACAACGTCCGGGTCGAAAGTTGCGTGGTCGGCGCGGTCAAGCGCTGGCCCTTCCCCAAGCCGACCGGCGGTGGCATCGCCATCGTGTCGTACCCGTTCAACTTCGTCAGCGGTGGGGGGAACTAGCGGGGTAGACCATCGAGGACACAGAGAAGTTGGAGAGAGCACGGAGCGGAGGGGTTCCCCACCGGGAGCCCCTCCTTTTGTGTCTCTGTGCTCTCCCCACCCTCTGTGCTCTCTCGGCTGGAGCCCGGGCTTCCCGTCGATCTACGTGCTAGCGTGCGGCGTCGCCCGTGAACGGGGCCACGATGATCGGCACCTACCCTGACCTGACCGAGCTCGACCTCGCGGATCGACCGTTGCTCGACCCGCTTTTTCGCGATCTTCACGCGGGCGTTTCCGAGCTGACCTTCGCCGGCCTCTACTGCTTCCGCGCCGCCCACGCCTACCGCATGGCCCGTCTCGCCGACGGCACCCTGGTTCTGGCCGGCTCGGACAAGGGCAAGTGCTTCTTCATCTGCCCGTTCTCCTTGCCGCGCCCGGAGCTCCTCGATGAGCTTTTCGTACGCTGCGCCTGCATGAAGCTAGTCACGGTGGCGCAGGCCGAGGTGTTGCGCGCCGCCGGCTTCGAGGTCACGGAGGACCGCGACAACTTCGACTACCTCTACCAGCGGGAGGATCTAGCGACGCTGCACGGCCGCGCCTTTCAGAAAAAGCGCAACCTGGTGCACGCCTTCGAGAAGGCGAATGCCTACGAGGTTTGGCCGCTCTCCCCCGAACGGGTCGGCGACGCGCTGGCGGTGCTCGAAGCCTGGCGCGAGCACGCCCACGATCTGGCCGACTACGCGCCCGCGCGCGACGCCCTGGTGCACGCCGAGGCGTTCGGCCTGCAAGGGCGCATCACCTACGTCATGGACAAGCCGGCGGGCTACGCGCTCGGCGAGCCCGCCGCGGCCGGCACCATGTTCATCATCCACTACGAGAAGACCATTCCGGACATGAAGGGGCTCTACCAGTTCATCAACATGGACTTCGCGCGCTCGCTGCCCCCGGAAATCACCCTCATCAATCGCGAGCAAGACCTCGGCGATCCCGGCCTGCGCCAGGCCAAGCTGACCTACCGTCCCTGCGGCTACGTGACCAAGTTCCGGGTGCGACGGCGTCCTGATGCCACGCCCCCACACGCGTGATTTCGTGGCCGTGGTCGTAGACGTAGTCGTAGTCGTAGTCGTAGTCGAGTGATCATGCCGGCCACGGCCACGGCCACGTCTACGGCCACGACCACGACCTGACGCCCTCGCGAGCTACGGCGATGCAGTGCTATTGATCCATCCTAGACCCGGACTTAAAGTGCCCGCTGCCCGGGCCGCCCACGAGGTTGGGCTTCGCGTGCCCTGCGCACCCATCGCCAGGAGTGAGGATCGCCGATGACAACCACGACCACGGACAGCGAAAAGCTCTCGTTCAAGGAGAAGACCGGCTACGCCCTCGGCGACACGGCGTCGAACCTCTTCTGGATGACCTTCGTCTTCTTCGGCAGCATCTTCTACACGGACGTCTTCGGGCTGGCGCCTGCCTCGATGGCCACGCTGTTCTTCGTCACGCGCATCCTGGACACCGTCTTCGATCCCATCGTGGGCATGATCGCGGACCGCACGACCACGCGCTGGGGCAAATTCCGCCCCTACATTTTGTGGATGGTGGTGCCGTTCGGTGTGTGCGGAACTCTGGCGTTCATCACGCCACCCTTCGGCCCCTCGGGCAAGTTGATCTACGCCTACATCACCTACGGCCTCATCGGCCTCGTCTACAGCGCCATCAACCTGCCCTACTCGGCCCTCCTGGGCGTCATCTCGCCGTCGAGCGTGGAGAGAACCAAGACGTCGTCGTTTCGCTTCGTCGGCGCCTACTCGGCCGGCCTGGTGGTCAACCTGTGCACCATGTACCTGGTGTCGTTCTTCGGCGGCAAGAACCAGCAGCTCGGCTTCGCCATGACCGTCGGACTTTATGCCTTCCTCGGCATGGTCATGTGGATCGTCTGCTTTCTGACCACCAAGGAGCGCGTGGTGCCCAAGGCCAGCCAGTCGCCCTTCCTGCGCGACCTCGGCGACGTGGTCACCAACGTGCCCTGGCTGATCCTCTTCGTGCTCGGCATCGTCACGTTGAGCTACGTGTCCATCCGCAATGGTTGCTTCGCCTACTACTTCAAATACTACGTCGGCGACCAGACCGTGCTGGGCATGCAGTTTACCTGGAAAGGCATGCTGGGCGCCTTCCTCGTGTCGGGCTCGCTGGCCACCCTGTTCGGGACCTCGCTGGTCGGCCCCATCGCCGCGCGCATCGGCAAGCGCCAGCTCTACATGATCATGATGGGCCTGGCCTCCGTGCTGACCATCGCCTTCTTCTTCCTGCGGCCGCAGGACGTAATCATCATGTTCGTGCTGCAGATTCTCGCGAACCTCATCATGGGCCCGACGGCGGCGCTGGTCTACGCCATGTATGCCGACGCGTCCGATTACTCCGAGTGGAAGACCGGGCGGCGCTCGACCGGCCTCGTCTTCGCGGCCTCGTCCTTCGCGCAGAAGATGGGCTGGACCGTGGGCGGCGCGGTGACCGGCTACATCCTGGCCGGCTTCGGCTACCAGGCCGGCGTCCCCCAGAACGCGGATACCCTGACCGGACTCAAGCTCCTGGTCAGTTTCATTCCCGCCGTCGGCAGCGTGATCGCGACGTTCCTGCCGCTGCTCTACTCGCTCGACGACGAGCGCATGAAGGTCATCGAGAAAGAGCTGGGCGAGCGGCGCGCGGTCGCCGAGGCCGCCCCGGCCCAGTAAATCCAACCACACGAAGGGACCACCATGAGCACCAAGAGCCAGGCTCTTTCGAATGCCTATGGCTACTACGACGCCGAGAACCGCGAGTACGTCATCACCCGTCCGGACACGCCCACGCCGTGGTTCAACTTCATCGGCGAGGGCCGCTACGGCGGCATCGTCTCGAACGCGGCGGGCGGTTTCGCCTTCGACCGCGACCCCAAGAACCGCCGCGTCTCGCGCTACCGCTACAACGCCATCCCGGCCGACCAACCCGGCCGCTACGTCTACCTCCGCGACATGCAGACGGGAAAGTTCTGGAGCCCGACCGCGCAGCCCACACCGGCGGTGAAGCTCGCCTCGTATGAATGCCGGCACGGCGCCGGCTACACCAAGATCGCCAGCACCCGCGACGGCATCGCCGCCAGCCTGCTCTACTTCGTACCGCCCGCGCCGGCCGACGAGCCCTGTCCCTGCGAGCTGTGGGTCTTGAAAGTGAAGAACGTCGGCAAGAAGGCGCGCAAGCTGCGAACCTTCTCGTACATCGAGTTCAGCTTCCGCGACACGATGGGCGACCAGCTCAACCTCGACTGGTGCCAGCACATCCTGGAAGCCACGGTCAGAAACGGCATCATCACCTCGAAGACGCGCTTCGCGGAGACCACCAATTACTTCGCGTCGAGCGTGAAGCCGATTGGGTTCGAGACCGACCGCGAGATCTTCGTCGGCCGCTGGCGCGACCTCTCCAATCCCGAGATGGTCGAAACCGGCAAGCCGACCAATACCCAGGCCCCGCGCGGGAACAACATCGGCTCGCTCTGCCACGACCTCAACCTGCGGCCCGGCGAGGAGAAGGAAATCGTCTTCATCATGGGCGTGACCGACGAGCCAGCCCGCATCGGCAAGGTCGTCGAGCGTTTCGCCAAACCCAAGCACGTGGCCGCCTCCTTCGCCGCCCTGCAAGCCGACTGGAACGACTACCTCGGCCGCTTCACCGTCGAGACGCCCGACCCGGTCGTCAACGCCATGCTCAACGTGTGGAACCCCATCCAGTGCCGGACCACCTTGTTTTGGTCCCGCTTCGTATCGGCGTACGAGACCGGCACCGGCCGCGGCATGGGCACGCGCGACTCCGCGCAGGACACTTTGGGCACGGTTCACAACGCTGCGGCCCGCGCGCGCGCCACGCTCGACATGCTCTGGCACCTGCAGTACCAGGACGGCCACACCTGGCACCAGGTGCTGCCGCTCACCGGTGAGGGCGGCCCCGGGCTGGCGGCCGAGTTCCCGCAGTGGCCGCAGTGGTTCTCCGACGATCACCTGTGGCTCATCCTGGCCGTGTGCGCCTACCTGCGCGAGACCGGCGACCTCGACTACCTCGACCACAAGATCGCGTACTGGGATGGCGGCCTAGACACCATCTGGAACCACATGCTGCGCGGGGTGGAATTCACCCTGCAGCACCGCGGACCGCAGGGGCTGCCGCGCATCGGCTTCTCCGACTGGGACGATACGATGAACGTGGATCATGGCAGCGGCAAGGCGGAAAGCGTGTGGGTCGCGCAGCACTTCTGCCGGGCCATGCTCGACCTTGCCGACCTGTCGGCCCACATCGGCGCGACGACCGAGGCCGAACGCTTCCGCCGGCTGCACCAGGAGATGGCCGACCTCACCAACCGGGTCGCGTGGGACGGCGAGTGGTACGCGCGCGCCTACGACGACGAGGGCAAGCCGATCGGCGTGAAGAGCGAGAAGTACCAGAAGATCGCGCTCAACACGCAGACCTGGGCGGTCATCGGCGAGGCCGCCCCGGCCGAGCGCGCGCGGCAGGCGATGGAGAGCGCGCACAAGCACCTCCACTGCAAGTACGGGCTCGTCCTGCTCTGGCCCGCCTACGTCAAAGGCGACGAGCGCGTGCGCGGCACCACCACCTACCCGCCGGGCGCCAAGGAAAACGGCGGCGTCTTTTGCCACGCCAACACCTGGGCCATCGTCGCCGCGGCCAAGCTGGGCCTGGCCGAGCGAGCGATGCAGTACTACCTGGAGATCACGCCCATGCTGCGTACGGACGTCGACTGCATGAAGGTGGAGCCCTATGTCTACTGTGGCAACGTCACCGGCCCCGAGCACAAGCAGCCGGGCTACGCCCGCAACGCCTGGCTATCGGGCACGGCCGCGTGGACCTACGTCGCCGGTACGCAGTGGATCCTCGGCATCCGGCCGACCCACCAGGGCCTGATGATCGCGCCCGTGATCCCGGACCAGTGGCCGGGCTTCAAGGCGACGCGCGTCTTCCGCGGGGTGCGCTACGACATCGCCGTCGAGCGACAAGGCAGAGGCAACGCGGTCGCGCTGATCGTCGACGGCAAGCCCCTCCCCGGTGCCGTGGTGCCCTTGCCCCCGGCCGGCACGAAGGCGGTGAAGGTGGAAGTTCTCCTCGGGGCGTAGATACCCTCTCTGGTGGCAAAAACTTCGAGGTTCACATATTCTCGGGTCACTGGGCGGGCGGGGGTATCCTGGGGCGGCACCACATCCTGAATCCATACCGGAGGTCATCGTGATGAACCGTTTCCCCGTAACGTTCTTGGTGGGCGCGCTTCTCTTGGCGGCTGGCGCTGGCCGCGCGTCCGCGGGCGAACAGACCACGGTCGTGACTGAGGCCGAGAACCCTGAGTACCGGTTCGATTTTAGTTTGTTCGGCGGCGGCCACTTCTTCGCCTCGGACAACGTGTTGGGGCGCTCCGGTGGCCTAACCACCGACATCTCGCCGAAGAGCTCCGGCCTCTTCGGCGCCTCGCTGGGCCTGCATTTCAATCGCTGGATTGGCATCGAAGCCGAGTTCGTCGGCGTGCCGACCCGGACACGCAACCCGAACAACGACCTGGCCTCCGACGCCAAGCTGTGGGTCTTCGGCTATCGCGGCAGCTTCGTGCTCAACCTCTCCGACACCTGGAAATTGCAGCCCTTCCTGCTCGTCGGCTACGGTGGCCTGACCTCGCTGTCCAGCGACCAGAACGTCGTGCCCGGGGACACCTGGAGCTTCGTGCACGCGGGCGCCGGCTTCAAGGTCGGCTTCCACCCGCGGGTCGGGTTGCGCTTCGACGCCAGGGTCCTTGCCCCGTGGACGGACGTCCCAGTCGTCCCGCACGGCAGCCGCCTGAGCAACACTGGCCCGGACTGGGAGGTCTTCGGCGGCGTCTGGATCGCGTTCAGCGAGGTCGAGCGCATCCAAATCTACTCCAAGGAAAGAATCATCGAGAGGGTCGCGAAAAAGAGCGGCGACAGGGACGGCGACGGCATCCCCGACTCCCTCGACAAGTGCCCCAACGAGCCCGAGGACAAGGACGGCTTCCAGGATCAGGACGGCTGCCCCGACCTCGACAACGATGGCGACGGCATCCCTGACGCCCTCGACAAGTGCCCCAACGAACCCGAGGACAAAGACGGTTTCCAGGATCAGGACGGCTGCCCCGATCCGGACAATGACGGTGACGGTATTCCCGATACTATCGACAAGTGCCCCAACGAGCCCGAGACCTTCAACCACTACAAAGACGAGGACGGCTGCCCCGACGAGGTGCCGCCCGAGGTAAAGAAGTTCACGGGCGTCATCGAGGGCATCAACTTCAAGACCGCCTCGGCGGAGATCCTGCCCGGCTCGTGGGCGGTGCTCGACCGCGCGCTCAAGGTTTTGTCGGACTTCCCCGAGGTGAACCTGGAGATCTCCGGCCACACCGACAGCAAGGGCAAGGCCGCCTACAACCTCGGCCTGTCGCAACGGCGCGCCGATGCCGTCAAGCTGTACTTCGTCTCGCGCGGCATCGCGTCCTCGCGGTTGGTCTCGATCGGCTACGGCAAGGACCGTCCCATCGCGGACAACTCGACCTCGTCGGGCCGGGCCACCAACCGCCGCACGGAGTTCAAGCTCATCGACGCGGGCCACAAGTAAAAACGACGGCGGGCTACCAGCTCGGCGGTTTCACCAGCCGGATGACAGCGAAATCTTGGTTGCCGCCGGGGTTTGCCCCTCACCCGGCAAGCAGCAGCTTGCCATCGGCTTGCATCGCGAACGTGGTGGCGCGACTCGCGAGCGTGCCGCTCGTGGTAGTCCACTTCCAGCGCAGCTTGCCGAAGACGTTGTCGAGCTTGTCGCATCTCGGGCCTGCTTTTCGGGTAACTCCGGCCGTCAGACCCCTGACGCGCGAGGGAAAACCCGGCGTTCCTGGCCATGGGGTGCTATACGCGCGCTTCATGCCGACGTTTTCTTCGCTGCGTATCCCGGGACCTCTCGCGGAGGCCATCGCCGCGCGCGGGTACGAGACGGCCACGGAAGTCCAGGTGGCCGTCCTCCAGGCGCGCTGCCAGGGATACGATCTCCTGGTCTCGTCGCAGACCGGCTCGGGCAAGACGCTGGCCTTCGGCGTGCTCCTGGCGCAGGCGCTGCTCGATGAAACCTCGACGGCTCCCCACGCGCCCCGCGGCAAGCACGCGCGCAAGCCGTCGGGACTGATCATCGCGCCGACCCGAGAGCTTGCGAATCAGGTGCGCGCCGAGCTGGCCTGGCTGTTCGCGAAAACCCCCTTGGCCGTCGCCGCCTTCACCGGCGGTAGCGACATCCGGCGCGACCTCAAGCAACTCCAGCGCGGTGTGGATATCGCGGTCGGCACACCGGGCCGCCTCGTCGATCTGCTCAAACGCGAGGCCCTGGTCCTGGACGCGGTGCGGGTGGTGGTGCTCGACGAGGCGGACGAGATGCTGGACATGGGCTTCCGTGACGACCTCGAAACCCTCCTCGGCGCGGCGCCGGCCCGCCAGCGCACGCACATGTTTTCCGCCACCCTGCCCCGGCCCATCTTGGGGCTGGCGGCCCGCTACCAGCGCGAAGCCGTACGCGTGGATGCGCGCGTGCCAGGTGACGGCGGAGCGCACACCGATATCGAGTACGTTGCCCACGTCGTGGCTTACGACGACCGGCTGGCCGCGGTCGTCAACGTGCTGCGCATGCACGCGGACGACAAGGCCATCGTCTTCGGCACCACCCGCGAGGGCGTCGCGGAGCTGCACCAGGCCCTGGTGCGCCACGGATTTCGCGCGGTCCTGATTTCAGGCGACCGGGCGCAGGCGGAGCGCGACCGTGCCATCGCCGCGCTGAAAGGCAATGAGGCCCAGGTGCTGGTGGCCACCAACGTGGCCGCGCGCGGACTGGATCTGCCCGAGGTGGATCTGGTGTTGCACGCCGACCTGCCGCTCAACGCCGACTCCCTCACCCACCGCAGCGGCCGCACCGGGCGCGCCGGACGCAAGGGCAAGAGCGTGGTCATCGCCGACCCCGCCGAGCGCCGCAAGGCCGAGCGCCTGCTNNTGCCCCCTGACGCCGAGGAAGTGCGGGGGCTCGCCCGGCGGCTGACCAAGGATCGCAAGAAGGAGGAGCTACTGGAAGTGCTGCTGGCCCGCGAGCTTGCCCGCTGCCCGGCCGGCGAGCCGCTCAAGGCGGTCGATCCGAAGTATCTGGCGCGCGCCCCGCGCGGCGAGTTTCACGATCTCCCCCCGCGGCGCAAGCACGAGGATTTCGAACGCGACGCCGTCGTCTTTCGCGTGAACCTCGGCGCCGACCGCAACGCCGAACCCGGCTGGCTGCTGCCGCTCATCTGCCGCCGCGGCGGCGTCACCCGCAACGAGGTGGGTGCCATCCGGGTCGGCCCGACCTGGAGCGAATTCCAGATTGCCGGCGACGCCGCGCATGACTTTGCCCTGGCCGCCGCGCGCCCCGATCCGCGCGCGCCCCACGTGTTCATCGAACACAGCCAGATGCGCGGCCCACGCCCGCAACACGCGAATCCGAACCAGCCCAGGACCCAGAACCCGCGATCCTACCGGCCCGGGCCGCACAAACCCGCGTGGAAGCCGGGACCTCGGCCGGGGCGGCGCGAGGCCTGATTCGGGGGCCGAGCAGATGGGAGCTCCATCCAAGGCCCCCTCACCGCCAGGCTCAGGTTCCGGCGGCGTCGTTGACGAGCAGGTAGGCCAAGGTTTGATTGACCAACTGATACGCGATCTCGCCGAAGGTCACCGGACCCGTGAAGGCGGCGGTGCGTTTGCCCTCCAGCTCCGAGTACAGGTAGTTGAGGATGCAATTGCAGGAAAAGGTGACCTGCCCGATGTCGGCGGGAACATGGCGCGTGAATTGGGCCGCGTAGTCGCGCACCGGGCGTGCGTGGCGGTACGTCACGCCAACGAACACCGGGGCATAGAAACGGACGACGGAAGCCGCGGCATCCACGTTCTGAAAGCTGACGTTCACCCGGGTACCCAGGTAGTCGGCCACGAGCGGCAAGCGCGTGTCGGCTTGCTTCTGTTCCAGCCATTTCGCCCAATTGACCCGAACGCCTCCGACCACGGCCTCGCGCGCCTCGAAGCCATCCTTCTCGAACTTGATATCGGGCCCCTCCCCCATCTCGAAGATGTTGAGGATAGCCAGCTCCGCGACCTTGCCCTTGGGTAGGCGCGCATGCAGGACGACTGCGCCATCGGCAATCGCCTCGCCGGAACGGCCGTCGAAGACCAGCGCCGCGACCTTGCCCAGGTCGTCGAGATGGATGCCCGCGATCCAGCCGATCAGCGGTCGATGCGCGAAGCGCTCGAAGCTGGGCGCGCCGAGGGCGAAGCGCAGGTGGGTGGGCGACTGCGCCGGGATGATGATCAGCGAATAGGCGGCGGTCGCGGCATCGATGTACACCCGTTCGATGCTCCGCGCGTCGTAGCGAGCAATCTGCGCCGCCTGCGCGTCCTCGCCTAGCTCGGTCACGTGGATCAAATCCCGCGAGCACACGCCGCCGGCATCGCCGATGAAGTAGGGCGTGGTGCCCCCGATCCAGTTGCCACGGGGCAGTTGGCGCAGGACGCGCTCGTCGCCCGCCAGGGCGAGCGTCTTGCCCGATTCGATCAGGCGCGCAACCTCCGCCACGCTGAATAGTGCCTTTGCCATGTGCCTCACCTTTCTGAACCCAGTCTTTCTAGATCGCGCCGGGCGCTGGGCAACCCGGAATTGCTGGCGTACAGGCCATACAGTTCCATCGCACAGCGAACCACGGTGGCTGGCTGCTGGTCAGCGTACATCACAAGGCGCAAGCGCGCGATCAGCATGTTGGCCGCCAGGAATTCCAGGTCTTTCGACCAGTGACCAGATCGCTCCAGACGGGATGTGAAGCTGGGGGTATTGTCAGGGTGCTCCATCCATGCCTGCGGTCTCCACACCCACCCCCAACGACGGTCGAGTCACAAGCTCCGCCGTCGCAAGGCGTGAACAGGCGTTCGGCAGCCGACGCCCGGAACTTGACGAGCGGCGCCAACTCACCGCATGCTCGTAACCGCTCTGCCAGGCGCGATGGCGCTCTGGAGCACGGGCAGACGCCGCGGGATCGCTCCCGTGGTACCATGCCGGACCATGAGCGGAGTGGAGGCGTTCAACGTGCGCGCGGTGCTGAGCGCGTGCCGGGACATGGAAACGGCCATGGCCGGCCTCTACGACACGCTGGCCAAGCTCCATGCGAGCGTTCCCCATATGGCCAAGCTGTGGAGCAAGACGGCCAACGAGGAGCGCAACCACGCGGCGCAGTTTGCCCTGGCGCTGGACATCGGGAACGCGGCGATCGAGGCGGTGCGCGTGGACCTCTCCGTCATCGAGCGCACCCTCAATGCCGTGAACCTGCTGCGCGAGGAGTGCATGACTCATCCGCCGATGGTGCAGCAGGCCCTGGAAACCGCCATCGCCTTCGAGGAGGCGCTCGTCGACCTGCACGCGGACAAGATCCCCATCTTCGTCGAGGAAAGCCACAAGAAGCTCTTCACTGCCATGATGGCCGCAGACCGCGAGCACGTGGGCCGCCTGCGCAGGGCCATGGCCGTCGGCCCCTCCACGCCCACGCCGACGCCGATGCCCTTGCCCCGCTCACACCGTAAGTGAACCAGCTACTTGGCGGCGAAACCCAGGAATTGCTTGGTCTGGGTGTCGTACTGGATCCCCCAGGACCCGCTG
This sequence comes from Myxococcales bacterium, assembly GCA_003136095.1. GTDB lineage: Bacteria > Myxococcota_A > Polyangia > Fen-1088 > Fen-1088 > Fen-1118. The sequence goes on from PNBO01000414.1 coordinate 27,521, forward strand.
GCCTCGGCGCAGGACTGCGGGAACTTCTTCTGCGCCTCGTCGACCAGGGGTTTGCCCTTCTCCACCAGCAGGGCGTTCACGTAGACGAAACGCGCCCCATCGCGGACGAAGCCGGCATACTGCCGCAGGTACAGCTTCGCTGAGAAGGGCAGCCGCTTATCAAGCCCGCTCTTGCGAAGATGAAGCAGCAATTCCGCGTCGATGAGGTCCATGGCCTTGGGCGGGACTTTCCAGAACCCGTTGATCCCAGAGGGCGTTTCCCGCGCGCACACGCGCAGGCCGCTCGCGAAGGCCGACTGGGGCAGCGACACGGCCATCCCCGCGTAGCGGCGAGCGGCCAGTTTTCGCGCTCGTAGCGAATCTTGCCTGGACGGCTGGCCCCGGACGTCCGGGGCAGCGAGGGTCAACGCGATGAGCGTCAGGAGAAGGAAGCGGCACATGGTAGCGATCGATTTCATGGGTGGTCTTTTCAGTTGGCGTGATGGTCGTGTCTCTCGGGCGGTTAGTCTCGTTCTGCCGTCTTCCCGAGGGCACCGAGTTGCTCTCGAAATCGCTGGCCAAGCTCGGCGACGTGCGGTGCCTTCAGAATTCCCAGGTGATCGCCCGGCACGTCGATGACCGTAAGCGGACTGCGCAGGTAGCGGCCCCATCCGTAGTCGTGTTCGAATTCGAACGACGCATCCCAGTTCTGGTCGGCGGCCCGGAAGAGGATGATTGCGAAGTCGGCCTGGGCACCGTCTGCGCTCCATCCACCGATCGCTTCGTAGAAGGCGTCTTGCTTGATGGCGTGCGCTTCCTCGGCCGTGTGCCCCTCCGATTGAATGCCCGCGGCGGACAAGCGTAGTACCAACTTGTCCCAAACCTCGGAAAGCTTGTGGAGCAGCATTTGCCGCCCCTCGCTGGTCACCAGTTGCGTGGCCCGCCTGCGGGCCCACTTGGCCCAGTTCCGCCGCGTCGCGCGCGGTGACGGGGCATCCAACATCGCGACGATTTCCACCTCGGCCCCTTCATCGCGCATCAGCAATGCGACCTGCAGGGCGACGAGACCGCCAAAAGATACTCCGGCCAATCGATACGGCCCACGGGGCGCGACCTTGATGATGGCCTCGTAGTAGGCTCGCGCCAGCCGATCGATCGAGATATCCACCTTTTGTCCCTGCAGGGCCTGCCTGGTCAACGCGTGCTCTTCGGCCACATAGACGCCGAACACCGGTTGCCCTTGGCCAAGGCTGTCCGCGAATTCCTTGTAGAGCATGATCCCGGACAGACAAAAGATCGCCGGGCCACTCCCTTCGGGCTGTAGCGGAATGATGAGGGAGGCTTCTTCGGCGGTTCCCGCCCCGAATGTCTCGACCAGTCCCGCGATGGTCGGGCAACGGAAGATCGTCCCCAGGGTGATCTCGATCCCGGTCAGCTTCTCCATTTCGAGCATGAGCTTGACCAGCGCCAGCGAGTTGCCACCGAGGTCGAAGAAACTGTCATGGATGCCCACGCGCGCAACTCCGAGCACATTCTGCCACGCGGCCGCCAAGCCAATCTCCAGCTCGTTCCGGGGCGCCACGTAGGTGTCGGCGCGGCTCCCGGCATCCCTATCTTGCGGGGCCGGCAGTGCCTTGCGGTCGACCTTGCCGTTGGGTGTGAGCGGCAAGGCATCGAGGGTGACGAAGTGGGCGGGCACCATGTAGTCGGGAACCGCCTCGCGCAGCATGGCCCGCAACTGCTCGAACAGATCCGCGGGCGGCTCGTTGGCAACGACGTACGCGACCAGCCGCTTGTCACCTGGCACGTCTTCGCGCGCGACGGCGACCACCCGGCGAACGGCAGCATGCCGGGCAATACAAGCTTCAATTTCCCCCAGCTCGACCCGGTAGCCACGAAGCTTCACCTGATGGTCGGTGCGTCCCAGACATTGCAGCACACCGTCCACACGCCAGCGCGCCAGATCGCCCGTGCGGTAGAGCCGGGCACCCGCCACAAAGGGACTCGGAACGAAGCGCTCCCGAGTTAGATCGTCGCGGTTCCAATAGCCACGCGCCACACCCTTGCCACCGATGTAGAGCTCGCCTATCGCGCCCGGGGGAACCAGCTCCATGCGAGAATTCAGGAGGTACACCTGTGTGTTCGCGATCGGGTGCCCGATGGGCACGGGCGTCTCCGCGGGCTGCACCCGATGGATGGTCGAATAAACCGTCGTTTCCGTGGGACCGTAACCGTTCCACAGCTCGGCACACCGGGCCAGGAGCGCCGCGGCCAGATCGCCGGACAGGGGTTCACCGCCACACACTGCCTTGAGCCCGGGCGAGCCCGGCCAACCCACCTCGACGAGCCCGCGCCATGTCGCTGGCGTGGCTTGCAGGAGCGTGCACTCATCCTCGCGCAGCCTGCGCATCAACCGCTTTGGATCCAGCACGTCCTGGCGGCTGGCGATGACCACTTTCGCCCCCACGATCAGGGGCAGAAAGATCTCCAGCCCCGCGATGTCGAACGACAGCGTCGTCACCGCCAACAGGGTGTCGCGGTCGTCAAGGCCCGGCGCCTGCTGCATGGACAGCAGGAGATTGACGAACGCGGCGTGCGAGATGCCGACCCCCTTGGGCTGCCCTGTCGAGCCCGACGTGTAGAGCACGTAGGCCAGATGCTCCGGTCGCACCCCCGTCCCGCCCGTCGCGCCCCCCTTCGCCCGCGCAATCTCGTCCGCATCCTCGTCTAGGCGCACTAGCTTGGCCGGGCGCTGCTTCAGCATGCCATCGAGCCCGTGGTGCGAAACCAGGGCGCCCATGCGTGCGTCCGCGATCACGTAGGCCAGCCGATCTGGCGGGTACGACGGGTCGAGCGGCACATAGGCGCCGCCCGCCTTCAAGATGCCCAGCAAGCCGACCACCATGTCGAGCGACCGGTCGACAAGCAGCCCCACGAGCACGTCCGGGCCCACCCCGATCACCCGCAAGTGGCGCGCCAATTGCTCCGCGCGCCGCTCGAGCTCGCCGTAGGTCATCGTCGACTGCTCGAAGACCAGCGCAACGTCGTCGGGGGTCTGCCGGGCCTGCCGCGCGCAGAGCTCGTGCACGCAGCGGTCACCTTCGGCCGGCTCCGCGCCGGTGCGATTCCATTCCTCGACCATGAGGCGCCGATCCGCCTCGGCAACCATGGGCAGTCGCGCGATGTCCGCATCCGGATTGGCCACGGCCGCGGTGAGAAGCTGGCCGTAGGATCGGCCCAGGCGCCGGATGGTTTCGGCCTCGAACAAATCGGTGCTGTATTCGATCCGTCCCGCCAAACCACCGTCGGTTTCGGCCAGGAACAGGGTCAGATCGAACTTGGAGGTATCCGTCTGCAGCTCGTGATTGCCGGACAGCTTGGCCACCTGGGAGACACCATCGCGGCCGTGCAAGACGAACATGAGCTGGAAGAGCGGCGTCCGCCCGGGGTCCCGATCGGAAACCAGCTCGGTGACCAGGCGCTCGAATGGTAGCTCGGCGTAGCTGAATGCCCCCAGAACCCGCCTGCGCGTCTGCTGCAGGAGCTGGCGGAAGCTCATATCCACCGAGAACTGCGAGCGCAGCACGATGGTGTTGAGGAAACATCCCACCAGACGCTGGGTTTCGGTGTGGTTCCGTCCGGAAATCGGCGTCCCGACCAGGAAGTCCTCCTGGCCGGTGTACCGGTGGAGCAACAGCGCGAATGCGGCCTCCAAGGTCATGAATAGGGTTGCCTGCTCCGCCCGGCCGAGCGCGTTCAGCTCGGCCAGCAGTGCCTTCGGCAGGGCGAAGGATTCCGAGGCCCCCCGCCAGCTCAATCCGGCAGGCCGCGGCTTGTCCGTCGGGAAAGCCAGAATCCGCGCGACCCCCGCCAGCTCCTGCCGCCAGCGATCGAGCTGGGTCCGCAGGGCCTCGCCTTGCAGGGTCTCCCGCTGCCACACGGTATAGTCCGCGTATTGCAAGGTGAGCGGCTCCAGGGGGGATGGCCGTCCCTGGCAGAATGCCGCGTACAGTTCGTTCACCTCCTTGTGTATCAGCTCCATCGACCATTCATCGGCGATGATGTGATGGATGGTCAGCAGCACCCGATGCTCCGCGGGCGCCATGTGTACCACGGAGACGCGCAGGAGCGGGACCTGCGACAGGTCGAAGGGGCGATGCCCCTGCTCGCGCGCCAGCCGTTCCCATTCGCGTTGCCGTTCCTCCTCGGAGACGGCGGTCAGGTCGTGTTCCGGCAGGTCCAGGTCAAACGGAGGCGCAACCGCTTGCGCCGGCTCGCCCTCGATCCGCTTGAATGCCGTGCGCAGGATCTCGTGACGGCGCACGAGCTCGCCGAAGGCTCGCGCCAGCGCCTTGCCATCGTAGTTTCCACGAATCGGGATGACGTCCACGATGTTGTAGGCGGGGCTGCCCGGGACCAGTTGGTCGAGCAACCACATTTGTTGCTGCGCGAAGGAAATCGCGCAAGGTCCGTCGCCACGACGCCGGGGAATCGACGCGACTTCCCGGCCTTCTCCCCTGGCCTCCGCCACCGCCGCCGCCAGTCCCACCAGCGTCGAATTCTCGAACAAGATCTGCGGTGCCAAGTTTACCCCCAGTTGATCCCGGACGCGCGCCAGCGCCCGGATGGCCAAGAGCGAGTGCCCTCCCAGGTCGAAAAAATCGTCCTCGAGGCCAATCGTCTCCACTTTGAACAATTCAGCCCAAATGGCCGCGACCGCGCGTGCGGTTTCACTGCGCGGCGCGGTCCTGGGCCGCGACACCGCGCCTTCGAGAGTGGACAGCTCGGGCAGCGCCTTCCGATCGACCTTGCCATTGAGGGTGAGCGGTAGGGAAGCCAGAAAGACCACGTGCGCCGGCACCATGTATTCGGGGAGTTGCCGTCCGAGAAACGCCTGCGCGTCTTCCACGGAAAGCCTCTGGCCGGACCGGGGCACCACATAGCCGACCAATTGCTTGTTGCCGGTGGTGTCCTCACGGGCAACCACCGCGCAGGTTTGCACTAAGGGATGGCTCGCCAACGCCGCCTCGATCTCTCCCAGCTCGATCCGGTAGCCGCGCACCTTCACCTGGTTGTCGTCGCGGCCAAGAAACTCCAAGGTTCCGTCAGCCCGGTAGCGAGCCAGGTCGCCGGTCCTGTACAGGCATGCGCCGACGCGGCCCGAGAAGGGATCGGGAAGAAAACGCTCCTGTGTCAGCTCTGGCCGGTTCAGATAGCCGCGGGCGACCCCGGCGCCACCGATGAAGAGCTCGCCCATTTCACCCACGGGCACCGGCTGCAATTTCTCATCGAGAACGTAGAGCTCGGTATTCGCGATGGGACGGCCGATGGGCACCGGACCATTCCGGGACTCGAAGGGGCGGACCTCATGCACGCAACAGCCGACCACGGTTTCGGTGGGACCGTACTCGTTGATCAGGCGCGTGCCCGGCGCGTAGTCGCGCCAGAGGCTCAGGCTCTCCGCGGGCAGATTCTCGCCACCGATGACAAAGGTCTTGGTCAAGCCGGCAAGCTCATCGGACCGGAGCTGCTGGGTGAGGACATCGAGGTGCGCGGGTGTGATCTTGACCAGGGAGCGATTCCCGCGCGCCCGCAATGCCGCGAGCAGGTTCCGCGCCCCGACGTCCTCGGTCAGGAGCTCGACTTGCCCGCCCGCGAGCAGCGCCGGATACAGGCTGGTCACCGTCAAGTCAAACGCGATCGAGCTGTGGACGGGGACCGACCCGCCTGGCTCGACGGCATACGCCTTGATCGCCCAGGAAAGATAGTTCACGAGCCCGGTGTGCGGGATCATGGCGCCCTTGGGCTGCCCGGTCGAACCCGACGTGTACATGACATAGGCCAAATTGTCGGGAGACACGCCGATGTTCGGATTGCCGGTGCCTTCCTGGGCCATGGCATCCCACTCGTCATCCAGGCAAGCCATCGCGACCTGGTCCGGCGGGAACAGCGCCTTGCACTTCCGCTGCGTAAGCAACGTGCGAATGCCGGCGTCGGCGACCATGAAACCGAGCCGCTCGGACGGATAGGCAGGATCCAGCGGAACGTAGGCGCCGCCCGCCTTCCAAACCCCCAGAAGCCCTATGACCAGTTCCAGGGAGCGTTCCAGGCAGACGCCCACGAGCGTCTCGGGCCCAACGCCATGCTTGCGCAGAAAGTGGGCGACCTGGTTTGCGCGCTGGTTGAGATCCCGGTACGTAAGCTGGCGCTCCCCGCACACAACGGCGACGGCATCGGGACTGCGGTCGGCCTGCGCCTCGAACAGCTGATGCACGCAGACCGGCGGAAATTCCGTGCGGGTGTCGTTCCACCGGTAAAGCAGTCGCTTGCTTTCGGCTTCGTCCAGACGAGGATTCGTCCCGGCGCCATTCAGAGTGACCATGCGATGATCTCTTTCAAAATCTCGTTCGTTCCGGCGAAGATTCGCTCCACGCGGCTGTCGGTCCACATACGCGCGATGGCGTACTCGATCATGTAGCCGTAGCCACCGTGGAGTTGAAGACACTCGTCGACGACACGGCACTCACATTCCGTGAGCCAGTACTTCGCCATCGCCGTCGCCACCGGATCCAGTTGACCACGAAGGTGGCGTTCGATGCAATGGTCGACGAATACGCGCCCTATCTGCGTTTCCGTCTTGCACTTGGCCAGCACCATCCGCGTGTTTTGATAGTCCAAGAGCGGCTGCCCCGCAACCGTGCGCTCTTTCACGTACTTGCTCGTGATGGCCACCGCCGCTTCCGCCGTGGCAACGGCGGCGACCGCGATGGAAAGCCGTTCGTAGGGGAGTTGGTCCATCATCTGCGCGAGTCCCTGGCCCTCGGCGGTACCCAGCAGGTTCGCCGCCGGAACGCGCATACCATCGAAGAAAAGCTCGCAGGTGTCGTGACCGTTCCGTCCAACCTTCTCGATCGGACGGCCGACCCGATAGCCGGCCAGCTCCTTGGTCTCGATACAAATGAGCGAGAGCGCCCTCGGGCCGACGGCCTTGGGGTCGGTCCTCACGGCGAGACAGACCAGGCCGGCGTGCAGTCCGTTGGTGATGAAGGTCTTGGAACCCTCGATGACGTACTCGGCGCCGTCGCGGCGGGCGGTGGTCTTGAGGCCTTGCAGATCCGATCCCGCGCCAGGCTCGGTCATCGCGATCGCGCCCACCAGCTCTCCCCGCGCCATGGGCGGCAGCCAGCGGCGCCGCTGGTCCTCACTGGCGTACTTTTGGATGTAATGTGCCACGATGCTCTGGACGCTGGCGCCGAAGATGACACCCGCGCGGGCAAGCTCTTCGAGCACGACGGCTTCGTGGGCGAAGGTTCCGCCTCCGCCTCCGTACTCCTCGCCGATATCGGGGAGGAGCATGCCGATGGCGCCCGCCTTGACGTAGGCCTCGGCATCGGGGTGGTGCTGCGCACGCCAGCGACTCTGATGCGGTGTCAGGTTTGCCTGAATGAATTGCCGGACGGTGTTGCGGAAGCTCCGAACCTCTTCGGTCGCCCACGGAGATTCGTACGAGGTTGGGAACAAGGTTGTCATGGAAGCGCGAAGTATATAGCGTGCAGAAAGGCTTGCGACCTCTCTCGCGAGTCGCGTCGCATCAGACGGAGTACTGCCTGCCCCAAGGGGGCGGGGACCAGCCAGGATCCGCCCCCATCGCGCGGCTCGCGACCCAGGAGAGGACGGCCGCCACCCCAGCCGGAGTTGGCGCGCGGAACTGGCGCGCGGAACATGCGCTCCCCGCGCCGGCCTGCTAGTCTGGTCGCGACGTTCTGGGGTGGACAAACCCGGGGAAACACGCCGATCATCGAACAAGGAGCCCCATGTGTGGAATTGCGTGCATTCTCGATATCCAAAGTGATCCCAAAGCGCTGCGCGAACGAGCTGTGTCGATGGCCCGGCTACTCCGACATCGCGGCCCGGATTGGAGCGGCATCTTCGCCGACCAACGCGCCATTCTGGCGCACGAACGCCTGGCCATCGTCGATGTCGTTCACGGCGCCCAGCCCTTGACCAACCAGGCCGAGGATATCGTTTTGGCGGTGAACGGCGAGATCTACAACCACCGGCCGCTCCGCAGCGAGTTTCCCGAGTACCCGTTCAAGACGGACTCGGACTGTGAAATCGTGATTCCTCTCTACGAGCGCCACCAGGCGGACTTCCTCAATCGCCTGAGCGGCATCTTCGCTTTCGTGCTCTACGACAAGCGCAGCAACAACTTCCTCATCGCCCGCGATCCGATCGGCGTCGTGCCGCTCTACCTCGGCCGCGACGAGCACGGAAATCTGCACGCGGCCTCGGAGATGAAGGCCCTCATTCCCTACTGCCGCCACATCGAGGACTTCCCTCCCGGCCACTACCTCGTCAAGGGCATGGAGAGGCCCGCCTCCTACTACCGCCCGCAGTGGCGCAGCTATGATGCGGTGAAGGACACGCCACTGGATCTCGCCAAGCTCCGCTCGGCCTTGGAACGGGCCGTGCACCAGCAACTCATGTGTGACGTGCCCTATGGCGTGCTCATCTCCGGCGGCCTGGACTCTTCCGTCATCAGTGCCATCACGCAGCGCTTTGCTCCCAACCGCGTGGAGGAAAGCGACAAGGTGACGGCCTGGTGGCCGCGGTTGCACTCCTTCGCCGTGGGCCTGGAGGGCTCGCCGGATCTGGCCATGGCCCGCAAGGTCGCCACCGCCATCCGCACCGTGCACCACGAATTCCTCTTCACCGTGCAGGAAGGCCTGGATGCTTTGCGCGACGTGATCTATCACATCGAATCCTACGACGTGACGACCATCCGGGCTTCGACACCCATGTACCTGATGGCGCGGAAGATCAAGGCCATGGGTATCAAGATGGTGCTTTCCGGCGAGGGCGCCGACGAGGTCTTCGGTGGCTACCTGTATTTCCACAAAGCGCCCAACGCCAAGGAATTTCACGAGGAGACAGTCCGCAAGCTCGACTCGCTCTTCAAGTACGATTGCCTGCGCGCCAACAAGACCACGGCCGCCTGGGGCATCGAAGTCCGCGTGCCCTACTTGGACCGCGACTTTCTGGATACCGCCATGGCCTTCAACCCCGCCGAGAAGATGGTGGGTGCACGCAAGATCGAGAAATACCCCTTGCGCAAGGCCTTCGAGGGCTACCTGCCCGAGGAGGTACTCTGGCGGCAGAAGGAGCAGTTCTCGGACGGCGTGGGCTACCGCTGGATCGACAGCCTGAAGGCCACCGCGGGAGAGCGCATCGGCGACGCGCAAATGGAGAATGCCAGGTATCGCTTTCCCCACAACACTCCCTCCACCAAGGAGGCCTACCTTTACCGAGAGATCTTCGAAAGTCACTTCCCGGGCGAGGCCGCGGCCCAGGCCGTGCCTGGCGGACCCAGCATCGCCTGCAGCACACCTACCGCCATCGCTTGGGACGCCAGCTTCGCCAAGAACGCGGATCCCTCGGGGCGCTCGGTCTTGGGGGTCCACCAGAACCCGAAGGGATGAAGCCGCCCAGCGCAGGAGTGGCACCGCGGCTGGCTGGTTCTCGCATGACCACGACCACGAGCTGTTGCGAATATCGGGGGGGACGGGTAGACAGGCGCACAGGAGATTCCATGCGCCTCTTTCCATCGCTCGCTCTCGCCATGTTCCTGATTCCGTCCCTCGCCCATGCCCAGACGCCGGGCGTGCCCGCGGGCATGCCGCTGGTCGTGGACATGCAGAAGATCGAGGTCGGCGCGTGGGCCGAGTACGCCATGTCCATGGGGAGCATCGCGCTCTCCTCGCGCTGGGCCCTAGTGGCCCGCGACGCCAAGTCCAACACCATCGAGATGACGACCAAGGGCGGCCCGGTCGCCAAGCCAGTCGTGCTGCGCCTGACCCTGCCCCCGGATCCGACCAGCGACGAGAAACCCCCGAAGCCGATGGCGGTGCAGTTCGGCGACGACGCGCCCATGCTCGTGCCGAAGGACACGCCGGTGCAGAAATTCCAGCGTCCAGACGCCAAGAATCTCGTGGGCAAGGAAGAGATCAAGGTCGCCGCCGGGACCTTCAAGACCTCGCACTACCGCGAGAAGAACGCCATGGGCACGGTCGACATCTGGGTCAACGAGACGGTCTTCCCGCTCGGCATTGTCAAGGTGCTGACCTCGCCCGAGGTCGACAAGAACGCGCCCGCCGCCATGCAGGTCCCGGCCGCCACCATGGAGCTGTCGTCGACCGGCAAGGGGGCCAAGCCCGTGATCACCAAGAAGCCCCAGCCCTTCGACGAAAAGAAGATGGGCGGCCTGGTGGGGAAATAGCTTCGGTTGTGCTGGGAACCCTGAGAGGGTTCCCAGGCCCTCCCGCGATGCTTCGCGGTCGGCAAAGCCGACCGGCTCCCCACGCGCCTGGCCCGCTTGCGCGCCCCCACAACGCGGGGTTGCAATCGTGGCCCGGGGGTGACAGAAAACGGTCGCTCCGGTGTTCTACAAGTTCGTCGCGCCACCGGTAGCAGGAATACGCCATGAACACGAACGCTGCTGAAGGTCTTGTCCAACGTCTGCTCGCCTTGCCTGTCTTTCGCTCCGAGTGGGTGCTCTGGCTGCTCCTCGGCCTGTCCCTGATGTCGGTGGCGGTGATGGTCGAGCGCTGGTTCTTCTACCGGCGGCGCAAGCTGGATTTCGAGGGCGTGAAGGATGAATTCTCCAAGGCGCTCGACAAAGGCGACTTCGACGCCGCGGCCAAGCTCCTGGCCAAGTATGACTGCCTGGAAACCAACGTCACCCTGGCCGGCCTGCGCGGCTACGAGAAAGGCCCCGAGTCGGTTGAGGATTTGATCGCGGGCGCCATGAGTCGCGGCAAGGCCGAGTACGAGCGACGCCTGTCGATTCTGGCGACCCTGGCCTCGAACGCGCCCTACATCGGCCTCTTCGGCACCGTGCTCGGCATCGTGCGCTCGTTCAAGGAGATGTCCAAGGACCTCGCCAACGCCAGCTCGGGCGTCATGGGCGGCATCGCCGAGGCCCTGGTCGCGACCGCGGTCGGCCTCCTGGTCGCCATCCCGGCGGTGGTCGCCTACAACGTGTTCAAGGGCATGGTGAAGGACGCCGTGACCAATACCGATGGACTCACGCGTGTGCTCATGGCCGAGCTGAAGTCGGCCGGCAAGACCGCGAAGGAATAGCCATGGCAGCGCAAACCGGCAATGGCGAGGACGAGGGACTGCTCGCCAATATCAACATCATCCCCTTCGTCGACATCGTGCTCGTGCTCCTCATCATCTTCATGCTGACGTCGATCGCCATCGTCCGCGCCAGCATGGTGGTCAACCTGCCCAAGGCCGCCACCGGCGGCGCGCGCGTCGAGTCCACGGTCAACATCGTGTGCAACAAGGACGGCAGCCTCATGCTCAACGGCGCCCGCTCCAACGTCGACGAGATCGGCAAGTTCGTGAAGCGCGAGAGCGCCGCCAACTCGAAGTTGCAAGCCGTGATCGCGGCCGACAAAGGCGTCGAGTACGGCCATGTCGTGGATCTCATCGACCTGGTCAAACGCAACGGTGTTTCCGCTTTCGCCCTCGACGTCGAGCGGGAGATTTCGATCAGCCCACCCTGACGAGGGTTTCTCGTGATGGACAGCAAGCCTTCCGCCCCGCTATCCGGTCAGCCTGCGAGCGGCGACCCGGCCCGCCGGCCGCGGCCGACGCGAACCAATCCGTTCGTCGAGCAACGCGCCCGGCGGCGGCAGGCCTCGCGCGCGCGGACCATGGCGCACGTGCGGGTACCCATCCATGTCGCGTTCCGCGCCCACCACGAGCAACGGCGCATGCCGGGCTGGCTGCGCGCGGCCCTCGGCATCCTGGTCTTGCTGGCGTCGCTGGGACTGCACGTGGGCTTCGTCCTCATGGCCTTCGGCGTGGGCAGCCTGGGCGCGCAGCGCGAGAACGAGCGCGAGCGCCTGGCTATCGAGATGCGCGAGCACGAGGTCAAGGCCAAGGAGCCCGAGCCGCAGAAACCGCCCGAGCCGAAGAAGGAAGTCGAGCGAGTGGCGCTGGTCAAAGCGCTGCCCGCGCCCAAGATCGAGGAGCCACCCAAGGATCCGGACAAGAAGCCACCGCCGCGCATCGTGGGCCTCAATTTCGAATCCACCGTCGGCGAGGGCAGCGGCGACGGCCCCGCCTTCGCCGTGGGCAACACCCGCCTGGGCGAAACCGACAAGGTCGCGGCCAAGACGGAAGACGTGCCCAAGGAGCGCCCCGCGCCGGTGCACGGCACGGAAAAGCCCACGGTCGCGAATCAGGCGGCCACGCGCATCCCGAGCAAAGGCGTGACCTTCACCGAGGCGAAGTACCACGGCGATCGCCTGAAACCCGACTATCCGCCCACGCTGAAGGCGCAAGGCGTGGAAGCGGATGTAGAGGTTCTGGTCTTCATCGATGCCACGGGCAAGGTGACCATGGTGAAGATCCTGCACGAATCGCCCTACCTCGAGTTCAACGAGGCCGCAAAAAAGAGCGCTCTGGCCCAACCCTGGGAGCCGGCCACCCGCAACGGCGAAGCCATGCCGTCGACCAAAAAGTACTCCTACCGCTTCAGAATCACGGACGAGTGACCATGCGAAAGAACCTCCTGCTCGCCAGTGTCCTGGCGCTTTTCGGCTGTGGCAACCGCAACTTCAACCGGCCTGACCTGCTCACCGAGCCGCGCATTCTGGCCATCCAGGCCGAACCGCCGCAGCCCACCGTCGGCACCTCGACCACTTTGCGCGCGCTGGTCTACCAGCCGCCCGTGACCAACGACGGTGGCGCCTGCCCCGATCCTGGAACCGCGCCAACAACCTATGCGTGGTCATGGTGTCTGCTGCCCTATGTATTGGATACGAACAACAACTACGTCTGCCCCATCAACCAGGCGAGCATGGACCAAGTTTTGGCCGCGCTCGGCGCAGGCACGGCAACGCCTCTCGACGATTTCAGCACTGACGAGACCGCGAACCTCACCAACCCCTTTCCCGCTGCGCTGCTTCACGGCTTGTGCCGAGGAGACATAGGCCTCCTTTCCGCTGCCGGCGCACCCACGAATAGGCCGGACAGCGGACAATCGTCGCCGTTCCAGTGCGATCGGCCCAGCGGGGAGAATACCAGCACACCGGTGGCGCAAACCGACCCCATCGGTTTCCAGATCACGATCAAACTGGTCGTAACACCTTCGTGCCCAGCCTTGCTTCCCGCTGGGTTCAGCCCCCTGACCGCGCTCTTCACCGTCCATTTGCCCACCCAAGACGCGCTGCCGGGCAACTTGAACCCGGTCATGAACGGCATCTTCGTCACCTCACCCCTTCCGGACGGTATCGTTCCGTCCTACGACGCGGCTCCGATTCCACAAGACGATGCCGCCGCTTTGGACGGCGCCACTACCGACGACGATGGAGGTACATCCTTGGCCGATGGCGCTGCAGGGACGGCCGGCCCCGCAGAGGTCGATGCGGGCGTCCCCTCGACGTCCATCACTGGCTGGGAGTTGGATGACCGAGGTTCGGTCCCCATTCAGCGTCAGCAGCACGTGTCCATTCAGCTTGATGTCCCCCCCACGTCCTCGGAGTTTCTCGTTCAACCAGGGATGCTCGATGACGAGTACAACAGCAACGGAGATCTCCTGGGAACGATGCGCTTCGAGCGCCTGAGCTTCGCGTGGTTTGCCGAAGCCGGCGACTTCGGTAGCGACGGCCAAGGCGGGCGCAGGACGGGCTATCTCCCGGATCTCAACGATCCGTCAGGCGCCGGACCGGATGGCGGGGTCGACACGACGTTGTTCCAGCAAGCTATCAGCAACACGTGGACCTTGCCCTTCGCCAGCGATTATCCGCCCAAGACCTCTCGCATCATCGTCGTGGTGCGCGATAGCCGTGGCGGCGTGGCGTGGACTTCGGGCGTCGCCACCTTGGAGGACAAGCCGTGAGGTTGCCGCGCGTCTTCGTCCTCGCACTGCTGGCCATGGTTCCCACCGCGGTCAATGCGGCCGAAGAAAGCGAAGACCAGGGTACCAAGGCCGCCGCCGAGCGCGCAGGCGAGAGCGCGATCGCGGGCAAGACCGCCGCTACGTCCATCGACGCCGACCAACTCAGCAAGCAGCCCAAGCTCGTTCGGCAAGCCAATGTCGCCTACCCCAAGGAAGCCGTGGGCAAGGCGGGCGATGTCCAGATCACGCTGGCCGTCGATCTCGACGACAAGGGCTCCGTGGTCGGCGCGGCCGTCCTCGAACCCCAGACCCCGACCGGGCTCGGCTTCGAGGAAGCGGCTTTGACCGCGGCCTACGACCTGGGCTTCGAGCCCGCCGAGGTCGCCGGCAAGCCAACCGCGGTCCAGATCATCTACACCTTCAAGTTCCCCGCCCCGCCGCCTCCCAAGCCGGAACCCCCAAAGGTCGTCGAGGTGGAAGCGCCCAAACCCATCCCCGTCGAAAACTTCGCCGGCGTGCTGGTCGAACGCGGCACGCGCCTGCCGCTCTCGGGCATCCTGGTCACAGTCTACCGCACCGAGGGCGACGCGCCGGTCGGCTTCGAGGACCACACCGATGCCAAGGGTGGTTTCCACTTCTTCGACCTGGAACCCGGCGCCTGGAAAGTGCGCATCGAGCCGCCTTCCTACTATCCCTTCCGCACCACCGAGGAGATCGCCAAGGGCGAACGCACCCAGGTCACCTATTACATCGAGCGCGGTTCGTACAATCCCTTCGACGTCGTGGTCGAGGCCAAGCGCGAGCGTAAAGAGGTCAGCCGCACGGTCATCGAGAGCGCGGTTATCGACAAGTTGCCCGGCGCCATGGGCGACCCCCTGGCGGTGGTTCAGAACTTCGCTGGCGTGGCCCGCGCCGCCGCCGGATCGGGTGAAATCATCATCCGCGGATCCGCGCCGACGGACACCCTCTACTTCGTCGATGGCACGCCGATTCCCAATGTCTACCATTTTGGCGGCATTCGCAGCGTCCTGCCCACGGGAATCATTGACAGCCTGGAGTTCTATCCCGGCAACTTCTCCCCGTACTATAGCAACACCACGGCCGGACTCATCGACGTCGACACCAAGAAACTCAAGCCCAGGAAGACGGGAGGCTACGTCGATTTCAACCTGCTCGACGGCGGCATCTATTTCGAGACCCCCTTGGGCGACAAGGCAGCGCTGGCCATCGCGGCACGCCGCAGTTGGATCGACTACATCATCAACGCCGCCTTGCCCTCCAATGCCCCCATCAATGCCGTCACCCTGCCCCGCTACTACGACTACCAGTTGCTGGCCACGTATCGCCCTGCCCCCGCCCATGAGCTTCGCCTGTTCGTCTTTGGCTCGGACGACGCATTCAAAATCATCCTGAAGAACCCTGGCGTCGCCGGCACGCAAGTGGTCGGCAACAACCTGCAGCTCTCGACGGCCTTCTATCGCGTGCTGGCCACCTACAAATACGTCCCGAACGACCATTTCACGAACACGATGCGCCTGTCCCAAGGCCGCGACACCAACAACGATCAGTTCTTCAACTTCATCCTGAACTATACCACCGACCTCACGACCTTCCGGGACACCGCCCGTTACGAGTGGTCGAAGAAGCTAGCCCTGATGACCGGCATCGACTTCTTCTACAAGCGGGACAGCGGGATCTTCAATATTCCGGCCCCGACTCAAGAGGGTCAGACCTTCACCGCGAATAACCTGGCCGACGTCCTTCACGAGGAAATTTCCGGACAGAATTCCTACGACCCCGGCGCCTTCGCGGAATTTGAGCTCAAGCCGCTCCCGCAATGGCTACTCCTGCCCGGCGTTCGTTTCGACTATTTCTCCAAGGTCTCGCAATTCACGACCGCCCCGCGCTTCACCACGCGCTACGAGCTCACCAAACAGGTGACGCTCAAGGGCGGCGTGGGCCTCTTCTACCAGCAGCCCAGCATCGATCAGACCGACAAGGTCTTCGGCAATCCAGCCCTGAAGTGCGAATGGGCCATCCACTATTCGGGCGGCGCAGAATGGCGACCTCGCTCCTACATCACGCTGGACGCCACGGGTTTCTACAAAGACCTCGGCAGCATGGTCAGCGTCACCCCGGCGCCTGCGGGTGGTGGTAGTCCGGCCACGCGCTACGACAACAACGGCAAGGGGCGTGTCTATGGTTTGGAATTCGTCGCCAAGCACGAGCTGACCAAGAAATTCGTGGGATGGATCGCCCTCACCATGATGCGTTCCGAGCGCCTAGACTCGGGCGCCACCGCCTGGCGCCTTTTCGAATACGATCAACCCCTCATCCTCACCATCCTGGGCTCCTACCAACTGCCGCGCAACTGGCAGATTGGTGGCCGGTTCCGTTACACAAGCGGAAATCCTTCCACACCGGTGATCGGCTCTGTTTACAATGCCTCGTCCGACAGTTACTCGCCGATCTATGGCGCCAAGTACTCCACCAGGGTGCCGGCGTTCGCACAGCTCGACATCCGGCTCGACAAGAAATGGATTTACAACAAGTGGATCTTCAACGCCTACGTCGATCTTCAAAACGTAACCGATCGGTCTAATCCTGAACAGCAGGAATTCAATTTCAACTACCAAAGATCCCAGTACGGCAACGGATTTCCCATCTATCCCATCATCGGTTTGCGGGGGGAGCTCTGATGAGGCGCCTGACATTACATGGTTCTCGATCGATTTGGTTTGGCGTCGTCGCCCTTGTGCTTTTCGGATCGGGTCTGCGCGCAGCGCACGCCGACGAAGTAGGTGACTCGCAGCCAATCTTGGAAGAGCCACGATCTCGACAGGGGTATTGGATTGGCTTCGGTGCCTCGGGCATCGCTGCTCAGCTCAACGAAGAGGGAAAGAATCGCGGCATCTACGGCGG
Organism: Myxococcales bacterium; assembly: GCA_003136095.1. GTDB lineage: Bacteria > Myxococcota_A > Polyangia > Fen-1088 > Fen-1088 > Fen-1118. The sequence goes on from PNBO01000414.1 coordinate 44,334, forward strand.
CTGGACCGGCACCTTCCGAATTGGACAGCTTATTACCCGCCGTATTGGGCTCGGATTGCTGGTGGAATACCCGGGTGGCATCTCCAAGGGCACGGACAAAGGATCCCTGGGCGGCCTTGTCCTCGAAGGCAGCTTCCTTGCTTGGAAAGATCTCTCTGTCCATGGCGGTTTCGGCATCGGCTACATCATGGTGAGCGACAGCAAGGCCATCGACACCTCCTTGCGCGGGGGCGGGGGCTCCTATCTCTTGCTGGGAGCCAGCTACGATCTTTACCCCTTCAAAAAGAAGCTAACCGGCGGCTGGGCCTTCACGCCAGTCGTCGACTTCCACGTCATGCCCGACGGCAATATTCACTTTCTCACCCTGATTGCGGGCCTGCAGGTGACGTGGTGGTCGGGGCTTTCCGACAACATGCTGCACCTGCCGGAAGACTACTGACGCGGTTTTCCTCGCCGCGTAGTTCGTGCACTTTTCTCGCATCTCGGGCAAACTCAGCTTCCCCGCGAGCAGCCCATCGTGACAGACAACGACGACCCAGTAACCCCCACCGTAGTCGATGCCATCCCGCCGCCAGCCAAGCGGGCCGTGATCTTGCGGGCCACCGCCGCCGAGGTCGTGGGCGCGGGGATGCACGTCGCCGGCCTTTCCGTGGTCGAACGATCGCTCAAGCAGTTGGATCGCATGGGCCTCTCGGTCATCGTCGCCTCCGACGGAAGCTGTCCCCTGCCCAAGTACCTGCCGCCCACGGCTCTCTTGCGCCGGGTTCCCCGCCCCGATGAGCTGGCAGCGCTGCGCAAGGAGCTCGAAGGCGTCCCCGAGGTCGGCGCCAACGAGGTGCGCCCCACCAGCCGCTCGCTCGAAGGTGGGCTCAAGGTCGCGGACGAAATCTCGCGCCGGAAAGCCGAAAGCGCCGTCTTCGCCGAGTTGCTCCGCGGCGACCTCGGCTTCGTGGCGCGCTACCTTAACAAGCCGGTTTCCTTCTTCATCACCCGCCACCTGCTCTGCCGCCTGCCCGTCACCCCGAACCAGGTCACGCTCGGCGCCGCCCTGGTCGGCTTGCTCGGCGCCACCTTCATCGCGAGCGGCAACTACCCCTTCATGCTCTGGGGCTTCTTCCTCGCCCACGTGCAGTCGATCCTCGATGGTTGTGATGGCGAGCTGGCGCGCGTGCGCTTCCAACAGAGCGCCATCGGCGAGTGGCTGGACACCCTGGTCGACGACGGCCTCAACATCGCCATCTTCGCCGCCCTCGGCATCGGTTTCTACCGCGCCACCGGCTCGAATCTTTACCTCTCCGCCGGTCTGGTCGCCAGCCTCATGCACATCGTCTACGACTTCGTCGCGCTGACGGAGATCCGCCGGCAAGGCGAAGGCGGCGAGATCATCAAGGTGCGCTGGCGACTGACCGGCACCGACAACATGAAGACGCGCCTGACGAAGACCCGCGCCAACCCCATGATCGTGCTCTACACCATGGGCCGGCGCGACTTCTTCGTGCTCGCCTTCCTGGTCTACGCGCTGGTGGGGCTGGGCAAGCTGGCACTCGTGCACGCCCTGCTCATCGCGGGCCCGCTCTTCGTCATCGCCACCACCCAGGTCATCTGGCGCCTGCGCGGCAGCCCAGAGTGAGCGATCAGGGAATGATCTGCTGCACGGTGCTGACCGTCGGCGGCAGCACGATGGTAAGGCAAGATGTCTGCGCCGCCCACCTGAAGACGTTGTACCAAAACTGAGGTACGGCGTAGGACTGGTACGGCGTGTGCCCTACGCACTGCGGGCTCTTGTTGGGATCGTCATAGGCTGACGGCGAGGTGTCTGGGGCCAAGCCCCACTGGCTGGTATAGGTCACCCACTCGTCGCCCCAGGCGACTACTCGACCGTTCCCGATTGTTTTCGCCACGCCGACATTTCCATACGTGGGATCTTTCGCGAAAACTTGGCAGTCCGAGCCGGCACAGTTGATGGAGCGACCATGAAAGATACCGACCTTCCCTAGTGTGGACTTGTCATGATTCACGGTGATAGCAGCGCAGGCGTCACAACTTGTTTGCCAACCATTGAATGCGACCGACGAAAAGGCACAATAGCACATATTGTCAGGACACGAGTTGAAGGTGTCGTCCTTGTTGTAGGAGATTCCGCTCCAGTTGTCTGTGCTATTCCCCAATAGTTGATTGAGCGGATCAACCTCGGTGGCGTTACCACCATAGCCGCTCATTGCGATAATCCCGTGTCCACCTATCTTGACCCAATCTCGCAAGGCTGCGGCATCGTCACTGTCGAATGACCACAGTCCCGTGTATTCACTTTCCTCCAAGGCTTGCAGGATGATGACGTCGTACTGATCGAACTTTGGAATGTCCCTAATGTGGGTGAACGTCTTCAGCATCTGCATGGTTGCCGTGCCGTCGGTGTTGCTGTTCATGAATGCATAGAACGCGTCCGTGTTGTCGGCGCTACCGCTGTTCGCGCCGTAGTGGGCCGGCTGCCCCAACGACAGGATGTTCACGGGCTGGCAGAGCGTGCAGTTACCGGCCTCGTCACAGTGATACCCCTTGAGATCGGGGAGCGGTTCCGGACTGCCCAAGTCAGGACCACTGACCGTCACGGCGGCATCGAGGTCGATCTTGATGCCGCCGCCGGCCCCACCTTCCTGCCCGGAGCCCCCAGGCCCCGAGCCGCCGCTGCCGCCCGCGTTTTCGATCTTGGCCGAGGCACAGGCCTGGACGGCGAAGATCGCAAGAATTCCAAGGATAGCTAGTGCATGTGACTTCACAATAACTTCAAAACCTCATGCGTGGGAAATGGGAACGTTCAAAAGCTTAGCATGCGGCCAGCCGGGCTGTCGCATGTGACGGGTCGCACCCAACCAACCCGCACTTCTCGGGACTTTGCCAACCCGCGCGACTGGTCTATCTTTGGTAACCCATCATGAAACCGCTCCGCATCAAATCCAGCTCCCAGCTTGCCAACGTCCACTACGAGATCCGCGGACCGCTGGCTCGCCACGCCGTCGAGCTGGAGAAGGCGGGGCACGAGATCATCAAGCTCAACATCGGCAACCCCGGCGCGTTCGGGTTCCGCGCCCCTGAAACCATGCGCCAGGCGATGATCGAGAATCTGCGCGAATCCGACGCCTACTGCCATCAGAAGGGTATTTTCCCGGCGCGCGAGGCCGTGGTCATGCAGCAGCAGAGCCGCGGCGTGATGGACACGACCGCGGAAGACGTTTTCATGGGCAACGGCGTGAGCGAGCTCATCCTCTTCTCGTTGCGCGCGCTGCTCGACGAGGGCGACGAGGTGCTGGTGCCCAGCCCCGACTATCCGCTGTGGACCGCGGCCACCCACCTGAACGACGGCAAGGCCATCCACTATCCTTGCCCGCCCGAGCTCAACTACCTGCCCGACCTCGACGCGCTCCGCAAGCTGGTCACGCCGCACACGCGCGCCTTGGTCATCATCTCGCCCAACAACCCCACTGGCGCGGTCTATCCGCGCGAGGTCCTGCAGCAGATGGTGAACCTCGCCGAGGAGCACGGCCTGGTGGTCTTCACCGACGAGATCTACGACCGCATCACCTACCAAGGCGCCGAGTACACCCCGGTGGCGACCCTGGTCAAGCACACCCTGTGCGGAACCTTTTCCGGGTTGTCCAAGGTCTACCGGTCCTGCGGCTTCCGCGTGGGCTGGCTCAGCTTCTCGGGCGAGAAGGACCACGCGCAGGAGTACATGCTCGGCCTCGATACCCTTTGCTCGCTGCGCCTCTGCTCGAATGTCGTCGGCCAGTGGGCCGTGCAGACCGCGCTCGGCGGCCATCAGTCCATCTACGAGCTGACCGAACCGGGAGGACGGCTTTTTCAGACGCGCGCGACCGTGCTCGACGGCTGCCAGCGCAGCAAGTACCTGACGGTGCTGCCACCGCGCGGGGCCATCTACGCTTTTCCCGGAGTGGACCTGGCCAAGCTGCCCGGATTCGACGACCAGAAGTTCGCCTGGGATCTGCTCGAGCGCAAGCACGTCCTGGTCGCGCCAGGCTCGAGCTTCAACGTGCCTTACCGCAACCACTTCCGCATCACCCTCCTGCCCGACGTGAAGACCATGATCGACGTGTTCGGCCGCATGGAGGAACTGCTCGACGAGTACGCGACCGGGGCGTGAATCAGCCGACCCATCGCCGGAAACGCAGCCATGCCAGACCCATCACCCGTACCGCCCTGCTTTGCAACCCCCGCGAATTCCATCCTCGGCCTCATCGGCAACACGCCCATGGTGCGCATCCAGCGCCTGTGCCCGAACCCCAAGGTTACCCTGCTGGCCAAGCTGGAGGGCTTCAATCCCACCGGCAGCATCAAGGACCGCATCGCGCTCAAGATGATCGAGCAGGCCGAGCACGAGGGCACGCTCACACGAGACAAGATCATCCTGGAGCCCACCAGCGGCAACACCGGCATCGCCCTGGCCATGATCGGCGCGGTCAAGGGCTACCAGGTCGAGATCGTCATGAGCGAGGCGGTTTCCGTCGAGCGGCGCAAGATGATCGCCGCGTTCGGCGCGAAAACCACGTTGACCGCAGCCAACCTCGGCACCGACGGCGCCATCATGACGGCGCGCGAGCTGGTGCGCGAATTCCCCGACAAGTACTTCATGCCCGACCAGTTTTCGAATCACTACAACCAGCTCGCGCACTACCACGGCACGGCTCAGGAGATTCTCAGCCAGACGGCAGGCCGGCTCGACTACTTCGTGTCGTCGCTCGGCACCAGCGGAACGCTGATGGGCGTCGGGCTTGCGTTGCGCGAGAAGCTGCCGTCGGTGAAGATCGTCAGCGCGCATCCCGTGCGCGGCCACTACATCCAGGGACTCAAGAATCTGGAGGAAGCCATCGTGCCGGCCATCTACGACCCCGCCCAGATCGACCGCCATATCATGATCGAGACCGAGGACGCCTTCGAGCTCGCGCGCCAGATCGCCCCCCAGGAAGGCATCTTCGTTGGCATGTCGAGCGGTGCCGCCCTCTACGCGGCGCGCACGGTGGCGTCCGAGATCGACTCGGGCACCATCGTCACCATCTTCCCCGACCGCGGCGAGAAGTACCTGAGCACCGAGCTGTTTCGGGTTTGAGCTGGCTAGGAGTAGCGGCCGAGCCAGCGGCGGCTGGGGGCGTCGAGCTGCTCGGGCGTGGGCACCAGGAAGCGCATGCCGAAGGAATCGGTGATGACGTGACGGCCATCGTCGAGACGGCGGATGTGGTCCTCTTGTTCGACAACAAAGGTGCGAGCGCCGCGGTCCGTGACCACGTGCCATTCCGACCAGGTTGCCTCATGGACGACACGCTCGATGCGCGTCACCCGCGGCAGAAATTCGCTTTGCGCCAGTGCCGAAAGCAGGGCCTGCCGGGAGTCCGCGGCGAGTACGCCGAGATCCTCGATCGACGCGCGGTCCTGCCCGTGCTCGTCGGCCAGACACACGAAACCCTCGGGATGCGTGAGTGGAAAACAACGGCGCGGCACCACCCGGAGACGCGCGCCGCCCGGGCGATCCCGAGCCCATAGGTTGCCGTCGCCGTCGTGCTCCAGGAACAGACGGTTGGCTTCGATCCGCGGGACCGACTGCCTCTCCGGCGGTTCGGCCGCCGCGTCGCCCGGCGCTGCGCTCTCGACCTCGGTCCGCGCCGTGGAGGCTTGCGCGTGATGCAGGCGGGCGTACTCGCCGTCGAGCGCGAGGAGTTGCGCGTGCGTGCCACGCTCGGCCAGACGGCCGTCCTTGATGACGAGCAGGAGGTCTGCCTTACGCAAGGTGCTCAGGCGGTGGGCGATGGCGATGGTGGTGCGGCCCGCGACGACGTTGTCGAGCGCGCGCTGGATCTCGCGCTCGGTGTGGGTGTCCACCGCCGAGGTCGCCTCGTCGAGCACGAGAATGCGCGGATCGACCAGGATGGCGCGGGCGATGGCGATGCGCTGGCGCTCGCCACCGGACAGCGACTGCCCGCGCTCGCCGACCAGCGAGTCGTAGCACTCGGGCAGCTTGAGGATGAAGTCGTGCGCGTGCGCCGCTCGGGCCGCCTCGATGATCTGCGCGAAACTGGCGTTGGGCTGGCCGTAGCCGACGTTGTCGGCGATGGTGCCGAAGAAGAGAAACGGCTCCTGCAGCACGATACCGATGTGCTTGCGGTACTCCTCGACCGAGAGGCGACGGATGTCCTTGCCGTCCACGCGCACGGCGCCGGCCGAGACGTCGTAGAAGCGGCAGAGCAGGTTGGCCACCGTGCTCTTGCCCGAACCGGTGTGGCCCACGATGCCGATCATTTGCCCAGGTGCCACGGAGAAGCTGACGTCGTCGAGCACCAGCCGGCTGCCGTAGCGAAAGGACACGCGCTCGAACACGATTTCCCCGCGCACCTCGCCGAGGGGGATGGGATCCTTGGGATCGAGGACGGTCGGGACGCGGTCGAGGATCTCGAACAACCGCTGCGCGCCCGCCGAGGCACGCTGGGTGGCGGTGAGCATGCGGCTCATGCTCTCGACCCGCGTGTAGAAGCGGCTGATGTAGGCGATGAACGCGGTCAGCACGCCAACCGTGATCTGGTGATGCAAGACCTGGCGCGCGCCCACCGCCCACACCACCAGCAGCCCGACCTGGTTGAGCAGTACCACCAGCGGCCAGAAGAAAGTCCACAGCTTGTTGTTGCGGTTGTTGACCTCGACGATGCGCTGGTTGACCTGCGCGAAGCGCGTGATCTCGCGCCGCTCTTGCGAGAAGGCCTTGACCACCCGGATGCCGGGGATGGTGTCGGCCAGGATGTTGGTCATGGCCGACCACACGCGCCCGCCACGCAAGTAGCCGTGGCTCAACTTGCCGCGGATGCGGATGATGAGCCAGGCGATGGGGGGAAAGGAAATGATGGCCGCGGCCGCAAGCAGCGGATCGAGCGTGATCAGCACGACACAGGTGCTGAGGATCATCAGCACGTCGGTGATGAAGTCGACCAGCGTGTCCGAGAGGAACGAGCAGAGATGGTCGGTGTCCGAGCTGATGCGCGCGATGAGATCGCCGGTGCGCTTGCCGCCGAAGTACTCCAGGCTCAGCTTCTGCAGGTGCGAAAAGGTCCGGTTGCGCAGATCCGCCGCCACCTTCTCGGTCACGAACGCCAGCAACGCACCTTGCGCCCAGGCGAGCAGCCAGGCCACGAGGGCGGCGCCGCCCAGGCCGCCGAGGTAGAGCAACACCTTGGGCAACGCGGCCTCGAGGGTCAGCTGCCCAGCTTGGCCCGGCACCAGCACGTCGTCGACGAGCGGCATGGTCAAGTAGGGAGGGACAAGACCGGCGGCCGTGCTCGCCAGGGCCAAGACCAGGCCAAACAGCACCGCGCCCAGGTGCGGGCGCGCGAAGCGCATGAGACGAAAGAGCGGGAACTTCCCGCTAATCGGCAGCTCCGCGCTATCCTCCTCGTCGGCCAGCGTGACCGGCCGCGCGTGCTCTCTACCCTGCTGCGCCTCGAACGCGTCGGCGAACTGCGTGGCGTCCTTGACCGCGGCCAGGGTGTGGAAGAAGCGCGCCACGGTCCGCGCCCCATCGGTGATCCGGAGCTCGGCAAGCCCAGCATAGTCACGGCGGTCGAGCCGGAGCGCCGGCGAGAGCGCGACCGCTGTCCACGCGGCGCCGGCTGGCTGCCAGCACACCCGCCGCGACGTCAGCGCGACGGCGGAGGCGGCATAGCGCAGCTTCTCGTCCAGGTCTGGCCGGAACACCGCGCGCAGATCTTCCCCCTCGGCCAGGGCGAGACCCGCGGGAGCGGCGAGCGATGGAAGGGCGGCGTCGGTCATGGATGGGGTCAGGTGCGCACCAGTCTATCAGGATCGGGTCATCCGCGACGCCCACGGGTTCGTAACCCTAGAACAACCCCTTCGCCTGCCCATCTTCGTCGACGTCTATCGACAACGCGGCCGGCACCTTGGGCAAACCGGGCATGGTCAGGATGTTGCCGGCGATGGCGACCAGGAAGCCGGCGCCGGCGGACAGGCGCACCTCGCGCACGGTGACCTCGAAGCCCTCGGGCCGGCCGAGGCGGAGGGGATCGTCGGAGAGCGAGTTTTGCGTCTTGGCGATGCACACCGGCAGACTGGCAAGGCCCATGCGGCGAGCCCGTTCGAGATCGGCGCGCGCCTTGCCGTCGAAGGCTACCCCGCGCGCGCCATAGAGGCGCCGGGCGATCGTGGCGATCTTGTCTTCCGGAGCCATCTCCAAGGGATAGAGAAAATGCGGCTTGGTCGGGCCGTGCTCGACGATCTCCACCACCGCCCGGGCCAAATCTTCCGCACCCTCGCCGCCGTGGGCGAAGGCATCCGACCGCGCCACGCGCACGCCGCAGCCCGCGCAAAAGCTCTCGACCACCGCGATCTCCTCGGGCACGTCGTTCTGAAACAGGTTGATGGCGACCACCGGCTGAAAACCAAAGGTCTGCATGTTCTCGATGTGTTTTTCGAGATTCGGCAGGCCGCGCTCGACCGCGGCGGGATTCGGCTGGTTCGCGTCCTTGAAGGCGACGCCGCCATGGAGTTTCAACGCCCGGCAGGTCGCGACGATGACCACGGCGCGTGGCCACAGGCCGGCCACGCGGCACTTGATGTCGAGGAACTTCTCGGCGCCGAGGTCCGACCCGAAGCCGGCCTCGGTGATCACGTAGTCCGCGTAGCCGAGCGCCAGGCGGGTGGCGAGGATGCTGTTGCAGCCATGCGCGATATTGGCGAAGGGACCGCCGTGCACCAGCGCCGGCCCGCCCTCCACGGTCTGCACCAGGTTGGGCTTGCAGGCCTCGCGCAGCAGCACCGTCATGGCCCCGGCCGCGCCCACGTCGCGCGCAAAGACCGGCGCGTCGTCGTGGGTGTAGCCGACAACCACGCGGCCCACGCGCTCTTTCAGGTCGGCCACGTCGTGGGCCAGACAGAGGATTGCCATGATCTCGGAGGCGGCCACGATGTCGAAGCCGTCCTCGCGGGGCACGCCGCTGGTGGTGCCGCCCAGACCAACCACCACCTTGCGCAGCGACCGGTCGCTCATGTCGACCGTGCGGCGCCACACCACGCGCCGCGGATCGAGGCCGCGGCCGTTGCCAAAGTAGATCTCGTTGTCGACCAGCGCGGCGAGCAGGTTGTGCGCCGCCGACACCGCGTAGAGATCGCCGTTGAAGAAGAGGTTGATCTCCTCCATGGGCAAGACCTGCGAGCGGCCGCCGCCGCAGCCGCCGCCCTTGACGCCGAACACCGGGCCGAGCGACGGCTCGCGTAGCGCCACCAGCGCCTGCTTGCCCAGACGGCGCAAAGCCTGGCCGATGCCCACCGTCGTCGTGGTCTTGCCCTCGCCCGCCGCGGTCGGGGTCATCGCGGTGACCAGCACGAGGTTGCCCTTGCGCGTGCCGCTCGCCAGCGCATCGAGCTCGACCTTGGCCTTGTGGCGGCCGAAGAGCTCGACGTGCTTCTCGTCGAGGCCCATCTCGGCCGCCACGTCGGCAATCGGGCGCAACGCCACCGAGCGCGCGACTTCGAGATTCGATAGGGGCTTGCGGTTCATGGGGGCTCCTCATGGATGGCGATGCGCGCCAGCTTTGGGAATGAAAACCATGTTCCACAGGAAACAGGAGGTGCGGTGATCTAGGATAAGTCCTCGAAGAATTTCCGGTGCAGGCGGAAGCTGTCCGTGTCCCGGTACGCGATCTCGGCCACCGGGCAGGCGTCGAAGCTGAGAATCCGACTGCCCGGCAGCGACATCAAGATGGGCGAATGCGAGGCCACCACGAACTGTGCGTCCCCGCGCGCGCTGGCCTCGGCAAGAATGCGCAGCAACTCCAGTTGCCGGCGGGGCGAAAGGGCGCTCTCGGGCTCGTCGAGAAGATAGAGACCGGGCACGCGAAAACGGCTGTCGAAGAACGCCATGTTGCATTGGCCGTGCGATTTCTCGGTCAAGGGCGAGCCGCCGAGATAGGCGAGCAGGCCCGGATCGCTGGCGGCCCAGGCATCGAAGAGCTCGGCGAAGTTGCGGAAGATCTCCGCGGCGAAGAACGAGCCCGGCACGGTGCCGTTTCGCCAACGAACGTCGAGGCATTCGCCCAAACGCTCGGCGAAAGGGTTCGGCCTGGCGCGCGTGCGCGCGGAGTTCTCCCAGATGTGGATGCCGCAGCGATGGGCGAGGGCGCGTAGGAGTGTCGACTTTCCCGAGCCGTTTTCGCCCGCGAAGAAGGTCACCTCGGTGTCGAGAGTCAGCGTCGCGGTTCCCTGCACCACGCGCAGGTTGAAGGGGTATGCCTCACGCGTAGGGAAGCGCGCGTGGTCGATGCTCAGCTCCAGAAGATGCACGGCCAGGCGAGCATCGCCCGCGCGCGGGCGCCTGTCCATCGCCAAGACGCCAGGTTCGCGTAGACTTGGGGCATGCAATCCATCGGAGTCCTGGGACTCGGCATCATTGGAACGCCTTGGGCCGCTCGCTACCTCAAGGCCGGCAAACTGGCCGGCGTATGGAATCGCACCCCCAAGCCGGACGCGCGCCAGTGGAAAGACTCACCCCGCGAGGTGACCGCGGCCGCCGACGTGACCCACATCGTTGTCGCGGATCCCCCGGCGGTGTCGGCGGTGCTCGACGCCATCGTGCCGGCGCTCGGCCCGGGCAAGGCGGTCGTCCAGTCGAGCACCATCGATCCGGCGAGCGCGGCGACCTTCGCGGCGCGCGTGCGCGCGACCGGCGCGGCCTATGTGGAATCGCCATTCACGGGCAGCAAGCCCGCCGCCGAATCCGGCACGGTCGTCTTCTTCATGGGCGGCGACGCGACGGCGCTGGACGCCGTCGAGCCGCTCCTGGCGCTGGTTTCGGAAACGCGGTTTCGCCTGCCCAGCGTCGGTCAGGCGGCGGCGCTGAAGCTCGCCATGAACCTCAACATCGCCGGGCAGATGCAGGCGCTCTCGGAAAGCCTCACCTTCGCGCGAGAAGCCGGCATTGACGACGACTTCTTCTTCCAGGTGCTGGCCAAGAACGTGGCCTACTCGGGGCTGGCGCGCCTCAAGGAGGCCAAATTGAAGACGCGGGATTTCGCCGCGCAGTTTTCCGTCAAGCACATGCACAAGGACATGCGCCTGGCCCAGGCCGCCAGCCGCCAGGACCTGCCGCTGCTCGAGACCGTGCGCGGTTGCCTGGCGCGCGCCGAGGGACAGGGCATGGGTGATGACGACTTCGCGTCGCTCATCCGCTTGCTCGTCGAGTAGCCGGCCGCCGATTGCCAAGTGCGCGGGGCGAGGCTTGAAATCAGGGACAGATCTTGGCGCCGCCGGCGGCGCGATAGGCGGTCGTCTTGGCGACGAAGTTGCCACCGTCGGTTTCGGGCGTGGTCATGCCAGTCGCACCCGCGCCGAAGAAGAGGCCCACGACGTGCGCGGCCACGACCTCGTCCATGTGGGCGAAGAAGTAATCCAGCCGGTTGTCCTGCCAGTGATCGGTGGTGTTGGTCTGGCTCATGTTGCCAACCGGGATCTGCCAGAGGAAAATCGGCAGGCTGATTGCCTCGGCCAGGGCCTTGGTCCAGGTGAACGCTTGATGGAAATTGGGCAAGGTCGCGTTGGTGGCGTCCCACCAGGTGTTGCGGCCGGTGGACTGGTAGTAACCGGCGTCGCGATCCGAAGGATCGGACACGATGAAGTCGCCGTCCTGGGCGCCGAGCGCGGTCAGGAAGGTGGCCATCTTCTTCGCCTCGCCGACCACGTCCAGCTTGGCGTCACTGTTGCCGAACACGTCCATGTTGGTGCCCCACGCCGAGGCATGCACCCCGACCTTGGCATTGGGCGCGTAGACGCGCACCATGTGGATCATGCACTTGGCGACGCCGGTCGCGCTGTTCTCGTAGCCAGCGCAGTCGGTCGCGTTCGCGGTCGTGACCTTGGCGGGTACCGCGTGCGGATCGGAATTCAACTGTTCGACATAGCCCCAGAAGTCCGGCTCGATGTGCAAGAGCGCCGCGTGCGTGCCGATCTTCTGCAGGACGAAGCGCCAGTCGGCCAGATAGCGCGTGAGGAAGGCCGCGTCGTTGAGCGCCGCGACCTGGGTCTTGCCCTCGCCGAGGCCCGAGGTCTGCAGCTCCTCGTAGTAGGTGAACATCGGAATCTGCTTGGGCGAGCCCTTCTCGTTGACGTTGACGAAGCTGATGACGTACTGACCCGGCGCCGCCTGGACGTCCTGCCAGCAACCCCACCACCCACACGACCCGCTCGCGCACGTTGACCCACCCGCCGTGCATCCCGTGGTGCATGAGCCACAAGGCGCGCTGCCGTCGAAGAGTCCGCCAGAAAGATACAGGTACCGGCCGTCGAAGGGCGCCTTGGCCGCGGTTGCGTCCGCCATCGTGCCACCGACGAGCACGGTGTCCTTGCCGAGAGACGCGAGCAGTGCCTGGCCGATGCACGCGCTCGAGCTGCCGCCGTCCACGGCGACACTTCCGCCTGTGGCCGTCGCGCCGCCGGTGCCGCGTGTGCCGCCCGCGCCGACCACGCCGCCGGTGCCAGTCGCACCACCCGTGACCGTCTTGCCACCCGAGCCCACCGCACCGCCCACGCCGGTGGTTCCACCCGTGACCGTCTTGCCACCCGAGCCCACCGCGCCGCCCACGCCGGTGGTTCCACCGGCGCTCGTCTTGCCGCCGGCTCCCGGAGCGCCTCCCGCGCCCATTGCGCCACCGCTCCCCACCTCGCCCCCCGAGCCCACCCCGCCGCCCGAACCCACCCCGCCGCCCTGTCCGCCCGTGCTCGTGTCATCCGGCGGAGCGGCGTCCTGGTCCTTGCCACTCGACGAAGCACAGCCACCGCCGATCGGGACGAGCACTGCGAGCAGCGCGAATCGAGCGAAGTATCGGGCTCGGTGATTTGTCATGTACCTATTCTACTGCTTGCCGCATTCG
>PNBO01000227.1 GCA_003136095.1 Myxococcales bacterium
TCGCCCTCCGAGGCCGAGGACATCGCGCAGGAAGTCTTCGTCACCGTGTTCAAGAGCATCGAGAGCTATCGGGGCGAGGCCAAGCTGTCGACCTGGATCCTGCGCATCGCCGCCAACCACTCCAAGAATCGCATCAAGTACCTCTCCCGCCGGCGCACCAGCGGACAGGAGCTGCGCGATGGTTCGGACGCCACCGAGATGGCGGACGAAGGCAAGGCGCCAGTCCAGGCGCACTTCGCCGCGCCCGATCTCATGCTCGAGGCGGCGGAGACCGAACGGATCATGCAAGAAGCCATCGCGCGACTCGATGAGGAGCAGCGCCTGCTCGTGGTCCTGCGCGACGTCGAGGAACTGTCCTACGACGAGATCATGGAGATCACCGGCCTGCCGGAGGGAACCGTGAAATCACGCCTGCACCGCGCCCGCATGGCGCTCAAGGACCTGCTCGAAGGGAAACTCAAGTGACCGCCCCCGACAGCCACCAACGCGCCGCCGAATCCTTCTCCGCTTACGTCGAGGGCGAGCTCGCGCCGGCCGAACGCGCCCGCCTCGACGAGCACCTGGCCACCTGCATGCAGTGCCGGGTTTCCCTCGAGCGCTTCCGCCGCACCGTCGGCCGGCTGGGCGCGCTCAAGCGGACCGCGCCCGGTGATTTCCTGGCCGGGGTCCAGGCGCAGATCAACCGCCGCTCGCGCGGCCGTTTCTTCGGCAAGCGCTACCTGCTCTTCGGCCGCATCCCCTTCGAGTGGCTGTCGCTGGCCATGATCGTGGCGATGCTGGTGTACTACATCGTGGTGCTGCAGACGTCGCCGACCGGAGTCGTACCAGGGAAGTAGCCGCTACTGCACATAGGCGAACAACACCTTCAGGTATTGCCCCTCGCCGAAGCCGGGGGGCAGGGGATGGTCGGGGCCGGGGCCTTGCTGCTCGACGATGCGCACCTCGCGGCCGGACTGCCGAGCGGCGGCGGCGAGGATGCGTTCGAATTCGACCGGACCGATGTTCTGCGAGCATGAACAGGTGACCAGCATGGCCCCCTTTGCGCATACCGCGAGGGCAAGCGCGTTCAGGCGTTCGTAGCCCTTGGTCGCGGCCTCGAGATCCTTGCGCGCCCGCGCGAACTTGGGCGGATCGATGACCACCAGATCGTACGCGTGCGGCGTAGCCGTCTCCAGGAAGCGAAAGGCGTCCGACTCCACGGCGCGAATGTGGCTGCCGTTGGCCTCGGCGTGGGCCTCGATGCGAGCCACGGCGCGGGCGGAGCTGTCGACTGCGGTCACCTCCCCTGCCCCAGCGCGCGCGGCCTGCAACGAGAAGCCACCGCTGTAGGCGTAGCAATCGAGCACGCGGCCGAACTTGCCGGGCGCGGCGGCGACCATCTGGCCGACGCGCATGCGGCTCGGCCGCTGGTCGAGAAAGAGCCCGGTCTTCTGGCCTTGGAGTGGCTCGGCCTCCAGGTGGATGTCGTCTTCCAGGCAAGCGACCTGGGCGCGCGCCTCGCCACGCACGACGCGCGTCTCCGCCGCGAAGCCCTCCACGTCGGCGAAACTGCCCGCCGCCACCTCGTAGAGGGTGGTGGGCGCCAGCACCTCCGCGATGGCGCCGGCGATCTCCTCGCGCCACAGGGCCATGCCTAGGGTGCTAACCTGAAAGGCCGCCGCTTCTCCGAACATGTCCACGACCAGGCCCGGCAGGCTGTCGCCCTCGCTGTTCACCAGACGGTAGGCGGTAGTTCCCGCGCTGGGCAGGGCCAGGGCCGCGCGCAATTCCTGTGCCGCGTGCAGGCGACGGACGAAGAATGGGGCGTCGATGGCCTCGTCCACGCGGGTGAGCAGACGGACCGGGATCTGCGAACGCGAATTGTAGATGCCGCGGCCGATGAAGCGGCCGTCGTGATCGAGGAGCGAGACCACGCAACCGGGCTGGGCACCACCTTCGAGGCGATCCACGGCGTTGGCGTAGACCCAGGGGTGGCCGAACCACAGCGGCCGGGCCCGGCCCCGGCGCAGCACGACCTTGGCGGCCGAGTCGCGGCTGGATCCCGGGCTGGCGCTGGAATCGGTCACGAAATCGCTCGCCGGCGTTGCTCGTTTGCGGGACATCGACGCATTATAGACGTAGCCGACCATGTTGCCCGCAAGACCCATCACGGCCCCGCCCGCCCAGCCCGGGACCTTGGCATGAACGGCCTCCTCGACAAGCGCCTCGTGATCGTCGTGGGCAAGGGCGGCGTGGGCCGCACCACGGTGGCCGCGGCTCTGGCGCGGGCCGCGACCCGCGCGGGCAAGCGCGTCCTCCTCGCGCAGACCAATGCCCCCGAGGGTCTCGGGCAACTGCTGGGCAGCAAGACCGCCATCGGCCCAAGCGTGACCGCCATCGACGAGCGACTGTCCGCCGTCAACATCTCGCCCAAGGCGGCCCTGCACGAGTACGGCGTCCTGCTGCTGCGCTACGAGCCCATCTATCGCGCCGTGTTCGAGAACAAGCCCATGCGCAGCTTCCTCGGCGCCTTCCCTGGCCTCGACTACTGGACCATGCTCGGCAAGGCGTGGTGGCACACCACCGAAACCCAGGACGGCCGGCTTCGCTACGATCTGGTCGTGCTCGACGGGCCGGCCTCGGGGCACGCCGTGGCCATGTTGCGCATCCCGGACGCGGTAATGCGCGCCATGCCCAAGGGCCCGCTGGCCCGTGATGCCTCGCTGACACGCGCCTTGCTGTCGGATGCCCGCCGGACCTCGGCGCTCATGGTCACGCTGCCCGAGGAGCTGCCCATGCGCGAAACCGTGATCCTGGCCCGCGACCTGCGGGAACTGCGTATCCCGATGGGGCCCCTCGTCGTCAACGCCATGCCGCCGGCCGAGGCCGCGGATCCCACCGTGGCGAAAGTGCTCGCCGCGAGCACCTCGGCGCCGCCTGAGCTGGCGAACCTCTTGGCCGGCACCGCCATCCTGGCCGCGCGCCGGCGCGACGCCGACCGCATCGTCGAGGGCTTGGCCAGCGACCCCGGTTTGCCCATGATCCATCTGCCGCGCCTGCCCACCGGCCAGCTCGGGCCCGAGGAGGTCGATCGCCTGGCTACCTTGCTGGTGTGACCACGAGAGGAGGAAATCGATGAAGAAGCTCGACCTGCGCAAGATCTGGAAGCACCTCTATCAACCCTCGGCTCGGAAAATCCAGGTCGTGGAGGTTCCCGAGCTATCCTTCCTGATGGTCGACGGCCGCATCGAGAAGGGCCGCTCGCCGGCCGACTCGAAGTCGTTCCTTGAGGCGGTGCAGGCCCTGTTCGGCGTCTCGTACACCCTGAAATTCCAGTCCAAGCTGCGCAAGAAGAACGCCATCGACTATCCCGTCATGGCCCTGGAAGCCTTGTGGTGGGTCGAGGACGGCCGCTTCGAGATCAGCAAGCCCGACAACTGGTCCTGGCGCGCGATGATGATGCAGCCCGAGCACATCACGACCGAAATGTTCGCGGAGGCGCTCGATCAGTTGCGCCACAAGAAACCCTCGCCCGGCCTCGAACGCCTGCGCCTGGAGCGGTTCATCGAAGGACCGTGCATCCAGAGCATGCACATCGGCCCTTACAGTACCGAACCCGCCACCGTCGAGCGCATGCACGCCTTCGCCGAGAAGAACGGCTACACTCTCGCCAATCGCCACCACGAGATCTACCTCAGCGACCCCCGCCGCTGCCCGCCCGCCAAGATGAAGACGGTGCTAAGACATGGCGTGGAAAAGAAGGTGTAGTCCATCAGCGCCGAGCGGCGAGGATTCGGGAGAGCGGCGCAGAGGCAAGGGAAAGACCGAACTCGTGTGGCAACCGAACTCGCCTCCGAGCCTCCGGTTCGCCCACACTTTCTACCGCCTCCCCTGTCGAGCAGCCGGATGGCAACTCTTCACCCTCACCCGCCGCGCTACGCGCGTCGGCCTCTCCCGCTTCGCGGGCGAGGCGTTCGGCCGCTGGCGCGGCCGCCACCATGCATCGTGGGCTCCGGAGTCCCTTAGCATCCGGCCGACAAGCCGGGCCGCTGGCAAGGAGGGCCGACTAGCGCCTGCACGCCCTGCCACCCCACCCCGCGGCTTCGCCGCGCGCGTCGCCGGACCGGAATGTACTGATGTACTTGAGGACCGGAAGCGCAGGCCCGACGCCGCCAGCGGCCCGGATCGTCGGCCGTAGTCGCCTCGGTGGGTTGAGGCAACGCTTC
>PNBO01000313.1:0-7686 GCA_003136095.1 Myxococcales bacterium
CCTCGGCGCCCTCCGTGGCTTTTCCCCAGCTTCCCCTACTTCGTAATCTCGAGTGGCCGGCGCTGCGCGCCGAGCTAGCCGGGCATGGCGTGGGCGAGTCCGTCGCGCGCAAGGTGTTTGCGCGCGTGCACCGTGATTGGGGAAGCCGCCTCGACGACATGGAGGCGCTGCCCGCGAAGGTGCGAGCGGCGCTCGCCGGCGCGGGGCCGGCACCGGAGCTCGTAACCCTCGAGCGGCGACGCGCAGCCGACGGTTTCGTGAAGTACCTCTTCCGCCTGCCCGATGGCGCCGAGATCGAGGCCGTGCGCATCCCGCTGCCCGATCCCGCCGCTGCGCGCGCGCTGAAGGAACGGCGCCAGCGCGGCGAGGCGCACGGCCTGGTGGCNNATGCTGGCGCAGGTCCATGCCGTGCTCCGCGAGGCAGACCATCCCGTGCGCGGGGTGCTCTTCCTCGGCATGGGCGAACCGCTGCTCAACTACGACAACGTCATGGCCGCGGCCCGCATCCTCTCCCATCCCGCGGGACTGGCCATCTCCGCCGACGCCATCTCCATCTCGACCGCGGGCGTGGCGCCGGCCATCCGGCGGTTCGCCGCCGAGAAACCACGCTTCCGGCTCATGGTTTCGCTGGCCGCACCCACCCGGCAGATGCGCCTGCCGCTCATGCCCATCGAGGCGCGCTGGCCGCTCGAGGAGCTGGTGGCCGCCGTCCGTGACTACGCGACCACCAGCCGCAGCCGCGTGACCCTGGCCTACGTCGGGATCTCGGGCGTGAACATGAGCCGGCAAGCCGCGCGGGATGTGGCCCGGTTGTTCGCAGGTATACGGGTCAAGGTCAATCTCATCGACGTCAACGATTCGGCGGGGCGATACCAGCCACCGACGGACGCCGAGGTGAGCGAGCTCCGCGCGGAACTGTCCGCCCATGCCATCCCCGTCGTGCGTCGTTACGCCGGCGGCCGCGACATCTGCGCCGCCTGCGGCACCCTGGCCGCGACCCGCCAAGGCGGCGTGGTGATCGGTGGGTAGCTAGCCAGAGATTCACCACAGAGACGCAGAGAGCGCAGAGACAGACGGAATGGAAAGGGTTTGGATCCGGATCCGGAAACCCTTACTTTCCGGCCTCTGTGTCCTCTGTGTCCTCTGTGGTGAAAATCCGTTCCCCTCTGGGGTCGTCAACGCCCACGGTTGTGGTCTAATCTGGGGTAAGCGTGCCCGAGTCTGACCGCATATCCGACGAGCAGCGCCCCCAATCGCTGCTGCGGCCTTTGCTCTGGGTCCTCGCCATCCTGGGCGCCGCCTACCTGCCCCTCTTCCTCGGCAAGATCATCTTCTTCCGCGACATCGCGCACTATGCATTCCCCGCCCGTGCCTTTCTGCGAGACAGCCTTGCGCGAGGCGAGCTCCCGGCCTGGAATCCCTATCAGGGACTTGGCTTCCCGGTCTTCGGGGAGCCGCAGTACGGCGTCTTCTACCCGCCGAATTGGCTTTTCCTTCTTGTGGGGCCCGGCTGGGTGGCCAGCATGTTCAANNCTGGCCTGGGCCCTCTCGGGCTACACGACGGCCGAGTGGACCTCGGGCATGCGGCTCGCCGCCGATGCCTGGATGGCCTGGGCCGCCGTCGGCCAGGTTGCCTTGCTCGACAGCTTGCGTGCGGGGGGTAGGGCCTGGCGCCGAGGCCTCTGCCAGGCCGCCCTGCCCAGCGTCTTTGCCTTGCTCTACGGCGAAATCTTCCTGGCCATGATCGGCGCGGGATTTGGCGTTCTGTTCGCCAGCGTCCTCCACCTCGTCGAGCGTCGCGGCGACCCGTCGTTGCCTCGCGCCCGGCCGCGTTGGCTGGCGGCCGCCGTCGCCGCCGTCGTCCTGGCCTTCGGAGTGGGCGCGATCGTCCTCGTCCCCGCCCAGGTCCTCCGCGGCAGCACCCAACGAGCCGCGTCGCTCGCACGCGCCGTCGCGGAAACCTGCTCGGTTCATCCTTTGCGCCTGATCGAGCTCGTTCTTCCTCGTTCCATGGGGGATGCCTACAGCAACTACCCCGCCGCATCGATCATCGGCGAGCCGAACCTCGACGGACTGCCGCTCAACTACAGCATGTACATGGGTGCGAGCGTGATCGCGCTCATGCTGGCGGCGTTCGGCCGCGGCCGCCGGCTGGCGCTGGCGCTCGGCGGTATGGCTTGCCTCGTCCTGCTGCTGGCGCTCGGCAGGTACACGCCGGTGCACGCGGTCTTCCGGCGCATGGTGTTTCCCCTGGGCTACATGCGCTACCCGGAGAAATACACGGCCCTGGTCGTGGTTCTGGTTGCGCTGATGGCCGGCCTGGGAGCGAGGCGCATTCTCTCGGACGAGCCCCAGCCCTGGCGCCGAACCGGCGTCCTGCTCTTGCTCATCGGCGCCCTGGGGGGCATCGCGACCTTCGCGCTGCCCCCAGCGTGGATGGTGTTCGCGGTCCGCGGTGCGTTGCTCGGCGGCCTCGTCACCCTCGGCATTCTCGCGGTGCACATGCTCGCCGCCCGCGCCTCTCCCCTGGCGCCGATTGTGTTGGTGGTCATCGTCGCCTGCGATCTGGCCACGGCCGCGTGGCCCCTACAGCAATTTGGCTCGCGCAGGCTGGCCGGCGAGCCGCCGCCCGCGGTTCGCGCTATTTTCGACCGGGAGCCGCGCGACGGGCCGCCGCCGCGTTTGTATCGGTCCAACCAAACCGCCGACGCCGTGAACAAGTGGCTGCCGCCCGCAGCCACCCCCGAAGCCGAACCACGGATCATCGAAACGATGATCACCAATACCGTGAATGCCTGGGGCATCGCCACCTTGCCCGGATACGACGCCGCGATCCCTTCCCTGCTCGACAAGGTGTGGAATGCCGGCCGGGACGTCGGACAGAGCGCCCTGCGTTTGTTTGGGGCCACCTACGCCGTGCTACCGGTGGTGGATCCACGGGCCCCCGGGAATGACCGGCCAGGCCTCGATCCACTCCTGGATCCTTTGCCAGGCGCCCGCCTCTACCACGTGCCGCGTGCGCTTCCTCGCGTGTTCTGGGCCCGCCACACCGAAGTGCTGACCGACGAACAGGCCCTCGCGCGCATCTACGAACCCGCGGTCGTCGAAGGCGCCAGTGTGTGGTTGGCCCCGGAGGGCAGTCCACCCGTGCTTTCGACCCCGCCGGGGCGTGCCGGCACGTGCCGCCTGGAATCCTTTCGCAACAATCGTCTGGTTGCGATCTGCGCTGGCGACGAAAGAGGAATCGTGGTGTTCGTCGAACAGTACGACCTCGGCTGGCACGCCGCCGTGGACGGCCGGCCGGCGCCGCTTCTGCGCGCCAACCTCATCATGCGTGCCCTGTCCGTCGAGGCCGGCCCGCACCGGATCGTCCTCGAATACCGGACGCCCGGCCTCGTGGCGGGGGCGACCATCAGTGCGCTTTGCCTGTGCCTCCTCGCCCTGCTCGGGCTGACCGGTGCCAAGCAGATGGCAACCACCGAGCGGAACATTCCCAGCCACCCGCCGCTGCCGAAGTGAGCGATTCGGCTCGGCCGCTCGAGTGTGGTCTAATCTGAGACGAGCGTGCCCGAGCCTCACCGCATACCCGACGACGAGCGATCCCAGTCGCTGTGGCGGCCTTTCCTGTGGACGCTCGCCATCCTGTGCGCGGCCTATCTGCCGCTCTTCTTCGGCAAGATCATCTTCTTCCGCGACATCGCGCACTGGGGGTTTCCTGCCCGCGCCTTCCTGCGTGACAGCCTCGCGCGCGGCGAGTTGCCCATCTGGAATCCCCTTCAGGGGCTCGGGTTCCCGGTCTTGGGGGATCCACTCTACGGCATCTTCTATCCGCCGAACTGGCTCTACCTGCTCGTCGGCCGCGACTGGGTGGCCAGCATGTTCAACTGGCAGTGCTTCCTGCACATGGCGTGGGGCGCGGCCGGCGTAGGCTGGCTGGCGCGCCGCCTGGGCGCCTCGGCGAAAGCGATCGTCATCGCCGGTTTGGCGTGGGCGCTTTCCGGCTACACCACGGCGCAATGGACGAGCGGCCTTTTGCTCTTCGCGGACGCATGGGTGCCGTGGGCTACCGCCGGCCAAGTGGCATTGCTCGACAGCCTGCGCCGGGGCGGGAATGCCTGGCGCCGCGGCCTCGTCAAGGCCGCGCTGCCCAGCATGTTCGCGGTGCTCCTCGGCGAAGTCTTCCTCGCCATGATCGGCGCCGGATTCGGGATGGTATTCGCGGTCGTGCTCCACGCGGTCGAGAGGCGCGCGGATCCGTCCCTGCCGCGGGCGCGGCTGACCTGGCTTGTCCGCGCGGCCCTGGCCGTCCTGCTTGCGGTCGGCGCGGGCGCCATCGTCATCGTGCCCGCCCGCATGCTTCTCGCCAGCACCGAACGCGCCTCGGCGCTGTCGCCGGAAGTGGCCGAGCGATGCTCGCTTCATCCCTTGCGTCTGGTCGAATTCGTCGCCCCCCTGGCCATGGGGGATGCCTACGGTGACTACCCGGCGGCATCGATCATCGGCGAGGCGAGCCTCGGCGGCCTACCCCTCTCGTACAGCGTGTACCTGGGTGCCAGCGTGCTCGCGCTGGCCCTGGCCGCCCTCGGCCGTGGGCAAAGACTGGCGCTGGCGCTGGCAGTGCTTTTGCTCGCCGCCCTCGCGCTGGCCTTGGGAAGATACACTCCCCTCCATGGCGTCTTCCGCCAGGTGGTATTCCCCCTCGCCTACATGCGCTACCCGGAGAAGTACATGGTTCTGGTCGTGGCCGCCGTGGCGCTGCTCGCCGGGATGGGCGCAGGGCGCGTGCTCTCCGTTAAGCCGCAGCCCTGGCACTGCAGCGCCCTCCTCCTCGCGTGCATCATCGCCAGCGGAATCGTCGCCTACTTCACGCTGCCACCCCTCTGGATGGCGTTCGCCATCCACGGCGCCATGCTGGGCAGCCTCGCGGTTCTGGGCATCCTCGCCGTGCACTTCCTGGCGGCGCGCGGTTCGCCCATCGCTCCGTTCCTCCTCGTTGCATTGGTGGCTTTCGATCTTGCCGGGGCGGCCTGGCCGCTGCAAGGGTTCGGCGGCCGGCGCATCGCCAGCGAACCTCCCCCCGCGGCTCGCCTCGCGCTGCAATTACGCACAGACGCGGTCGCACCGCCGCGCGTCTATCGTTCGAACGAGACCGACGGAGCCGTGAACAAGTGGGTCACCGCCAATTCCAACACCGAGGGGGAATTGCGACTGGTGAGCACCCTGATCACGAACACCGTCAATGCCTGGGGCGTCGCGACCTTGCCCGGATACGATGCCGCCATCCCAGCCCAGTTCGGCTCGGTCTGGCACCAGGGGCTCAACGTGGGGCAGAACGCGTTGCGCTTGCTGGGCGCCGACTTCGCCGTCTTGCCCGTGGCCAATCCGGCGATGCGAAACAACGATCGCTCCGGCCTCGACCCCATTTTCGACCCCCTGCCCGGCGCCCGCATGTATCGCGTGCCGGGCGCCCTGCCCCGCGTGTTCCTGGCTCGGCACGCCGAGGTGCTCTCCGACGAGAATGCCTTGGCCCGCGTCTACGAACGTGAGACCGTCGCGGGCGAAAGCGTGTGGCTCGCGCCGAACGAGGAGGCTCGCCCGCTGCCAGCGTCGCCCGGACGGGCCGGCGAGTGCCGCCTGGAGTCGTATGCGAACAGCCGTCTGGTCGCGGTCTGCTCGGCACGCGAGCCCGCCCTAGCCGTCTTCGTCGAACAGTACGACCGCGGCTGGCGGGCCACGATGGACGGCCGGCCCGTGCCGCTTCTGCGCGCCAACCTCATCATGCGCGCCGTGGCCATCGCGCCCGGCACGCACCGAATCGTCCTCGAATTCCGCACTCCTGGCCTCGCCGCGGGAGCGGTCATCAGCGCGCTCTGTCTGCTGCTGCTGGGTGGGCTTTGGATTCTCGGCGGAAGGAAAGGCAACCACAAGGATGGGTGACAGATTCCTGCCGGGTAGATTCATGCTCACCCGGCTTGCGCTCCCAAGTCCGCGCGCGGCCCCGCCAGGCGGCTCCGGCAGCAGGCAGGGCGAATGGGGCAGACCCGCGACAGAACTGTCCCGGTCATCGCGGTTTCCTGGCGGCGATCCACGGTTTTCTGGCAACCCACCCTTGACTTTTCGGTAGTTACGGAGCCTCCATGACGGCATGCATCTTGCTCGACGAAACCGCATGAAGATCTATGGACACCTGTGGGTATTGCCCCTGGCTACGCTGGCGATCTCGGCTTGCGGCGGAATTGGCACCGTGCAAACGGACATGGACGCTTCCGCCGGAATCGGTGGAACCGCGGGCAGCGGCGGGAACACTGGCGCCGGTGGAGCCACCTTGACGCTCACCTCCCCGGTTTCCGCCGCTGGCGCCGCGGGCAGTGCCATAGGCGGTTCGATGGGGGCCGCCGGCTCACCCGCCGTATTTCCGCCGATGACGATAGACGGCACTTCCACCGGGTCGGTGCCGGGGATAGACGGCACTTCCACCGGGTACCTGCCCGCAGACGGCACGGGAACTCCGACGACGACGACCACCACCACGACGCCCATCGACGCCCTCCCGCCAACCCCCACGGGACAACTCACCGCGGGATCCTGGGACGACAATCTCAACTTCGGCTTCTATTCGACCTACCTCGCGAACGAGGCGACCACGCAGTTGTCCGGCATGCCCATCATCGGCCGCGCGGACCGAATGGTCATCTTGGTGAGAAGCGCGGACGCTCAACCGGTGGCCGGCGCGCAGGTGAGTGTGACGGATGCGCAGGGGCATGGCTGGAGCTCGACCACCGGCGCCGAGGGCCGCGTGCTCTACTTCCCCGGCTGGGCCGCCGTGTCCACGGGCGCGACCGTCACCATCACCGCCACCGTGGCCAATCTCAGCGTCTCCACGACCGCCGCCGCCGCCGCGGGCACCATCGAGCTCGACTTCGCCCAGACCGCCCTGCCCACGGTCACGGGGCTCGATCTCGCGTTCCTCATCGACACCACCGGCAGCATGGGCGACGAGCTTACCTACGTGCAGTCGGAGCTCGACGATATCGTGGGTGGCATCGCGACGCAGTTCCCCGGCATCAACCAGCGCTGGGCGCTAGTTCTCTACCGCGACCTGGGCGACGAATACGTCGTGCGCAGCTTCGACTTCACCACCGATCTCGCCTCGTTCCGCGCGAATCTCGCGGCGCAGTCCGCGAACGGCGGCGGCGACATGCCCGAGGCCGTGGACCAAGGGCTAGCCGCGGCCACCCAACTCGGCTGGCGCGACGGCGCCACCGCACGCGTGGCGTTCTGGATCGCGGACGCGCCCCATCACGTCGGGCTCGAGAACAAGGTGGTGTCCGCGCTCGGCGCGGCCGTGGCCAAGGCTATCCACATCTACCCGGTAGCGGGCAGCGGCATCGACGACCTGGGCGAATTCGACATGCGCACGGCTGCCGAGGTGACCGGCGGGCGCTATCTCTTCCTCACCAATGACTCGGGCATCGGTGGCTCGCACGCGGAGCCACACATTCCCTGCTACTACGTGACCACGCTGGAATCGGCCATGCGCCGCATGGTCGCCACCGAGGTGATGGGCGTCTACATGCCGCCAGCGCCGTCCGACATCCTGCGCACCGGCGGGGATCCGCAGAACCAGCAGTGCACCCTGTCGAGCGGCGAGCCGGTCACCGCCTGGTAGGGCTCGCGGAGGCGGAG
>PNBO01000313.1:7713-9230 GCA_003136095.1 Myxococcales bacterium
TCCCCAGGCGGGGGCGCGATTCGCCCCCGCGAGGGGCAGCGGCCCCAATCCGGGAGCTCCGGATCAGCTCCAGCGCCGGCGGCCGTTGCCACGCCCGGCGCCGTGATTCTGGCGGGCGGGCAGCGGGCTCGGCACCTCGCTCCCGGCCAGGAACTGGTGGTTGTCCACCACGGACAGGGGCTTGCGCGTGAGGCGTTCGATGTCGCGCAAGTAGGTGCGCTCGGCGGCGTCGCAGAACGAGAGCGCAATGCCGCTGGCGCCGGCGCGCGCCGTGCGCCCGATGCGGTGGACGTAGCTCTCGGGCTCGTTGGGCAATTCGAAGTTGATGACGTGGCTGATGTCGTCCACGTCGATGCCGCGCGCGGCGATGTCGGTGGCGACCAGCACGCGCACCTTGCCGCCGCGAAATCCCGCCAGCGCGTTCTGGCGGGCGTTCTGGCTCTTGTTGCCGTGAATGGCGTCGGCCGAAACACCGGCCGCCGTAAGATCGCGCGCCACGCGGTTGGCGCCGGCCTTGGTGCGCGTAAAGACAATGGCGCGGGTCAGGGCCGGATCGCGCAGGACCTCGCGCAGCAGGGACCGCTTGTCGGACTGGCGAACGAAGTACACCCGTTGCGAAACCGTGTCGACCGTGGTGGCCGCGGGCGCCACGGAAACCTTGGCGGGGTCGCGTAGGATCTGGCCGGCCAGGGTCGCGATGGCAGCGGGCATGGTGGCCGAGAAGAGCAGGTTCTGCCGCCTGACCGGCAGCTTGGCGATGATGCGGCGGATGGGATCGATGAATCCCATGTCGAGCATGCGATCGGCCTCGTCGAGCACCAGGGTCTCGACGTCGCCCAGGGGCACACAGCCCTGGCTCATGAGATCGAGCAGGCGGCCCGGTGTGGCCACCAGGACATCGACACCGCGGCGGATGGTCGCGACTTGCGTGCCCTGCGAGACGCCACCCAGGACCACGCCGTAGTTGAGGGAAACGTACTTGCCGTACACGCGGAAGCTGTCCGCGATCTGCACGGCCAGCTCGCGCGTCGGCGCCAGCACGAGCACGCGCGGGCCGCGGCGTTTGGCCTGCGCCGGATCGGACATGCGGTGGAGGAGCGGCAGCGCGAATGCCGCGGTCTTGCCGGTGCCGGTCTGCGCGCAACCGAGCAGGTCGCGTCCCTGCATGACGTGGGGAATCGCCTGCACCTGGATGGGCGTGGGCGTCGTGTAGCCCTCGGCCGCGACGGCGCGCAGAACGGGCGCACGCAGGCCGAAGCGGGCGAACGCGCTCGCCTGGGGCAGGGGCGGATTCGCGCCAAACGAGGCGGGGTGGGCAATCGGGACTGAAGCGGAACGTGAAACGGGTGACGAAACGGTAGCGAACATGGACAAGGGAACCTCTAGGCAGTCTCCCCCGACCCGTCGGTGCGCCGCGCCTCGAAAGGCGGATGGTCGGGGGTTATGTGAACGGTCCGTGCAAAAAACCGTTCAGACAGCAAGACCGCTAACCGGTTCCGGCGCGCTTCGCATGATGC
>PNBO01000103.1 GCA_003136095.1 Myxococcales bacterium
CAAGGGCGAGGCCTCGGGCGTGCTGACCGAGGCCGCCACGCGGTCGAGCGCCGGGGAAGGTTCCGGGGTCACCGTTTTCGAGTTCGACTATCCCTAGGGTCGAAGAGCATGCGCCCCGTCACAGTTGCCGCCATCATGGTCCTCGCGGCGGGGATGACCCTGACGGCGCAGGCTCAGCCAGCCACCGGCGAGGGCGCTGAAGTGGGCAAGGGGCTGCGGCCACCCAAGCTCAAGAAGTTCGTCGAGGCCGTCTACCCCGAGGACAAGCAGAAGGCCGGNNGCCGCGGCCCGGCAATTCGAGTTCGAGCCCGCGACGCTCGACGGGACACCGGTGCCCGTGAAGATCCAGTACGCCTACAAGTTCGTGGTCAAGGAAGTGATGGTGTCGCTTGGGCCGCAGATCAACTTCGAGGGCGTGGTCGTCAACCGGTTCACCAACGTGCCGCCGCGCGGGGTGAAGGTGAGGATCGTCGACCTGGGCGTCGAGGCACTGACCGACGAGGACGGCGCCTTCGCCTTCACCGACGTGGCGCCCGGCACGCACACCATCGAGCTGTCGTCGCGCGAGCTCGTGACCATCAAGACCGAGGAGGTCATCACCAAGGGCAAGAAGAAGACCGTCAAGTACATGGTCGAGCCCAAGGAGGACGACGTCGACGAGGAGGCGGTGGTGCGCGCCCCGCGCATCAAGAAGGAGGTCATCGAGACCCGGGTGCGCACCGAGGAGGCCAAGCGCGTGCCCGGCACCCAGGGCGACACGCTCAAGGTCGTGCAGAACCTTCCCGGCGTGGGCCGCTCGGCTTTCGGCTCGGGCGCGCTCATCGTGTGGGGCTCGGCGCCACAGGACACCCGCGTGAACGTCGACGGCGTCGAGATCCCGATGCTCTACCACGTGGGTGGCATGCGCTCGACCATCAACACCGATCTGGTGCGATCCATCGACCTGTCGCCGGGCTCGTTCGGGGCCGAGTACGGCCGCGGGCTGGGCGGGCTGGTGCGCATCGAATTGCAGGATCCTGGCCGCGAGGGCGTGCACGGCTACGTGGCCGCCGACGTTGTCGATACGGCTGGCATGGTCAAGGCGGCCATCACGCCCAATCTGCGCGTCGCCGTTTCGGGCCGCTACGGCTATCTCGACAAGACCCTCAAGACCGTGGTGTCGAAGGACGTGGGCGATTTCTTTCCCATCCCGCGCTACGACGACTACCAGGCGCGCGCCTCGCTGACCCTGGGCAAGGACGAGGAGGTGTCCGCGACCTTCCTGGCCTCCGACGATCACCTGCGCCGGGCCGTGCCCTCGTCCGATCCGCTGGAGGTCAAGACCCAGAATACCGACCAGAACTATCGCCGGCTCATCGTGCGCTACACGCGCCTGTTCGCGGACGGTTCCAGCGTCGCCTTCACGCCCTCGGTCGGCTACGACAGCAACGACAGCGCGTGGAATTTCGGCGGCACGCCCCTGTTGCTCAACGTGACTGCCTGGCAGTACGCGGCGCGCGCCTCGTACCGGCGGCGCGTGGCCAGCAGCGTTGTCTTGTCGCTGGGCATGGATTTTCAGGGCCGCAGCAGCAACGCCGAGCGCGTGGGCTCGCTTAACCTGCCGGCCCGCGAAGGTGACATCACGGTGTTCGGCCAGCCGCCGGGGAGCGACCTGGCCTCGGATCACTGGAAGATCAACCTGCTGTCAGCCGCGCCCTACGCCTTCTCCGAGATCACCATCGGGCACTGGACGCTCACCCCCGGCTTCCGCCTGGAGCCCACCCTCATCGACGGCAGCCTGGAGCTTCCCCACAGCTACGTCAAACCGGACGTCGGTTACCGGCGCATGGATATGCCGCGCAACCCGCTGCCGGGGCCGCTGGCCTGGATGCCCAATCCCCGGCTGTCGCTCGCCTACCGGGCCACGTCCAGGCTGACCTTCACCGCGGGCGGCGGCGTATACGGGCAAACACCTGCCGTCGAGGATCTGAGCCCCGTCTTCGGCAATCCCAACCTCACGAGCTCTTCGGCGCTCCACCTCAGCGCGGGCGGTTCGTACAAGCTCAGGGGTACGCTCACGCTCGAGACCGTGGGCTTCTACAAGCGGCTCTACGATCTGGTGGCGCGCAGCGGGCTGACCTCCCCGCCGGTCGGCCAGTCTTTGCTGCAAACCGGGATCGGGCGCAGCTATGGCGGCCAGTTGCTCTTGCGCCAGGAGCTGGCCAAGGGCTTCTTCGGCTGGTTCACCTATTCGCTCATTCGCAGCGAGCGCCAGGATCGGCCGAAGACGGACTGGCGCCTGTTCGACTACGATCAGACGCACGTGCTCGCGGTGCTGGCCAGCTACGAGATCACGCACGGATTCCAGGCCGGCGCGCGCTTCCGCTACACCACCGGTGCCCCGCGTACTCCGGTGATTGGCGCCTACTTCAACGCCAAGGACCAGGTCTACGAACCCATCTACGGCGCGCACAATTCCATCCGGCTGCCGGCCTTCTATTCGCTCGACCTGCGCGTGGAGCAGGCGTTCGTGTTCCGGCGGCTCAAGTTCAACGTCTTCGCGGACGTCCAAAACGTGACCAACCGGAAGAATCCCGAGGAGATCATCTACAGCGCCGACTTCGCCCAGCACGACTACATCACCGGGCTGCCGGTCCTGGCCGTGGCCGGGCTACGCATGGAGTTCTGATGAAGCCAGCACACCTTGCAACCTGGTTCCTCTTCGTTCTCGGCGCTGCCTGCCGGCCCGAGGTCGGCCCGCCTATCTCGCAGATCAGCGGCCCGGCCATCCTGGCCGTGAAGGGCGTCCCGGCCGAGGTCGACCCCAGGAGCGCGAACACCACCGTCGCCTACGAGGCGCTGGCGGTGGACGTGGCCGGCCGCGTGCCCGGTCCGAGCGCGGACATCACCTCGCCGCTGCTGTGGGCGACCTGTGATCAGCCCAAGCCGCCCACCGAGAACAACTCGGTGAGCTCGAGCTGCCTGGACGAGAATGCATTGCCAGGCGCTGCCGGAAGCTCGGCCACGACCTATTCGGCCCCCGTGCCCGTGGACGCCTGTTCGCAGTTCGGCCCCAACCCGCCACAGGCCCAGCCACCCATCCGTCCGCGCGACGCGGACGTGACCGGCGGCTACTACCTGCCCATACGAGTTGAGCTGCTGGTTCCGGAGGAATTGCGCCGTGTGAGCATGACCTTCCCGGATTCCCTGGTTGCCTTCCAGCTTGAGCGGATCTACTGCGGCCTGGCCGATGCGCCGGCCGACATCATCCGCGAGTACACCGCGAACTACAAGCTCAACAACAACCCGCTGCTGACGGCGCTGACCGTGGGGCAGCCCAGCCTGGATCCCGTTGAGCTGCCCATTAGCTCGGCCAGCGTGGCTTCCGTCTCCGTCGGAAGGGGGCAGACCATTGCGCTCTGGGCCTACTGGTCGGACGACTCGGCGGAGCCCTACCCAGCCTACGACGTCATCCAGCGCATACTCGTCTATCACCCCCGCGAAGCCATGCGCGTGTCATGGTACGCGACCGGGGGAAGCTTCGAGCACGACATCACGGGCCGCGGCGAAAACGAAAGCGAGAATTATGCCGAGAACACCTGGAAGTCCGACGTGGCGGGCCTGGTCCACATGTGGCTCGTGCTGCACGACATCCGCGGCGGGACGGATTTCGCGGCCTTCGACTTCAACGTCACCCCATGACTCGATGCACTACTTGCTTGTGTGCCGACATTGGCACACCCCTCGGGCGACGCTCAGAGCCGCTCGAGCGTGATCTCCCAAACCGTGGCGTATTCTTCGTCGGGAAGGCCCTCGCTGGCGGGTTCGTGTTCCATGCTGCGCGCGTCCCGTTCCCAGACATGATCGTACAGACTTGGGAGCATCAGGGTTTCGAGTCTGGTGTCTTGGGTCGCTTGCCGGACGCGCATCTCGTCCTCGGCGGCCACAAGGAAGTCCAGATCGAAGGGCGGTGTCTCTCTTGGCATGACAATCTTCCTCCTTCTCGTCAAAGGGTGGTTGTGGCGCGCATGCTAGAAGAAGGAAGGGAAGCGCTCGGTTACCATTGCGTTGTCTTTCCTCAACGCCGTTGTAACGCGGGAGACGGTCGTAGCGCTGGACTGCACAGAGCTCTGGAACACAGGTGTAGCGCGAGTGTCGCTCGACCGCGCGGCTCGCTAGGGTAGCATTCCGTCCTACCGTGGTAGGGGTCCCGAAAGGACGAGGGGAAACCGGGAGGAGTGGCCGTATCCGTTGGGCTCGATAGCTTAGCTAGAGGGGGATTTGGGGGGCCGGGCTGCATGGCACAGTGCGCAGTCATGGGTGCATGCCTCCGCTTCGCCGCCCGGCAAGAAGCCACCCGGGGAAGAACACTCTCTCCTGACCCCGGGTGGCTTCTACTTTTGTGTGGGGTGTCTGGGCCAAAGCTTTTTCACGTTTGTCACGAGCCTGGCACGTTCACGGTGCGATGGTGCGACCATCCATGGAGCCCCCTCCGAGCCATCGAGCTCGACTCCTCGTCGTCGAGGACGAGGTGGATCTTTGCCGATCCCTCGAGTACGCCTTGAAGGCGTCGGGCTACGACGTGCGGAGCGCGGATTGCGGCGACAGGGCGCTGCGTCTTCTCGAGGAGTTCGAGCCCGATCTGGTCCTGCTCGACGTCATGCTGCCCGATATGTCGGGGCTGGAGATCTGCAGGCGCATTCACCAGATGCCCGAGGTGAAGAGAGCTGTCGTCGTGATCCTGTCCGCGCGCGTGGAGGCGGCGGACCGGGTTGCTGGTTTTGAAGCTGGCGCGGATGACTACGTGGTCAAGCCCTTCAATGTGCGCGAGCTGATCCTACGGATCGAGGCCAGGCTCAAGACTCGCGACGCGAGCTCGGCATACGACGGGGAAAAGCGACCCGCGGAGTCCGAGCCATTGACAGTCG
>PNBO01000107.1:0-3517 GCA_003136095.1 Myxococcales bacterium
CTTCCTACGCGCTCTCCGGAATCTCAGATGGTCCGCGCCAGCGAGGACCGCGATGGCATTGACGACGAGATCCTTGCCTGGGCTCTGGCTTGGGCTTCTGTGCGCATTCGCCTGCATTCAGGCATGTGGGGGAAGTAGCAACCCGGAATCAGGTCCTGGGGGCGGCTCTGGCGGTGTGACGACACCAGGCGGAGGCGGTGCCGGTGCTTCGAGCCTCGGGGGTGCCGGCGGAGTTGGAGGCGCTGCAGGATTGAGCGCGGCCGGCGGCGGCTCGGGTGGTACCGGCGGCACGGGCGCCGGCAAGGACGATGTGATCGCTTCGCCCAGCGCGATCGAAGCGGCATGCCAAACGGTCTGCGATCAATCCGTTCGCTGCGGTGGCGTGGGTGGCACGGATTGCCTGGCCAAGTGCCACAGGTTCCTCGTGTATTCCCATGTGAGCCAGCAGGCCATCGACATCTTCGCAGCGTGCGGGGGCGACCCCGCCTGCATCGACAGTGATACGTGCGATCAGCGACTGATTGATCGAGACCCAAGCATCACCCCGATGCTAAAGCAATGCTACGACTACATGAATAGTTGTCGCGTCTATGGGGACTATGCCTACTGTGAAGACACCGTGTTCATGGTTGCCGAGACGCGCGCGCAAGTCGAGAGCTGTACGCAGGGCTCCTGCGGTGACACGATGGACGCGAGCTGCTTTGGTTTCTGATTGCCCAGGTCATACGGAAGCTCGACATCCACAACCGCACCGACCTGGTCAAGTTCGCGCTCAGGCAGGGCGTGATCAAGTTGTGAAAGAGGGGTTCTCGAACGAAGAAACCCCCTTCGATTCGCTTAGGCACCGGGTATCTCAAGCATGACCAACACATCACCTACGACCAAGACATCGATTAGAGACCTTTGTCTCCCGTCTGCGCTGGTGCTGGCGGCTCTCGGCATGTCGACAACCGGCTGCGAGAAGGGCGCTCTCAGCGAGGTGGAAGCCGATCCCGACGCGGCGGTGAAGCTGGACACTGCGGGCGCGGGTGGCAAGGTCGGCACCGGTGGCTCGCTTGCGATCGATGGCGCCGTTGGCACCGGCGGCGCTCTTGGCACCGGCGGCACGACCGTCACGATGCCCGATGCGGGGCCTGAGCTCGGGCCCGTTGCCGCGTCCTCCACGATAATCCTCAAGTCCATCAGCGCGGGCTACGCAACGGCCTGCGGCGCGAGGCCCGACGACAACGTCGTCTGCTGGGGCTCGGACCAGAAACCTCGTGTGATAGGCATTTACAAGTCCGTGAGCGTGGGCGGCAGTTGGAATTGCGGATTGAGAATGGACGGCAGCGCGGTGTGCTTTGACAGCACCGGACAGATCATCGCGCCCACGGCGACCGGTATGAAGACGGATGGTGGGCTCTCGATCCTGAACTTCCAGGTTCCACCGGCCGGTCCCTTTGCATCCATCAGTACCGGCTACGCCCGCGGCTGTGGGGTTAGGGTCGACGGCACCGTCGTGTGTTGGGGCGTCCCAACCTCGAACGATGTCCCGCCGCAGGGTGCCTTCACCTCCGTCAGCGTGGGCGACAGTTTTGCCTGCGCGGTGCGGATGGACGGCAGCGTCACCTGTTGGAGCCAATTCAACGGGCCCGGCAGCTTCGCGCCTTTGGATGGCGGCGGCGCCACCGCGCTTCCGGCTGGTGCGGTGACGTCCATCAGTGCGGGTGTCGGTTTCCTCTGCGGCGTGAGACCAGACAGCACCCTCGCATGCTGGGGCAGCAACAACTACGGCGAGGCTACGCCGCCAGCCGGCACCTTCATCGCCGTGGGCGCGGGCAACCAATATGCCTGCGGCATCACGACCGACGGCACCATCGCCTGCTGGGGTGACAACAACTATGGCCGGGCCACGCCTCCGACCGGCACGTTCACCACCCTGGCCACGGGCTACGAGTTCGCCTGCGCCATCAGGACCGACGGCACCGTCGCCTGCTGGGGCAACAACTCCATGGGCCAGGCCACGCCGCCGGAGAACGGGCCTACGAACACGGCAGGACCCGCAGGATCTTGATCTTGTTGCCGGTGCTGGGCGCCGGGTAGGCCACGCTGCCGTCGGGGAAGGCGCGGAAGTCCTGGTAGCGGCTGCCGAGCGGTATGGATAGTTTGGGTGTGTAGGTGGGTATAGTTGACGTAAAATCGGTTATCGGACTTTCGGATGCGGATGCGAGTCGGTGAAGGAAGAACGGCGCTTAAAAAGGACTATGCTCGACCAGGACTGCGTTGGCACAAGCCCCCTACTCCTCCAGCGCGATCTTTTCCCAGCCCTTCATGCCGAAGCGCAGGTCGCGCTCGGCGAAGGTCCAGATCACGAGGCGTTTGCCCTTGAGCAGCTCCGGACTGCGCGCCAGCTCCTGGCGCACCAGGGTCGAGGCGCCGCCGTCGTTCACAATGGAGGTGAGCGGCGTGTGCAGCTCGAAGGCGAGGTTGGCGATCCAGCCGGCGGCTTCTGGCTCGTCGCTTTGATAGATGCGCGAGAAGCTGTCGCCGAGCAGCAGAATCTGCGCGTCGTCACTGTCGCCGTAGGGCTCGCCTTTTTCGTCGAATACGCGATAGGCAGTGGTGTTTTCGGGTGGGAACGCCGTTGCTTCGCCGGGAAGGCGGCTCATGCGCGGAATATCTGGCCGCCGCGCCACGGTCACGGTTTCTCGCCGGTAGTTGCGCTTCGGCTCCAATGGAGTCGGGCCGAGCATCTCCCGCACGCGCGCGGCGAGAAGGCCGGCCGCGAAGCGCGCACCGTCGCCGGTCCAGTGCGTGTCCGCCGCCAAATACATCCGCGGCCGATCGGGGTGCGCGCGCTGCTGCTCGACAAAGGGCGAATAGAGGTCGAGCACCTCGACACTCCGACCGCGCAGCTCGTCCATGAAACGCCGGGTGTTTACCGATAGGGCGAGGCTCGGCACCAGCCCGCGCCGCAGCCGCTCGGGCGCAACCGCGGGCTTCGCGGGGATGGGCACCACCAGCAGGCGAATGTTGCGAGAAGCGAGCTGCTGGGCGAAGTCGGCCACGGTCTCGGCCGGATCGTCCGCGGGCCTACCGGATTTCAGATCTCGGAAGTAGCGCTCACCCAGGTATTGAATGTTGGGGCCGTAGTAAGCCCAGCCGTCGGCGCCGGCCACGGCCTTGTCCCCGAGGTCGCGCATCAGCCACCAGCGCAATTGGCGGAACGCCGGCCGCAGCCAGCCCGCCACCTTCGAGGCTTCCTCCAGCTCCTTCTCGTAGGCGCGCAGGTTCGCCTCGCTGGGCACCTTCTTGAACAGGCCGAGCACGCGCAGGGACTCGCCTTCCACCGTCTTCTCCCAGATGCCCTGAAACACCGGCACCGCGAAGAGGATCGCGAGGAAGGTGAACACGAGGGTCTTGCAGCAAGCGCGCGACATGGTCAGAACTGGAAGTAGAGGAAGGGGTTGGAGCTTTGCGTGTACATGGCGGCCAGGCCGAGCGCGAACAGCGGCACCATCCAGGCCAGCTTGGGCCA
>PNBO01000107.1:3536-3903 GCA_003136095.1 Myxococcales bacterium
CCCAGCTCTCGGCCCGGAACGGCACCCACGCCAGCAGTACGAAGAAGAAGGTGACCGCCATCTGCAGCGGCCGCGGCAGAAAGGACCACAGGCCGTCGCGCTTGGCGAAGCCACGCTCGAGCGCCAGCCACATCCCGTGGTACGCGCCCCACAGCACGAACTGCCACGCGGCTCCGTGCCACAGGCCACCGATGAGCATGACCAACCACAGGTTCAGCATCGACCGGCGCGCGCCGTAGCGGTTGCCGCCGAGTGGATAGTAGAGGTAGTCGCGCAGGAAGCTGGACAGCGACATGTGCCAGCGCTGCCAGAACTCGGTCATGCTGCGCGAACGGTAGGGCGAATTGAAGTTGCGCGGGATCTCGAA
>PNBO01000107.1:3940-4485 GCA_003136095.1 Myxococcales bacterium
ATGAAGAGGACCACGCCCGAGGCGAAGCGCTCGTAGGTGTGCTGGCGGTGGCCGAACTGATCGGCGATGGTGTTGTAGCGAACGATAGGGCCCGCAATGAGGTGCGGGTACAGGGCCACGAAGCAAGTGAAATCGGTGAGCCTCTGCGCGGGGGGCGCGGCGCCCCGGTACACGTCGACGGTGTAGCTGATGGTCTGGAACGTGTAGAAGGAAATGCCGATGGGCAGGGTGATCTGGTAGAGGCGGAAGCCCTGTTGCCCGAGCACGTGCAAGAGCCCATTGGCGTTCTCTTGCGCGAACACGCCGTATTTGAAGTAGCCCAGCAGCAACAGGCTGTTGATGATGGCCACCGCGAGCGTGCCCTTGCGCAGGCGGGCCGACGCTCCCGGCGTCGCGATGATGCGCGCGGCGTAGTAGTGGCACACCGTCGAGTACATCATGAGCAGCACGAACCAAGGCCGATCCCAGCCATAGAAGACGTACGCCGCCAGGGTCAGAAGTCCGTTCCGGTACCGGAACGGCAGCGCGTAGTACAGCAGCAGTAC